>NZ_JQNA01000002.1:2818670-3131856 GCF_000745015.1 Burkholderia sp. 9120 | reverse complement strand
TAGCGCATGCTGCCCGTCATCGCCACCTTCATGGCCGGCAGTTGCTCGACCACCGAGGCGAGAATCATCGCCGCCGCATTGGCCGGAATCGACGCGCGCACTCTCGGCTTGTAGATCATGTCGTCGCGCCGGATCACCGCGCCGCTCAACGCGCAGCGCCCCTTGAGCCGGGCGCGGCAACTGATCCACACCTGGTCGGCGTAGCGGCAGCGCGTGGCGTCCTGCCACAGCACCGCGATCGACGACTCGGACAAGCGCTCCACCACTTCCACCTGAACGTGCGGCGACAGCGCATAAGCCGCGCGCCGCGAAGCAGGCCGCAGCAGGAAGGCTTCACCCGCGCCTTCGCCCTCGCCCTCGTTCCGGTCGACGCGGCGCAACGCGTGGATCACGTGATTCCATACCGACACACCGGCGTCATCGAAGGCTGCGCCGCTCTGCTCGTACGAAGCCTGGCAAGCTGCCTGACGGGCGCCGTTCGCTTGCAGCGTGTGCTGTCTGACCGAGGCCGAAACCGTTTCCGTTTTCATTTGCCGTTCTCTCGAAGTGATGAAAGACGAACCCGACGCCGCGATCATGGCGCAGGTGCGGCTTCGTAGTTGACTGGTACCCAGTCATACGTCGTGCCGTTCCTTCTGATATGCCCCAAGCCCGGAAACGCGATGTGCGCGGCGCCCACCAGATAGTGCCGGTCGGCCGCGAGGTTCAGCGCGTAGCGGCGCGAGCGCTGTGCCGACGCCGCGTCGGTGTCGTACTCGACGGTGGCCGCGGGGTTCTGCAACTGGATCGATGCCACATGAATCACATCGCCCCACACCAGCAGATCCTTCGCCTCGCTGTCGACAAGATACGCCGTATGACCCGGCGTATGGCCGGGCAACGCGATGGCGTGAATACCCGCTTCGAGGTCCGTATTGCCGCTGAAGGTCTTGAACCGCCCCGCCGCGACATAAGGCGCGACGGACGCGACCGCCGCGTCGAAGAAGGTGCTGAGGAAACTCGGCGCGGTCAGCTTGTTAGCCGGATTCAGCCAATAGTCCGCTTCGGCCTGGCTGACCCGCACCACCGCATTCGGAAACACCATCGCGCCGTTGGCGATGATGCCGCCCACGTGGTCTTTATGCAGATGCGTGAGCAACACTTCGTCCACCTGCGCGGGTTGATAGCCGGCAGCGCGCAGATTGGCCAGCATATGCCCGCAGCAATCGCCGTACAGCACGCCTGCGCCGGTATCGATCAGAATCAGTTTGGAGCCCGTGTTGATCAGAAACGCGTTGATCGAACCTTGTACCGGCGCATGCAGAAAATCGCGTTCGAGGTCGCGGGCGATTTCAGCTTTCGGAACGCCTTCGACGACCGTGTCGATCGGAAACGGATGCGTGCCGTCGAGCAGCGCGGTCACTTCGAATTGCCCGACCATGATCCGGTAAAAGCCCGGCCCCTGGGTTCGGACCTGCGGCGCGGCGGCCGACGCGGCAAGCGGCCAGGCGCTCACGATCATGCTCAATATCACGAGGCACCAGGCTTTTGCCTGCATGGACCACGCGTGCCGGATCTGCTTCTTCATTACGTTCCTGTGGGTTGTCTCAACGGTGAAAAAAGCATACGACGACGCGTCCGTAACCGTTGCTAATTTTTATTAATTGTCCTGAGCCAGCGGGGTTTTCAGGGCGGTTTCAGGCCCGGGTTCAGTCCATTAATGCCAGAATGAAACCCTGCCCGACGCGCTAAAGTCCGCATTAACGCAAGGCCAATGAAAACCCCTTCCGCTTCGACCGAAGCATCACTTCGATCCACAGCGCAACGCCTATGAAAATTGCTATCGCCGGTGGTTCGATCGCGGGCCTCGCCTGCGCGTTGACGCTGACCTGCAAGGGTCACGACGTCCACGTCTATGAACGCTCAGCGGCGCCGCTGCGCGGTCGCGGCGGCGGCGTGGTGGTGTTGCGGCAGATGTTCCACTTTCTCGAACAGCACGGCTATCCGGTGCGCGGCATGCTGTCGGTGCCCGCGCACCGGCGCCGCTGGCTCGACGCCGAGGGCGGCGTGATTCGCGACGAGCCCGAGTTGCTGCCGTTCTCGTCGTGGGACGCCGTCTACCGGTCGTTGTGCAGCATGCTGCCGTCCGGCGCGATGCATTACGGGCACACGGTCGCCCGCCTCGCGCAAGACGCGGAGGGCGTGACGATCCAGTTCGACGAGCACGCCGAGCCGCTGCGCGCGGATCTCCTGATCGCCGCCGACGGCACCGGCTCGCGGCTTCGCGCCATGCTGTTCCCAGCCAGCGCGTCGTCTTACGCGGGCTATATCGCGTGGCGCGGCGTGGTGGACGAAAGCGCGTTCCAACACGCCGATATCGCGGAGCTGATCGAGAACATGACGCTGTTACGCGCGGACGGCGCGCTGTTCATGACATTTCTGATTCCCGCGCTCGACGGCTCGCTCGAAGCGGGCAAGCGCCGCTTCAACTGGCTCTGGTATAGAAACGAAACCGACGCGGCCACGCTCGCTTCGTTTCTGACGGACCGCGAAGGCCGGCATCACCATGCGTCGATCGCGCCCGGCGAACTGTCGGCGCACTCGCTCGCGCATCTGCAACACACGGCCGCTGGGCATTTGCCGCCTGCGCTGTCGCAACTGGTGGCGGCCACCGGTGCGCCGTTCCTGCAAGCCATCGCCGACGTGCTGAGTCCGTCGTTCGCTCAAGGGCGTGTCGCGCTGGTCGGCGACGCCGCCTGCACGCTGCGGCCGCATACGGGTTCGGGCACCTCGAAAGCCGCCGACGACGCCGTCAGCCTCGCACAAGCACTCGGTGCATCCACGGCGACACCGGACGTGGTCCGAGCGCTCGCCGACTGGGCCACGGCGCGGCGCGCGGCGGTCGAACCGCTGCGTCTCAAAGGACCACGACTGGCTGAGTCGTTCGGTCTTGGGTCGCCGTCATAACGCGGCAAAGCGCGTCGGCGCGGATATCCGCTCATGGCGAACACCAGCGACATTACACAGCCCATTGCACGCCCATAGAAAGCCGACTAAAGGCTTATTGAATTACACACTGGAAGCTCAACGAAAATAAATATTTAACATTTGTCTTTTTCCGAGATAATCGCGCCACCACGCCGACTTTCACCCTCCATGATTTTGGCCAGACGCAGCGGACTGACAATCTGCCGCGCGACAAACAGAGGTGACGGATCATGCTCAACGACGCAGACATTTTCACCACCACGGCATCCCGGCAAAAAGACTCACTCGGATGTGTTTCCAATCAACTGCATAAAGACCTCGAACTGCACACCGGCGAGTTCACGTTTTATCGTAAATGCCGGCGCGAGCAGAACACCAGCGAAGTCGCTACGCCACCGTCGGACCGAGGCTTCCTGATCGGCGTTTCGCTGGCGGCCGGGCACCGTCGGCGGATCGTGTCCAACAACCGGTCGACCCTGCACGACTTCGAAGAGAACTCGGTCTACGTTCGCAATTTCGAAGACGACTACCGGGCCGATCTGCACGGCGCGTTCGACTTCGTGCTCGTCGAGCTGTCACACGCATTCGTCACGAACACCTGCTATGAGCGCGGCGGTTCGGCGATCACCGGCTTCTCGTCGCTGCTGGGCAAGAAGGACCCGATCTTCGGTCACCTGGCGCAAGTGCTCGCGCTGACTTTGGACAGCCGTAGCGAGGCCAGTCCGCTGTTTGTCGAGCAACTGGGTGTCGCGCTCGGCACGCATCTGATCGACCGCTATGGCAAGGTCGCGAGCGAGTCGGACAAGAAAAGCCGGCGCCTCTCTAGCCTGCAGGAAACCCGCGCGAAAGACATGTTGCTCGCGAAGACGCAAGGCAGCATCTCGCTCGAAGAAATCGCCAGCGCGTGCAATCTGTCGCGCAGTTACTTCATCCGCGCGTTTCGCGAGACCACGGACCGCACGCCGCATCAGTGGCTGGTGGAGCGGCGCATCGATCGCGCGCGCGATCTGCTGAAGCATTCCGACGCGCCGTTGTCGGAGATCGCGATTGCTTGCGGCTTCGCCGATCAAAGCCACTTCACCCGCACCTTCTCGCAACTGGTCGGCGCGCCGCCCGGCACGTGGCGCCGCGAGACCCGCAAGTAAAGTAAAGCGCGCCGGCCCTCGGCGCGCTTCGATCGACCGGCTTCAAACAGCCCTGCTTTAATCAGACGATAGCCCGCCCGAGCGCGGCAACGACTTTCTTACAAAGCATCGTACTTACATGCAAGACGCAAGGGTTGGGTCAGGGTAACGTCGAGCCTGCCAAACTCAGCCGCCCAGCCCGTCCAGTCCCGCCGGCGCACAGTCGTGTTTTCCATGCACGCCCCCTATTCCTGAACCTGAAGAACATCATGATCGAAATAGGCAGCTTCCAGATCGATCTGGACATGCGCACTTTGCGGAAGAACGGCGAGGTCGTGCATGTCGGGTCACGCGCCTTCGATATTCTCGCGGTCGTCGCGTCCGCCGGCGGACGCCTCGTCACGAAAGACGAGCTGATGGACAGCGTCTGGCCGAACACGGTCGTCGAAGAAAACAACGTTCAGGTCCACCTGTCGGCGCTGCGCAAAATCCTCGGCCCGGACCGCGATCTGATTCTCACGGTGCCTGGCCGCGGCTACCAGCTTCTGCAGCGGCGCAAGAACGCGAGCGCCGCCCAGTTCGCCGCACCGGCGAGCAACGCGCGCAGCCTGCCGCCGTCCAAGGCTGGATTGCAGGGACGTGACAACGCAGTCCGGCAGATTCGCGCGATGCTGTCGCAAACGCATGTGCTGACACTCGTCGGCGCGGGCGGCATCGGCAAGACGAGTCTCGCGATCGAAGCCGCTCGCCACACCGCGGGTGACTTCAACGAACCGGTGAGCTTTGTCGAACTGGCCACACTGAGCACTCAGATCGAGGCGCTCCGCGCGATCGCCGACACCTGCGGGCTCGACCTGCCCGAGCCGCCCACCGTGGCGCAGTTGGCCGAGGCGTTCGGCCAGCAACTCAGGCTGCTGGTGCTCGACAACGCGGAGCATGTGATCGGCGCCATCGCGACGATCGTCGATGCGATCGTGGCCGGCAACGACCAGCTGCGCGTACTGGTCACGAGCCGCGAACCGCTGCGCATTCTGCCCGAGGCGGTCTTCCGGGTCGATCCGCTCGACGTGCCGTTACCGCAGGCAGGCGCGGCCGACATTCTGCGCTGTTCGGCGGTGAAGCTGTTCCTGCAGCGCGCCAACTCGCTGCAAAGCGCCATTGGCGCCGACCCGGAGGAATTGCGCCTGGTCGGCGAGATCTGCCGCCGGCTGGACGGCATTCCGCTCGCGATCGAACTCGCAGCCGCGCGCGTCGTCGCGCTGGGCGTGGAAGGCGTGTACCGCCGGCTGGACGATCGCATGGCGATTCTGGCAGGCGGCTACCGCACCGCGCTGCCGCGTCATCAAACCTTGCGCGCAACCTTCGACTGGAGCTTCGCGATACTCGACACCGACACGCGGACCCTGTTCCGCCGTCTGGCGATCTTCGGCGGCAGCTTCACATTCGAAGCGATGTGCGCGGTCACCTGCGACTCGGAGCATTCGGTCGCGAACGCGATCAGCGCGATCACGGAGCTCGTGGCGAAATCGCTCGTGAACGTCGAGTTCGACGGACCGGTCGCGAAGTACCGCCTGTCCGAATCGACCCGTGCGTATGCCTTGGAGAAGCTGGTCGCCGAGGGCGAGTTGCAGACCATCACGTCGCGCAATGCCCGCTATCTCTCCAGTTGCTTCCAGGCACAAACGGACGAGAGCCAGCGCAACCACGCCACCAATCCGCAGGAGCGCCAGCAAACGCTGGAAGACGCACGCGTGGCCTGTGACTGGGCCTTTTCGCCCGACGGCGATGCGCGCGTCGGCGTCGAACTGGCGTCGAACCTGGTGAGCGCATTGCTCGATGCGGGCATGATCGAAGAATGCTGCACCCGCGCCACGCAGGCGGTGGACGCGCTCGACGCACTGCCCGCCGGCGCCGTCGATACCGCCAGCGACATGCGCGTGCGCGCGGCACTGGCTTCGGCGTTGCCGTATGTGTGCGGACCGGTGTCCAAAGCGGCGCAACTCTGGCGCGACGTGCTCGCGCGCGCCGCCGCGAGCGGCGACCAGACCGTCCAGGCTCACGCGCTATGGGGCTTGTGGAACACCATGCTGTCGCTGGGCAACATCAATGAATCGATCAACGTGGCGAAGCAGTTCCAGCAACTCGCTGCGCAGCACGGCACGCCATGGCAGAAGATTCTCGCCGACCAGGTCGGCGCCATTTCGCAGCATTGTCATGGTCAGCACGCACTGGCCAAGGCCGGACTGGAGAACGTCGGTCAACGCATCGTGCAGATGCGGCGCGACGCGCAGAGCGGCGGCTGTTTCGCGGTCGATCCCGCGGTGTACTGCAACGGCACGCTCGGCCGGATCGCGTGGCTGCAGGGCGACCCCGACGCGGCCACGGCATTGATCGATACCGTCGTCGACACGATCCGTCCTGACACGCTCGAACCGTCGCTCACGCACGTGCTGGGCGCCACGGTCATTCCATTCGCGCTGATGTCCGGCGATCTGGCGCGCGGCTCGCGCTTTATCGACATCATGCGATCGCAGGCCGCGCTGCACGGCTTCACGAACTGGCTGGACTATTGCGACTGCCTGGCCGCCTGCCGCGACATTCTCGAAGGACGCGCCGAACAGGCGCTAGCGGTGCTCGACACGCGGCTCGACGCGTTGATGTCGCGCGGCTTCCGGCGCCTGATCACGCCGTTTATCGTGGCGTACGCCGAAGCACTGATCGAACACGGACGCATCACGGAAGCTGCAGCACGACTCAACGACGCGCGCGACTTTTGCCGCAGCAACGGCGAACTGTTTTTCCTGCCGGAAGTCTGGCGGGCATTCGGTCTCGCGGCTCAAGCCGAAGCGGCGCAGCACGCGAAAGCGAGCGACGCCTATGAGGTGAAAATCGCGTCCGCGTCCGCGTGCTTTTCGGAAGCACGGCAGCTTGCCCGCGAGCAGGGCGCGAAGATGTGGGAGTTGCGGGCGTCGACGGCCATGGCGCGTTTGCTCGACGCACAAGGCCGTGCAGACGAAGCCGTCGGTTTGCTGGCGCCGCTCGTAGCCGAGTTGCAACGCGCCGCCGGTACGTCCGATGCGAAGGCGGCGCAGGCCTTGCTCGGCAAGCTGCGCAAACGCAGCGGGAAGAGCGACGCGAAGACCAGGAACGATGCGAACACCACCTCGACGAGCGCGGTAAAAACCGTCCGCAAAGGCGCCGGCAAGAGCGGCGAAAAAGCCGTCTCACGGCGTCGACCGGCGGAGAACACACCGCCGCCGGCCTACTCCGCTACGACTGAATGAATTCGAGCAGATCCGCGTTCACGCGGTCCGCGTGCGTCGTGCACAAGCCGTGCGAGGCGCCTGCGTAAATCTTCAGCCGCGCCTGCGGCATGAGCTTCGCCGTCGGCACGCCCGAGATGCCGAGCGGCACCATCTGATCATCGTCGCCTTGCAGCACCAGCGCCGGCACGGTGACGCGCCGAAGGTCGTCGGTGAAGTCGGTTTCCGAAAATGCCTTGATGCAGTCGTACACCGCCTTGATCGAGGTCTGCATGCCGTCGCGCCAGAAGGCGTCGAGCGTGCCTTGCGACACCTTGGCGTCCGGCCGGTTCGCACCGAACAGCGGCGCCGCGACGTCCTTCAGAAATTGCGCACGGTCGGCGCGCACGCCCGCGCGCATGCCGTCGAATACCGCCATCGGCAGGCCGTCGGGATTCGCCGGTGTTTGCAACATGAGCGGCGGCACCCCGGCGAGCAACACCGCCTTCGCCACCCGCTTCGTGCCATGGCGCGCGATGTAACGCACCACTTCGCCGCCACCGGCCGAATGACCGACCAGCATCGCGTCCGTCAGATCGAGCGAGTCAAGAAGCCCGGCGAGATCGTCCGCGTAAGTGTTCATGTCGTGGCCCTGCCACGGTTGCGACGAACGCCCGTGACCGCGACGGTCATGCGCGATCACGCGGTAGCCACGCTCGGCGAAGAACATCATCTGCGCGTCCCAGGCGTCCGCGTTGAGCGGCCAGGCGTGGGAAAACACAATCGGCTGGCCCGTGCCCCAATCCTTGTAATAGATCGACGTGCCGTCCGCAGTGGTGAAGTAAGACATGATTCGTGCTCCGTGTGATGTGATCGAGCGGTCCGCGCGTATGCGCCGGCGCGTAGGTCAGTGCCTGGGCCGGCGCTCGCGCATGACTCGTTTTGGGAATCCGCAATAAGGCGTACAGAAAAGTCCGGCGCGCGAACCGAAACGCTATGCGGCGACGGCCGCCGTCCGGCTCAGATACGCGTGAATCTGACTCACCACCGCCGCGCCGTCGCCCACCGCGGCGGCCACGCGTTTGGCCGACTCCGAGCGCACGTCGCCGACCGCGAACATGCCCGGCACGCTGGTTTCGAGTGGATAGCGCGCGTTCGCTTCCGGCGAGATCCCATGCTGTTCGCTGCGAGCGAAGCCGGTGACGACGAAGCCGCGATTATCGAGTTCGACACCGCTCGCGCCGAGCCAATCGGTCTTCGGGTCCGCGCCGATAAACAGAAACAGATGGCGCGTTTCGAGCGTCTCGTCGATCGTTGCGTCGCTCTGCTCGTCCTCGCGACGAATCCGCAACTGCGTGAGACCGGCTTCATCGCCGTCGAGTCCTTGCAGCACGCAACGCGTGCACAGCGTCACATTGGGCAGCGATCCGATCCGGTCGATCAGATACCGCGACATGCTCGAACACAGGTCCTCGCCGCGAATCAGCACGCGAATGCTGCGCGCGAAGTTGGCCAGAAACACCACCGCCTGGCCGGCCGAATTGCCGCCGCCCATCAGCACGATGTCCTGCCCCTTCACCAGCTTCGCTTCGATCGTCGACGCCCAGTAATAGGTGCCGCGTCCTTCGAAGTTCTCGAAGCCCGGCACCGACGGTTTGCGGTACGCCGCGCCGCTCGCCACCACGACCGTGCGAGCGCTGATGCGCTGCCCGTCGAACAGCGACAGCACGAACAAACCGTCCTGCCGCTCCACGCACAAGACCTTGCCGGGAATCGCCAGATGCGCGCCGAACTTCAGCGCCTGCTGGAACGCGCGCGCGGCGAGCGCCTGACCGGAGATGCCGGTCGGAAAGCCGAGGTAGTTTTCGATCCGCGAACTGGCGCCCGCCTGGCCGCCCGGCGCGCGTTGATCGAACACCGCGACCGACAAACCCTCGGTCGCCGCATAGACCGACGCGGCGAGTCCCGCCGGCCCCGCGCCGACAATCGCGACGTCGTACACATGCGAAGGCTCGAAGGTCGGCACCAGCCCGAGGCATGACGCGAGCTGCGCCTCGTCCGGCGCGCGCAGCACCGAGCCGTTCGGGCAGAACACCAGCGGAAAATCGCCGGGGCCCGTCGTCATGCCGCCCAGCAGCGTGATCGCTTCGGGATCGCTGCGAGCGTCGATCACCATCGCCGGATACGCATTGCGGCGCAGAAAGCCTTGCAGTCTGACGAGCCGCGCATCGTCGCCATTGCCGACGATGATCGGCCCCAGCCCCTGCTCGATCAGTCCGAGCCGCCGCAGGATCAGCGCACGCATGATGTGCTCGCCGAGTTGCGCGTCGGCGACGATCAGCGCACGCAGCCGCTCCGGCTCGATCACGAGCGTCTCGACCTCCGTCAACGCAATGCCGTCGATCAACGCCGGCTTGCCGGACAGCTGCGCCATCTCCGCCATGAAATGGCCGTCGTCGTGTTCGGTGACGAGCGTCGCACGGCCGAAACTATCGCGCGACTCGATCCGCACGCGCCCATGCAACAGCACGAACAGGCCGAGCGCCACGCGTCCGGTTTCGAAGATGAACTCGCCCGCCTTGAACGACATCGGCCGGGCGAAGCGCCGCAGGCTCTGAATCTCCGCCGCCGACAGGCGCGGGAACATCTGATGCTGCCGGTATTCCAGCGAGGAAAACGGAAACTCGAGTTCCGACGACGCGGCGACTGCTGCTGCGTCGGCAGCGGCGGAAAAATCCTGGGTGCTCATGACATGACCTCTTCTAGCGCGTCATCGTGACGACGGAATGCAAACCCTGCCGCTTTACCGTTTTGCAGCTCTACGCTCTACCAGCCGAACTTGAATTCGGCGCCGATATAGTCGGCATTGCGCGCGCCCAGATCGCGCAGCGACGGTCCCACCTGGAAATGCACCGCTTCCACGGCCGCGGTGAGATTGGCGGCGACCGCATAGTCGGCGCGCAACTGCGTGTAGAAACCGGTCCAGCTCGTACCGTGGCCCGCCGTGCCCGGCACGACCGCCGAGCCTTGCTGATAGACGGCGTCGGCGGTCGTCTCGCGCCATTGCAGACCCACGCCCGCGAGCAGCGTCAGCTTGCTGTTCGGCTTGAGCGTCAGCGTCGGCTTCACGTGAATCAGGTTGGCGTAACCGGTGTAGCCGGCCAGCGCGAAGTAATAGCCGTTCGGAAACAGCGGATTGAACGTGCCGATACGGCCGTCGCCCGGATGGTTGTCGCCCGAGGCGGCATCCACCTGCACGCCGAGACGCGGTGTCCACGGCGCGGAGGCCAGCGTGTAACCGGCCAGCGATCCGACCGCCCACGCGCCGATCGTTTTGTTGCCCACGTGCCCCGACTGATACATGCCTTCGACGTCCCAGTCGATATGCCCGAGCGTGCCGGCATAACGCGCGTCGAACACGTCGCGATGCTCGTTGCCGGTGGCATCGAGAAAACGCGCGTTGTTGCGGTTGTAGCGCGAGTAATACGCGGACACGTCGCCGGGTCCGACGCCTTTGCGCTCGACCCGCACGCCGCTGAACGTGAGGTCGCGGTTGGACACGTCGTCGAAATCCGAGTTGTCGCGATACTGCACCGGCTGCGACGCGTAGGCGATCCAGCGCCACGGGCCGGTTTCATAGTCGGCCCAGAGGGCGTCGAACGCCTGACGCACGTTCGGGCCGTCGCGCACGGAAATGAACCGCTGCAAGTCGAACGCCATTTCCTGGCGACCGACGCGGAACTTGAACGTGCCCGGTCCGAGCGGTTCGGTAATCGCAACGAACGCCTGACGCAAATCGAGCGGATTCTTGTCGACCGGCGTGACGTTGTCCTTGCCGTAGGGCTGCGCGCTTTCGATCTGCGTGAAGATCTGCACATGCGGGCCGAGGTGCACGTCGGCGTGCACTTCGAGTCGCTGCAGCAGATAGGTATCGTCGTGCCCGCTGCCGAGACCGAAGAGTGGCGCATCGTTCATCTCGACCCGCTCGCGCCACACCATGCCGAGCGAAATATAGGCGTCGGGATTGCCGAACAACGGGATGTACTTGAGCGAATCGAACGGCTTTTTCGGCACGCACGGATTCGCCAGCACCGACCAGTTTTCCTGCCAGCGGTTGAACATGATCGCCGGCCGCGCGCACGACGCGGCCGGCGTGGCGGCCGCCGCCACGGTGTCGCTGCCCGCCGCGGTATCGTCCGCGCTGCCCAGCGCGGTATTCACCGCGGCGGCGGCCGGCAGCGCCGCCGCCAGCCCCGTGCTCAGCAGCAACGCACGAACCGCGCGCAACGCGCTGTCGCGCCGCCCCCGGCTCCCAGCGTTGCCCAACGCCGACCGATTCATGAAGACCGCTTCACTGACCATCGTGCACTTCGGCAATGTAGCCACCCGGGAATTCGAGCATCGCGGTCTTGTGCGAGCCGACGGTGTACGCCGGAACCAGCACCTTCGCACCGGCCGCTTGCGCACGTTCGAGCGTTTGCGCGACGTCGGCGACCGCGTAGCCGGTGGTCTCACGTCCGAACGGGAACGGCAGCTTGCCGTCCGTCACGAACACGACCATGCGGCCGAAACCCGAACTGATATGAATCTCGCGCACCGTCTCGCCCGGACGGCCGATCACGCCGGCATCCGCGCGCGGATTGTCCGACACCACCTTGCCGTGCGAGAAGTGCAGCCAGCGGCGCACGAAGTTGTTCGCTTCGTAACGCGACACGTACACGCGGTTATCCGGCACGCTCTGTAGCGGCGCATAGTTCGGCGCCTTGGTGTGCCAGTAGAGCTGCATCGTCAGACCGCCCGGCCATTGAATGATCGCGTCCTTGCCGATCGGGTCGTCGAACGAATCGACCAGCACGTCCGCGCCGGCCGCACGCGCGGCCTTCACGGCCTGATCGATGTCGGTGACGAGGTAGCCGGTGCGCTCATTGCCGAACGGATACGGCACCGGCGTTTCGAAGCCAAACACCGACAGCATGCCGACCGGCGTCTGCACGTATTGCGACGCGGTTTTGCTCGGCGTCGGCGTGACCGTGAACACGGCGCGCGGCGACGCCTTGCCGCCGAACGTCGTGACGAAGCTGTTGACGAACGCGTCGAGGTCGGCCTCGGCAACATACACGTGGGTCGTATCGTACTGCGCCCCGACCGACACGTCGGGGTGCTTCACCAGCGCCGTTCTGGCGCCCGGCACTTCCGCCGGACCGGCATCGGCGAAAGCGGACGAAACGGGCGCGAAGCCGATTAGCAGCGCGGCGGACAGCAGCGCGAGAGGACGAAACGGATGCAGCGATTTGAACATTTGGATTACCCGATTGTGTTAGCAACAATTGAATGAACGGCCTCGGCACCACGAGGCCGGATGGGTTGATCGGCGGAGAGCGGCGCGTCCGGCGCCGTGGCGCGAATCATGTCGCGGCCCGCCGCTTCCAGGCCAGAAACAGCAGCACGGCCACGGGCAAGGCAACGGCGATGAACGACACCCGCACGAAAGCCAGCGCGCCGGCCATCGCCCCGACGGCGAAACCGCCCATGGCGGCGAGCGTCGACTTGAGCCGTCCGCTCACCTTCTGCCCGTGATCGCCTTGCGTGCCGCGATGAATCAGTTCGACCACATCCAGCACCACCTGCGTGACATTGCCGGTCATCACCGTATTCGGCAGGCCGGTCACCTGCAGCAGCCGGCCGCGCGCGTTCTGCACACCCATGCCCATCGTGCCCAGCACGCCGCAGATCAGCACCATGGCGGCGCTCGCATCCGTGATCGGCGTCGCCAGCATGCCGGTCACGAGGAACGACGTCAGCAGCGCGGCCTGCAGCAGGTACAACGCGCTTGCCGCCTGCGCCGCGTGGTGGCGCTCCAGAAACTTGAAAATCACGCTGCTCATGGCAATGCCGACGATGAACGACGGAAACGCCAGCAGCTTCAGCAGCACCCCCTGGCCCACACCGGCCACTTCCGCGCCGATCAGCACGAAGTTGCCGGTCACATGCGCGGTGAACAGGCCGAACAGCGCGATGAAACCGAGCGTGTCGACGTAGCCCGCGATCAGCGCGAGGATCGTGTCTTCGTGCTGGTTCACCCGCGCCGCTCCGTGCTGTGCAAGCAGTCCACGCGCGCCATCAGCCGCCGTCCTTCGGCGCGCCCGGCGTGACCGTCTTTGGCACCGCGCCGCCGTTCGCCTGCGCGACCTGCACCGCTTGCGGCTGGGTCTGGCTCTGCGTTTGTTCCTGCGCGAAGAACTGCGCCTTGACGACCGGTATCGCGTGTTCGCCCAGCACCATGCCGAGCAGCCCAGCGAGCGCGATCAGCGGCGGCGCCGGCGATTGCACTTTCAGTAGCCAGTACAGCAATCCCACGCCGAAACCGACGCCCAGTGAAATGAGGTAGCCCATGCTTTGTTTCCTTTCCAGAATCCACTTCAATTTCAATTCGACCAGTCCGAACCCAGCACCAGTCCACAAAAATTCAGCCGGCGATAGTTCGGATCCCACCGGTCCAGCACGTCGGCATTCACCGTCCCGTACGTCGTCGCGGGACGATGCTCCATGCCGCGCGCGTACGCTTCGATCAGCTTCTTCTTGAAGCCGGATTCGCGCGGATACGCCTGCACGATTTCGTCGCGCTGCTGCGCGGTGAATTCGTCGTAATGCTCGCCGCGCACGTCCATCTGCACACCCGCGCTAATCATCGCCACCAACGGCGACATGTACTGCGGAATGCCCGGCGTGGTATGCAACGCAATCGCCGTCCAGACTTCCTTGATGTCGCTGTCGGGCACGGCATGCTGCTGCAGAAACTCACGCGCGGCGTTCGCGCCGTCCACCTCGAAGCGATGCGGCGAGCTTCGATACTTCAGGTTCAGCCCGGCGTTGTGAAACAGCGCGCCGACGTACAGCAGTTCGGCGTCGAACGTCAGGTTGTCGCGGTATCCCGCCAATGCGCCGAACAGAAACGCGCGCTGCGCGTGATGGAACATCAACTCGGACTCCATGCCGCACATCAAATCGCTTGCTGCCTGAGCCACTACGCCATCGGGAATCTCGACGCCGGCAATGGTTTTCTTCATCTCAAGTCTCCGTATGGGACGTCCCCGCCGTGGCGCGCTCCGGCGCTGACGGGGCGGCCTCGCCGCCAGGCCAGGCGGGACGAAACGAGGTCAGGTCCACTCCATTGCAGCGTAACGAGTTAACCCCATAAAGACTTTGGCGCTTTCTTAAAAAGACTTAATCGACGCGACGGTTATGCCGAACCGATCGAAGCCGCGCACGCCGGGCGTGGCCGTCACAGCGTCAGCTCGTGGAAGCGACGTACACCGTCGCGAATCCATTGCAGCAGGCCGCCGGGGTTGTCCTCCACGTCGTGCGGGGACGCCAGCAGCAATTCTTCCGTAGCGTGGTGTTCGGACAGCAGACGGCACATTTCCTTCGCCACGTCGGGGCGCCGCTCGAGCACCGGCGTCAACGCGGTCTTATCGAGCCGGAACACGGTGGCGCGCGTTGTGGCGCGCACGATCACCGCCGTCCTGACGCCCGCCAGAATGCCCGACTGGCCGATCGAATCGCCGGGCGCGAGGCGCCGCAACTCGACCTCGCCGCCGTCTTTCGAGACGACCGCCTTGGCGACCCCTTGCGCGAGAATGTGCAGTTCGTGGCCGCTCTCGTCCGCGGCCGTGTAAATGGTTTCGCCGACATCGAACTCGTGCCGGGTGAGCTTCGCGGCGAGTTCGGTCAGTTCGTTGTCTTCGAGCGTGCGGAAGATCAGCACGTTGCGCAGCAGGCGCTGCTTCTCGGTCATGCCGGCAGGCGCCGGCTCGGGCACCGACAGCGGCTGCAACAGCACGCCGCGCGACGCCAGATGCCGGTGCGCGAGATCGAACAGGTCGTTGCGCACCTCGATTTTTCTGTCGAGTTCGGCGACGTAGCAGACGATCTCGTACTCGATCGCGTCGTTGGTTGCGCGCCGCACGCTGACAACCGGTTTGGGATCGTCCAGCACGCCCTCGGCGCTCTGCGCGGCGTTCGACAGCGCCGCCAGCACGAGCGCCGGCCGGATCGACGGTTTGATCGGCAGCACGACGCTGATGCCATGCGTATGCGACGGCTGATTCGCGTTGACGATGTTGGTGCGCGCCGCCACGCTGTTCGGAATCACGACGATATTGCCCTGCCCGTTCAGCAGGCTGGTGGCGCGCCAGTTGCTCTCGATCACCTTGCCTTCCACCTCGCCGATCGTGACCCAGTCGCCAATCCGAAACGGCTCGGTGGCGTTCAGCACGACACCGGAAAAAACGTCGTTCAGCGTGCTCTGAATCGCCAGCCCGAGCACGACGGCTAACGCCCCGGAGGTGGCAAGCAGCCCGCGCACCGGCAGTTGCAGCACGAACGCGATCGCGCCGACTGCGGCGGCCAGAAACAGCAGCGCGCCGAACACGTCCTGAAACAGTCGCTCCTTGTGCCAGGTTTCGGGCAGCACGGTGCGATCCAGCACGATGGTCAGCAGCCGCGCGCCCTGCAGCCACCAGACCACTTCCAGCACTTGCGCGAGCAGATGACGCAGCGGTTGATCGGGCCACGGCGCCGCACGCAGCGGATTCATGCCCGAACTGAACAGCACGTAAGTAGACAGGGCGAACAGGAGCGCCCGGAATGCCAGGCGCGCCTGATCGCTCGTGCGGATCATGAACCGCCACGCGAGAAAATCGAGCACCAGAATGCCGAGGCCGAACAACACGCCGTCAGTCAGAGTCGGCATACAGATCCTCGCTCGCGGGGTGGGTTGAACCAGTGACGCTCAGAAAGCGAAGCAGCTACATCCCAGCGCGCCCCAGAAGCCGTTCGAATCGCTGACCGGCACGTTCTTGCGCCACGCCCAGCCGTGTGCGTGAGCATGCACGCCGCACAGATTCACGCAGCCGTCCACGCAGGCCACCGCCGTGGGTTTGTAGCGGCTATAGCCACCGAACTCCGCGACCGGCGACCACGAGGGGCTGACCGGCAGCGCGGGCGGCGCGAGCGGCGCGAATTCGTCGTCGGCGTAGACGACCTTGCCGCCCACCACCGTCATGACCGATTCGAGGAACTTGATGCGGCTCTCGTCGACGCTGAAGTAGTCTTCGCTCAGCACCGCGAAGTCGGCGAACTGACCCGGCACCAACGCGCCCTTCTTGTCGTCTTCGTTCGAGAACCAGGCGCTGCCCACCGTGTAGCGGCGCAGGGCTTCCATGCGGTCGAGCCGGTTCTCGGCCGAATACATCTGCGTGCCGCCTACCGTCTTGCCGGACACCATCCAGTACAGCGAGACGAACGGGTTGAAACTGGCGACGCGCGTCGCGTCCGTACCCGCGCCAACCGGCAGGCCGGCGTCGAGCATGTGGCGGATCGGCGGCGTGCGCTTGACGGCCTCTTCACCGTATTGCTGGATGAAGTACTCGCCCTGGAACGCCATGCGGTGCTGGATCGCAATGCCGCCGCCCAGCGCGCGGACGCGCTCGATATTCTGTTGCGTGATCGTTTCGCAATGGTCGAAGAACCAGCGCAGTCCGTTGAACGGAATGTCGGCGTTGACGCGTTCGAACACGTTCAGGAAACGCTCGATCGACTCGTTATACGTGGCGTGCAGGCGGAACGGCCAGCGGTTCGCCACCAGCAGGCGCACCACGGCTTCGAGTTCCACTTCGAGCGTGTCCGGCAGATCGGGGCGCGGTTCGAGAAAGTCTTCGAAGTCCGCGGCCGAGAACACCAGCATTTCGCCGGCGCCGTTCACGCGCAGAAAGTCGTCGCCGTCGCCGGGCTTGGTCACTTTCACCCACTTCGCGAAATCTTCGATTTCCTTTTTGGCGTTCTGCGTGAACAGGTTGTAGGCGATCCGCACAGTCAGTTCATTGTGCTTCGCCAGGTCCATGATCACGGCGTAATCGTCCGGGTAGGCCTGGAAGCCGCCGCCCGCGTCGATCGCGCTGGTCACGCCGAGACGGTTCAGTTCGCGCATGAAATGGCGCGTGGAATTGCGCTGATCTTCCGGCGGCAGCTTCGGACCCTTCGCGAGCGTCGCGTACAGGAGCCCGGCGTTCGGCCGTGCGATCAGCATGCCGGTCGGATTGCCGCGCTTGTCGCGCTGGATCTCGCCGCCCGGCGGATTCGGCGTGTCTTTCGTGTAGCCGACCGCGCGCAGCGCGGCAGCGTTCAGCAACGCGCTGTCGTACAGATGCAGGATGAACACCGGCGTGTCCGGCGCGATGGCATTGATTTCTTCGAGCGTCGGGCCGCGCCGTTCAGCGAACTGGAATTCGTTCCAGCCACCCACCACTCGCACCCATTGCGGCGCCGGCGTGCGGGCCACCTGCTTGCGCAGCATGTCGAGCGCGTCCGCGAGCGACGGCACGCCGTCCCAGCGCAGTTCAAGGTTGAAGTTCAGGCCGCCGCGAATAATGTGCAGATGCGAGTCGTTCAAACCGGGAATGACGGTGCGCCCCTGGAGGTCGACATGCCGCGTCTTGTCGTTGACATGCCGCATCACGGCGTCGCGGGAACCTGCGGCGACCACGCGGCCATCGGCGACGGCGATCGAATCGGCGAACGAGCGCTTGTCGTCCTGCGTGGCGATCTTGCCGTTGAAGAAAACGACGTCGGCCGGCGTCGGCGCGGAAGTACTGGAAGTCATGGCGATCCTCATGGGGAGCGCTCCGCGTTGAATGCGCGGAGCTATTCAGGGCAAGCGGGCGTGCTTACTTCGTCTTCGCCGGCACTGGGGCGAGGATTTCGTGCTGCTGCGCCGTGCGCTGAGCTGCCTTGTGAACCATCGTGTACGCGTAGTCGACGCCCATGCCGTACGCACCCGAATGCTCCTTGACGAGCTTCATGACCGCGTCGTACGTTTCCTTGTGCGCCCAGTCGCGTTGCCATTCGAGCAGCACCTGTTGCCACGTCACCGGCACGACGCCGGCCTGGATCATGCGTTGCATCGCGTAGTCGTGGGCTTCTTTCGACGTGCCGCCCGACGCGTCGGCAACCATGTAGATTTCGTAGTCGCCTTCGTCCATGGCGCACAGCGAGAACGTGTTGTTGCACACCTCGGTCCACAGGCCGGCCACCACCACTTTCTTGCGACCGTTCGCGGCCAGTGCGTCACGCACCTTCTGGTCGTCCCACGAATTCATCGACGTGCGTTCGAGCACCTTGTGATCCGGGAACACGTCCAGCAATTCCGGGTACGTGTAGCCCGAGAAGCTTTCCGATTCCACCGAGGTAATCGTGGTGGGAATGTTGAACACCTTCGCCGCCTTTGCGAGGCCGACGACATTGTTCTTAAGCGCCTGACGATCCATCGACTGAACGCCGAAAGCCATTTGCGGCTGCTGGTCGATGAAAATGAGCTGGGAGTTTGCCGGGGTCAGCACTTCGAGTTTCGGATTAGCCATGACTATGTAAGTCCTAAAAGGGTGAGTTGACATGGGAGACATGCCGCACTTGCCTGAAGTGCGTGAAAAACTGAAGCCAGTCTAGCCACGGCGTTTGTCAACGTCCTTGTTGAACCCCTTAATCATTCTTAAAAAATATCAAGCTTCAGAACCCACCGGCAATGCGTTGCGCGTGCCGCGCTCAGAACTATTCACTTTTTTGCAGGACATTAAGCCGGCGCTCTTTCTACACTTCAGTCGCCGCTGTTCAACCTTCGAGCGCGCCTTGCAGCCGTGCTTCGAGAAACTGCACGAGCGTGCGCACTTTGCTGGAGTGACGGCGATTCGGCAGATACGCGGCATAGACCACCGCATCGCCCTGATGCGGACTGGCGTCGAAATCTTCGAACAGTCGCATCAGACGACCGGCGCGAATCTCGGCGCTGACGTGCCACTCGGGCAGCAACGCAATGCCACGGCCCGCCATCACCGCTTCGAGCAGGATGTCGAGACCGTTCGACAGCAGACGCCCACGCACCTCGACGCGTTCTTCTTCGCCGTCGCGGTGGAAGGTCCACATCTGTCGCGTGCGATAGCCGCCGCCGTACGCGACCCGCAGACATTCGTGGTCGGCCAGTTCCTGCGGCGTGCGCGGCGTGCCGTGCTGTTCGAGGTAGCCATGGCTCGCGACGACGTAGCGCGGATTGTCGGCCAGCTTTCTGGCGATCAGGTTGGGGTCGCGATCCAGCCGGCCGATCCGGATTGCCACGTCGATCCGTTCGAGCGCGAGATCGAGAAAGTTGTCGGCCACCACGACATCGAGAAAGACGCGCGGATGGTCGGCGAGAAACGCCGCGAGGTGCGGCGCGAGTCTTAAGCGGCTAAAGGTGGACGGCACCGAGATGCGCAGCGAGCCGACCGGCGACGCGCCGCTGTCGAACACGCTCTCGTCCGCCTCGGCGAGATCGTCGAGCACCTTGCCGACCTGCTCGACGTAGGCGATGCCGGCGTCCGTGAGACTGACCTTGCGAGGCGTGCGGGTCAGCAGCGCGGAGCCGAGCGAGGCTTCCAGCGAGTCCATCAGGCGCGTGACCGACGAAGTCGCCACGCCAAGACGCCGCGCGGCCTTCGAAAAGCCGCCGGCATCGGCGACTTCCAGCAGCGTTTTCACGGCAAGGAATTTGTCCATGGTCGGTGTCTGTGTCGGTTTGGGTGTCGATAGATCGCTGTTTGGTTGCAAAAAACGCAACACGGGTTTGCATTTTATCCCCATTCCGCACCATAAACGCAACATATAAGCTGCATCCGTTACCTAGTGAGGGGTGCAACATGCAAGCCATTCAGGTGGAAGTTCATTACGACTTTATTTGCCCGTGGTGCTGGATCGGCCAACGGAATCTGTCCGCGGCGCTGGCGGACGCCGGTGTCGGCGAGGCCGTGTCGATTCGCTACGTGCCGTTCGAGCTGAACCCGTCGATGCCCGTGGAAGGCATGGAGCGGCGCGCCTATCGAACCCTCAAGTTCGGCAGTTGGGCACGCTCGCAAGCCATGGACGCGCAGGTGACAGCCGCCGGCCTGAGCGCCGGCGCGGCATTCGACTACGAGCGCGTGCTGCGCACGCCGAACACGCGTCTCGCGCACCGGCTGATGCAGTTCGCGCAGTGCCGCAATGAACCGCGCACCACGGCCGCGCTGTATCAGGCCATCTATGCCGCGTACTTCGCCGAAGGCCGCGACATCGGCTCGCTCGACACGCTGGTCGCGATCGCCGCCGAACACACGTTCGACGCGGACGAAGTGCGCGCTTACCTGGCGAGCACCGCGGGCGATCTGGAGGTCGATGCGGCGCGTGAACGGGCCGACCGGCGCGGCGTGCAGGCGGTGCCCACGATCGTGATCGACGACCACGCGATCAGCGGCGCGCAGCCGCCCGTGGTGTTCACGCAGGCCCTGCGTGCGGCAGCGCGGAGGGACGCAGCATGAAAGCCCTCGAGCAACCGCGTGCCGTCGTGATCGGCGGCTCGCTGGGCGGCCTGTTCACGGCCACCACGCTGCGCGCGGCGGGCTGGCGGGTCGACGTGTTCGAAACCTCGACCCACCAGCTCGACAGTCGCGGCGGCGGCATCGTGCTTCAGCCGGACGTGCTGGACGCGCTGCAGTTTGCCGGCGTCGCGCTGCCGGACCCGCCGGGCGTGGCGTCGGGCGAGCGCATTTATCTGGATCGCGACGACCGCCGCGTCGAGCAGTTGTATATGCCGCAAATGCAAACGTCGTGGAGCCTGTTGTATCGCGCCATGAAAGAGGCCTTGCCCGCCGAATCGCAGCACGCGGGCGAAACCTTCACCGATTTCAGCATGAACGGCGAGCAGATCGTCGCGCAGTTCGAAAGCGGTCGCAGCGAACAGGCCGATCTGCTGATCGGCGCCGACGGTATCCGTTCGACGCTCAGGCGGCGGCTGTTGCCCGAGATCGTGCCGGCCTATGCGGGCTATGTCGCATGGCGCGGGCTCGTCGAGGAACCGAACCTGCCGTTGCAGGCCGCGAACATGCTGCGCGAGCGCTTCACGTTCCAGCAGGGCGAAGCACACTCGGCGCTCGCCTATCTGATTCCGGGCGAGCACGATTCGACCGCGGTCGGCGAACGTCGCTGGAACTGGGTGTGGTATCGCAAGTACAGCCGCGCGCAGCTCGATCGTTTGCTGGTCGACCGGCACGGCCATCCGCGGGCGTTTTCGCTGCCACCGGGCTCGACCAAGCGCGCCGACGTCGCCGTGTTACGCGACGACGCCGCGGCCTTGCTGGCGCCGACGTTTCGCGCGCTGATCGACAGCACGGACGATCCGTTCATGCAGCCGATCGTCGATCTGCGCTCGCCGCGCATGGTGTTTGGCCGCGCGGTGCTGCTCGGCGACGCCGCCTCGGTGCCGCGTCCGCATACGGCGGGCAGCACCGCGAAGGCCGCCGCGAATGCGCATGCACTGGCGCGGGCGTTGTCGTCGACATGGCAGAGCGGCGTAACGATCGACGCCGCGCTCAAGCGCTGGGAAGACCAGCAGTTGCAACGCGGCCGCCTGATGACCGATCTCGGTATTTCGCTCGGCGACCGGGTGATGAACATCGCTCGCTGAGCTCACGTTTTTTCTTTTTAAGGAGTTGCAATGTCGACCCAGGCATCCACGACGGCAGCCGGTACCGGCCACGTCAAACTGACCCGCGGACTGATCGCGCTGTTCGCGTTCTGCTGCGGCGCGATCGTCGCGAATCTGTACTACGCGCAGCCGATCACCGAACTGATCGCGCCGGACATTCACATGTCCACCGGCACCGCCAGCCTGATCGTTTCGCTGACGCAGATCGGCTATGCGCTCGGCCTGTTCTTTCTCGTGCCGTTGGGCGACCTGCTGGAGAACCGCAAGCTGATGATCGCCACCGCGCTCGTTTCGATTGCGAGCCTCGCCGCCGCGACCTTCATGCATCACGCGGGCGGGTTTCTCGCGATTTCGCTGCTGATCGGCTTCAGCTCGGTCGCCGTGCAGATCCTGATTCCGCTCGCCGCGCACCTCGCGCCAGACGAATCGCGCGGCAAGGTGGTCGGCACGATCATGAGCGGCCTGCTGCTCGGCATTCTGCTGTCGCGGCCGATCTCCAGCGTGGTGGCGGGCCACTTCGGCTGGCGCGTGGTGTTCGGCGGCGCCGCCGTGTTGATGGCGATCGTCACGAGCGTGCTCGCGCTGACCATTCCGCGCCGCCAGCCGGATCACAAGGCGACTTACTTCGAGCTGATCGGCTCGCTCGGTCATCTGGTCCGCACGATGCCGGTGCTGCGTCATCGCTCGTTGTATCAGGCGCTGATGTTCGCTTCGTTCAGCCTCTTCTGGACCGCGATTCCGATCGAGTTGACGCGGCAGTTCGGGCTCTCGCAGACCGCGATCGCGATCTTCGCGCTGGTCGGCGCGATCGGCGCGACCTCGGCGCCGGTGGCGGGACGTCTCGCCGACGGCGGCCATACGATGCGCGCCACGCTGATCGCGTTGGTGGTGGGCGCGCTCGCTTATACGCCGGCGTTGATTCATCCGGCGTGGGGCGTGTTCGGCCTGGTCGCGACCGGCATCGTGCTCGACTTCGCCGTGCAGATGAACATGGTGCTCGGCCAACGCGAGATCTATGCGCTGCACGCGGCGAGCCGCAACCGGCTGAACGCGCTGTACATGACCAGCATCTTCGTGGGCGGCGCGTTAGGTTCGGCGCTGGCCAGCCCGCTGTATGAGCATGGCGGCTGGACCCTGGTCGCGACGGTCGCCACCGCCTTCCCGCTGATTGCGCTGGCGCACTACCTCGCGATCGGCCGGCCGCACGCCGCGCGGATTGCCTAACGCTTGCAGTTTCGTCCGGACGGCATCGCGCCGTCCGGATTAACAAGTTTTTAGTCCGGCTTCAGGAGTTCTCATGACGTTGGCGATACGCTAGCGCCATCGAGTCAAAACGCCGGCACGACAAACCATCGTTGCAATAAAAAACCCGTGCCGTTCGTTGGAATCACACGGTGACGGCGCTCGTCCCCCACTCGCATGCACCACCCCGCGCATGCGTTTTCTTTAAATCAAGACTTCAGTGAGAGGTGCGTGAATGACCCGCAAGTCAAAACTGCTGACGGCAGGCGGCGTGGTCATCCTCGCCGCGCTGACCGGTTTCCTGCTGCTGGCGTGGAACCCCGCCATCGATCCGATCGCGCCGCCGGCCGCGACGTCGTTCGACTCGCAGACGCGCCTCGCGGGCGCGCGTGTCGTGGCGCTCGGCGATTGCATCGTCTGCCATACCGCGAAGGGCGGCAAGCCATTCGCCGGCGGTCTGCCGCTGGCCACGCCGTTCGGCACGATCTACGCGACCAACATCACGCCCGATCCCGAGACGGGCATCGGCAACTGGTCGCTCGAAGCGTTCACGCGAGCGGTCCGTCATGGCGTGGCGCGCGACGGTCATCTGCTGTATCCCGCGTTTCCGTATATCCATTTCACCCGCATGTCCGATCGCGACGTCTCCGCGGCCTACGCGTATCTGATGACGCGTGAGCCGGTCCACGCAAACGCGCCCGCCAACGACCTGATCTTCCCGCTGAATTTCCGCCCGCCGCTCGCCTTCTGGAACGTGTTGTTCCTGCGTCCCGGCGAGCAGCAAGCGGATGTGTCGAAAGACGCCCAGTGGAATCGCGGCAAGCTGCTGGTGGATGGCTTGGGGCACTGCGCGTCGTGTCATTCGCCGCTCAATGCGATCGGCGGCGAAAAGCTGGGCCATGCATTTGACGGCGGCGTGGTCGACGGTTGGGAAGCGCCCGCGCTCAATGCGCTCGGCGCAGCGCCCAGGCCGTGGACCCAGCAACAACTCGTGACCTATCTGCGCACCGGCCGCGCTAGCGAACATGGCGCGGCGGCCGGTCCGATGCTGCCGGTCACGCGCGATCTGGCGACCGTGCCGGAAGAAGACGTGCAAGCGATCGCCACTTACCTCCTGTCGATCCAGAAGCCGCAGCCCGCACTCGTCAACGTGGCGTACCAGGGCGCGACGTCGCCCGGCGCGCAACGCGGCGCGTTGCTGTTCGCCGCCTCGTGCGCGCAGTGCCACGGCCCCGCCGCGCCGATGCAGTCGATCGGCGAACGCCCCACCCTCGCCTTCAGCACCGCGATCAACGCGACGACGCCACGCAACACCGCGCAGATGATCCTCAGCGGCAACGGCTGGCAGGGCGAGGACAGCATGAACTACATGCCCGCCTTCAGCGAGGTCTATAGCGACCAGCAGATCGCCGATCTGGCGTCCTACGTGCGCGCCGCGTATTCGCAGCGCGGCCCGTGGCAGGACGTCGAGGCGACGGTCGCCAAAGTCAGAAAGGAGAACCACGCGCGATGATCAACCTTACCGTCAATGGCGTGCAGCACACGCTCGATATCGATCCCTCCACGCCGCTGCTGTACGCGCTGCGCAACGACCTGCATCTGCATGGCGCGAAGTTCGGCTGCGGACTCGGCCAGTGCGGCGCCTGTACCGTGATCGTCGGCGACAAGGCGACGTTCTCGTGCCTGATTCCCGTGTCGGCGATCGGCACGCGCGCCGTGCGCACGATTGAAAGTCTTGGCACAGCCGAGCACCCCGGCCCGTTGCAGAAGGCGTTTATCGATCACCAGGCGGCGCAGTGCGGCTACTGTATCGCCGGCATGATCATGCGCGCGCAGGCGCTGCTCGATCGCAATCCGCGCCCCACCGAACGCGAATTGCTCGACCATATGGAAACCAACCTCTGCCGTTGCGGCACGCACACGCGGATTCTCGCGGCGATCCGCGAAGTCGCGCATTTGCCGGTGCCGGATACGGCGGCCGCGTCTGCCGCAACGTACGGCGCGGTGGCTCATGGAGGCGCGCAATGAGCCTCGATCACGACGACGTCAACGAAGGACGCCGCCGCTTCCTGATGTCCGGCGCGCTGGTGGTGAGCTTCAGCCTGTTCCCCGGCGTCAGGGCGATGGCGCAGGAAGTGATCGCCGACGAAGGCGCGGCCGTGCATATCGGCAAAGCGACCCAGACGCTGGCGGGCAGCCTGAAGACCAATCCGTATCTCGACGCGTGGATCAAGATCGATCCGGCCGGCAAGGTGACCGTCTACACCGGCAAGGTGGAACTCGGCACCGGCGTGCGTACCGCGCTGCTGCAAGTCGCGGCCGAAGAGCTCGACATGGCGCCCGCACTGATCACCTTCCTGACCGCCGACACCGGCGCCTCGCCGGACGAAGGACTCACCGCCGGCAGCCACACGATGGCCGACAGCGGCAGCGCGTTGCTGAACGCCGCCGCCCAGGTGCGCGGTCTGCTGGTCGACGCGGCAGCGGCGAAGCTCGGCGTGAGCAGTACGGTGCTGAACGTGCGCAACGCGGTGATCAAAACGCCCGACGGCCGCAGCATGACCTACGGCCAGGCGGTCGGCTTCGTCGATCTGCATCGTCTGGCGACACCGTCGTCGCCGCTGAAAGATCCCGCCACCTTCAACGTGATCGGCACCTCGCTGCCGAGGCTCGACATTCCCGGCAAGGTGACTGGCGGCGTGAGCTACGTGCAGGACATCACGATGCCCGGCATGCTGCACGCGCGCGTGGTGATGCCGCCCGTGTACGACGCCCAACTGATGCAGACCAACACGCCCGAGATCCTGAAGATGCCGGGCGTGATCAAGGTGATCCGCGACGGCAGCATGCTCGCCGTGGTCGCCAAAGGCGAATGGCAGGCGGTGCAGGCGCAACGCGCGCTGGCGGCCGGCAGCCAGTGGAGCGGCGGCCGCGCGCTGCCCGATCCGGCCACCGTGCATCGCGATCTGAAGACGATCTCCACGCAGCACATCGAGATCGCGAACACGCACAGTACGGCGGGCACGCCCATCAAAACGCTCAGCGCGAAATACACCAAGCGCTACATGCTGCACGGTTCGATCGGGCCGTCCTGTTCGGTCGCGCTGTTCAAGGACGGCGTGATGACGGTGTGGACGCATTCGCAAGGCGTCTACCCGCTGCGCGACGGCCTCACTGAAATGCTCTCGCTGCCCAAGGAGCAGGTTCGTTGCATCCACATGGAAGGCTCGGGATGCTACGGCCACAACGGCGCGGACGACGTCGCCGCGCACGCCGCACTGATTGCGCGCGAGTTGCCCGGCCAGCCGGTGCGGGTGCAGTGGATGCGCGAACAGGAGCACACGTGGGACCACTTCACGCCCGCGATGGTCACCGAAGTGAGCGCGTCGCTCGACGCGGGCGGCAGCATCGTCGACTGGAACTACGCGCTGTGGAGCAGTTCGCACAATGAGCGGATCGTCAACGCGGGCCGGCTTCTGCCGGCACGCATGCTGGCGAAGCCGTTCGTGTCGGCGCCTTCGGTGCCGATGGTGCAGCCCGAAGGCGGCGGCGACCGCAACGCGATTCCGTTGTACACGTTGCCGAACGTGCACGTCATGAACAATTTTTCGCCGACCATGCCGCTGCAAACCTCAGCGATGCGCTCGCTCGGCGCGCACATGAACGTCTTCACGATCGAAACCTTCATGGACGAACTGGCCGCCGCCGCGGGCGCCGATCCGGTCGCGTTCCGGCTCAAGCATATGCAGGACCCGCGCGCGCAAGACGTGATCAAACTCGCCGCCGAAAAATTCGGCTGGCCGCGCGCGGCGCGCAAGCGTAATCACGGTATCGGCTTCGCGTTCGGCAAGTACAAGAACCTGATGGCGTATGTCGCGATGGCCGTGGAGATTTCCGTTGTGCCGGAAACGGGTCAGGTGATTCTCGAACACGCGGAAGTCGCGGTGGACTGCGGGCAAGGCGTCAACCCGGACGGCATTCGCAACCAGATCGAAGGCGGCGTGCTTCAATCGGCCAGCTGGACGCTGTATGAGGAGCTGAAGTTCGATACCTCGCGAATCCGCAGCTTCGACTGGAGCAGTTATCCGATCCTGCGGTTTTCGGCGGTGCCGCGCGGCGTGAACGTGCATCTGATCAACCGGCCCGGCATGCCGTTTCTGGGCGTCGCCGAAGCGTCGATGGGCCCGACCGCGGGCGCGCTCGGCAATGCGTTATTCGATGCGACCGGGCAGCGTTTGCGTGATTTGCCTCTAGCCGGCGAGAGCTTGCGCAAGCGGATCGATGTGTAGGCATGCCGTTGTGGTTGTCGTGGGTGCTGCGCGCGGTCGCTCACTCACGACAGGCGACAGGGCTCCGCTTCAACCGGGCGCGACGCCACCCACCACACGCAGGCGGCGATCGTCGATAGCGTCGCGACGATGCCCAGAATCAGGTTCATCGCCTGCTGAAACACGTGGGCGGTGGAAATGAACGTGCCGAAGATCGCCACGCCCAGCGCGGAGCCGCTTTGACGCGCCGAATTCAACACGGCGGCGGCAATCCCCGCGCGGTTTTTATCGACGGTGCCGAGCGCGGGCGAGGTCGCCGCCGGTGAGATAAAGCCGGACGCCATGCCGATGGCGAGCATCGGCACGACAGCGACCCAGTACGGCGAAGCGGCGTTCGTGAGGCTCATGCCGAGGGCGCCCAACGCGTACAGCACGAAGGCGATACACATCGACTCTCTCGTGCCCAGCCGTTTCACGACCCGGCTCGACAGCAGACCGCCCAGCGCGACCATGCCGGTCATCGGCAGGAAGGCGAGGCCGGTGTCGAGCGCGGAATAACCGCGCGCCTGCTGGTAGAACAGGCTGAACGTGAACAACATGCCGTAGAAAACGAACGCCGACACCATCGACACAAAGGTCGACGCCGAGAACAACGCATTGCGGAAAAACGGCATCGGCAACATGGGATGCTGGGTCCTCGTCTCGATCACGAAGAACGCGACCCACGCGACGCCACTAATCGCGATACCCGCGACGATCGGCGCGGACTGCCAGCCGAGCCGATGCCCTTCGATCAGCACACCGATCACCGTGCCCAGCGCGACGATGCCCGCCAGTTGTCCCGGCAGATCGACATGCCGCGTGCCGGGCGACGCCGTGCGCTCGACCGCTTGCGCGAGCCAGATGCCGGCAAGCCCGATCGGCACGTTGACGAAGAAGATGCTGCGCCAGCCGAACAGATGAATCAGCAGCCCGCCGATCAACGGACCGGATGCCATCGCCACACCGCCGCAACCCATCCACAGGCTCACGGCCGCCGCGCGACGCGCGGGAAGCGGATACGCGTCGTTGATCAGCGCGAGCGAGCACGGCACCAGCATCGCGCTGCCGACGCCTTGCAACGCGCGCGCCAACGTCAGCGTCGTGAGGTCGGGCGCGAATCCGCACAACACCGAACCGAGCACAAAGACAGAGAGCCCGGTGAGGTAGACGTTGCGCGCGCCGAGCCGGTCGCCGAGCGTGCCGCCGGTCATCAGCAGACTCGCGAAGGTCAGCGTGTACGCGTTGACGACCCACTGGAGTCCCGCTATGTTGCTGCGCAGCGTATGGCTGATTTCCCCCAGCGCCACATTGACGATCGACGCGTCCAGCAGCACCACCGTGTAGCTGATACAGGTGGCGGCAAGCACACGGGACGCGGCGCGGCGAGTCGGCGCGAGCGCGGCCACGATCAGCGGACGGCCGCGTTGGCGGCGGCGGTTTCAATGGCGGAATCAGGGTTGGCAATCATGGCGCGTCCAGGTCGAAAGAAGTTGAGACGAGTGTAGAGGCCACCTGCTCGCCGATGCTTCGACACGAATCGAAGCATGCTCATCCATTTCGAGCGCCGCGCGCGTACTGTTCGGAAACTGGACACTTTCGCGCCGACCGCCCTGTCGCCGCAGTGCTTTGCGCCGCTGGAACAAACACCGATAGCGGCCGCCACGGCGTAGCGCCTATCTTCAGCGACCGGCGGACCCTGCGTGGGTCCAGCGTGGGTCCCTAGCGAACTTGCACTGTTTCAGGAGATAGCATGAGCGTCACTCTTCCCTCGCGGTTACTCGACAGCGACCTCTGGCAAGCCCGCCTGTTCACCGGCAACTGGCACGCCGGCAGCGCCGAAGCGGACGTGACGGAGCCGGCTACCGGCCAGCGCCTCGGCCGTATCGGCATGGCCGACGCTGCGCTGATCGGCGAATCGGCGGCGAGCGCGTCGCGCGCGCAGCCCGCCTGGGCCGCGCTGCCCTACGACGAACGTGCTGCGGTGCTGCGCCGCGCGGCGCGTATGGCGGAGACGTACTTCGACGAGATCGTCGAATGGGTGGTCCGGGAAAGCGGTTCAACGCGCGCGAAAGCGGGCTTCGAAACCGCCGTCACGGTCAAGGCGTTGCACGAAGCGAGCAGTCTGCCGTCGCGTTCCGCCGGCGAAGTACTGCCCTCGGTGCCGGGACGTCTATCGTTGGCGCGCCGCCGTCCGCTCGGGGTGATCGGCGTGATCTCGCCGTTCAACTTCCCGCTGTATCTGGCCATGCGCGCCGTTGCGCCCGCCCTCGCGCTGGGCAATGCCGTGGTGCTGAAGCCGGACCCGCGCACGGCGGTGTGCGGCGGTTTTGCGATCGCGCGTATTTTTGAACTTGCCGGTTTGCCGAAGGGCGTGTTGCACGTCTTGCCCGGCGACGGCGCTGCGGGCGCGGCGCTGACCAGCGATCCACACGTGGCGATGATCCAGTTCACGGGTTCGACGGCGGCGGGCCGCAAGGTCGGCGAAGCGGCCGGCCGGTATCTGAAGAAAGTCTCGCTCGAGTTGGGCGGCAAGAACTCGTTGATCGTGCTCGACGACGCCGATCTCGAACTGGCCGTCGCCAATACCGCCTGGGGCGCGTACCTGCATCAGGGGCAAATCTGCATGGCGACCGGCCGTGTGCTCGTGCAGCGCAAAATCTACGCGGCCTTCGTCGAGAAGCTGGTCGCGAAAGCGGCCAGCCTGACGGTCGGCGATCCGGCCAGCGCCGACGTTGCGTTAGGTCCGCTGATCAACGCCGCGCAACGCGACCACGTGGTGCGCGTGGTTGCCGACGCGCAGCAGGCCGGTGCGATTCTCGAGACCGGCGGCCACAGCCGCGAGCTGTTCTTCGAGCCGACCGTGTTGAGCGACGTCACGCCGGACAACCCCGCGTTCAACGAAGAGATCTTCGGACCGGTCGCGGTGGTCGTGCCGTTCGACAGCGACGAGGATGCGATCGCGCTCGCCAACCGTACGGAATACGGGCTCTCGATGGCGATCATCACAGCGAACGTCGGCCGCGCGCTGCGCATGGGCGAACGCCTGCGCACCGGCCTGCTGCATATCAACGACCAGACCGTCAACGACGAGGTGATCAATCCGTTCGGCGGCGTGGGCGCATCGGGCAACGGCACCAGCATCGGCGGCCCGGCGAACTGGGAAGAGTTCACCCAGTGGCAGTGGCTCACGGTCAAGGGCGAAGCGCCCCTCTATCCCATCTGAAGCACGCCAAGGAGACAGCCATGACAACATCAACGACAACGTCCGCCGGATTTCGCACCATCACCGCCGCCGTCGCGACCGCGAAGGGCGAGCCCTTCGCGATCCGGCAGGCACGAATTCGCGCGCCGAAAGAGGACGAGGTGCTGGTCCGCGTCGTGGCGACCGGCCTGTGCCACACCGATCTGATCGTGCGCGACCAGTATTACCCGGTGCCCTTGCCGGCGGTGCTGGGACACGAAGGCGCGGGCGTCGTCGAGGAAACCGGTCCTGCCGTCAAGGACCTCAAGGTTGGCGATCATGTGGTGCTGACTTATGGCGCGTGCGGTTACTGCGCGTCTTGCAGCGGTGGCCACGGCGCGTACTGCCAGCACTTCTTCGGATTGAACTTCGGCGGCGGCGATCTCGAAGGCCGCAACGCGATCGAAGACGACGAAGGACGGCCGCTGCACGATCATTTCTTCGCGCAGTCGTCGTTCGCGAGCTTTGCGATTGCGCGCGAGAACAATGCCATCAAGGTGCCGCGCGACGCGCCGCTGGCGTTGCTCGGGCCGCTCGGCTGCGGCATCCAGACCGGCGCGGGGGCCGTCATCAACTCGCTGAAAGTGCGCCCGGGCAGCAGCTTCGCGAGCCTCGGCGCGGGCGCGGTCGGCCTTAGCGCGGTGATGGCCGCGCGGGTCGCGGGCGCCACTACGATCATCGCCGTCGACGTCGTGCCGTCGCGGCTAACGCTGGCCAAAGAGTTGGGCGCGACGCATACGGTGAATAGCCGTGAAGTCGACATGATCGAAGCGATTCGCGAGATCACCGGCGGCGGCGTGGATTTCGCGCTCGAATCGACCGGCCGCGCGGAGGTGCTGTCGCAAGGCATCGAAACGCTCGGCCGGCTCGGCGCGATGGGTGTGGTCGGCGCGCCGCCGCTCGGCACCCTGGCGCAGTTCGATATCAACAGTCTGTTGCTGAATGGGCGCACGATTCGCGGCATCGTGGAAGGCGACAGCGTGCCGCAAACCTTCATTCCGCAACTCGTGCAGTTGTATCAGCAAGGGCGATTTCCGTTCGACAAGCTGGTCCGGTTCTACCCGCTCGACCAGATCAACCAGGCGGCCGAAGATAGCAGCAGCGGCATCACGCTTAAACCGATCCTGCGGTTCGCGCATTGACGGGTGCCGGGTTGGCGATGCTGCGCGCAAGCGCTGAGGTATTCTGTGCGGGCATGGCGCAGCAGCGGTCAACGACGCTGCGCTGACTGGAGACCCGTATGGCCAAGATCGCTTCAGCGGATTCACGGCAACAACGCCTGCATGCGGCGCGCGCCCGGTTTGTCGGCGGTGAGCAGTTGCCGGCGGCGCTGCTCTCCGCGCCGGTCGCGCGCTCCTGGGAGCGCTCGCGCGGCACCGGCTTGCTGCCCTCCAGCACGCCGCAATACGAGCTGCTGGATAAGTCGCGCACCATGCGCGACTCGAAAGCCGACCGGCGTCTTTATAGTTGCGTCGTCGACGAAATCGAACAGTTGTGGGATGCGTTCGGCGGCGCCGACTGGACGATCTTCTGCGTCAATACCGAAGGCACCATCGTTCACGCACGACAGAGTCCCGCTTGCGACGACGACCTGTTGCTGCCGATCACGCCGGGCCGGCGCGTCGTCGAACCCAACATCGGCACCACCGCGCCGGGTTGCGTGATTCACGACGGCACGGAAACCATCGTGGCGGGCGGCGAACATTACCTCGATGAGTTCGAACGGGTCTTCTGTCTCGCCGTGCCGCTGTTCGGTTTTCACGGCGAAGTGATCGGCGCGCTGGATATCACCGGCACCGGGAAACGGAACGTGTCGCAGGTTCAGGAGCAGTTCAGGCTCGCCGCGCTGGCGGCCGAACAGCGTCTGTTCGCCACACTGCGAGGCTGTCATCTGTTGCGCGTGCAACATGATCCGCGCTGGCTCGGCACACCGCTCGCCGGCCTGCTCGCGGTCGAAGAAAACGGCCAGTTGCGCGCCGCCAGCCGGATGGCGCGACGCATGCTCGCGTTGCCCACGGGCGCGCCGCTGCCCGCGCTGGAGCTGCGGCAAATTTTCGACGACGCGACGCCCGCGCAACTCAACCGCCTACTGCAACGAGGCCGCGGCGTGCAACGCGTGGCGCGCGCGGACGGCAGTCATATCTGGGTGGAATACGCGCGCGCGCCGCTCAATCGCAGCACCGCGCGGCGTGCGACGCCTGCCAGTACCGCGCGCTTCGATCAGGCGGCGCCGGCTTTGGCCATGAGCGGCAAGCAAGGCAGTCTGCAGGAACAGGCGCTCAACGCGATCCAGAGCGCGATCGATGAGCACGCCGGCAATATCGCGGCGGCAGCGCGGCAACTTGGTTTGTCGCGGACTACGCTGTACGCGAAACTGCGGAAGCTTCGGGACACGGGGATGATGGGCGGTTGATCTTGTGTGGTGGCTTCTGTTTCCCGTTTTCCGCTTACGGTTTGATCACCACCGTTCCGAAGTAATCCCCTCGAATCACCCGCTCCAGCGCGAGCGGCGCGTGATCGAGCCCGTCGATGACCTCGTGCGGAAAGCGGATGCTGCCTGCGTCCAGCCACCGTGCGAATTGTTGAATCCACTCCGCGTAGGCGTCGGGATCGTCGTCGGCACTGTAGCCGCGCAGCGTGATGCGCTTGACCAGGAGCTGCACTGAATCCAGCTCGACCGGCGCGGTTCTGCCCGCGCCATGGCTCGCCAGTTGCCCCGACAGCGTCCCGACGATCACCACGCGCGCGCCTTCACGCGCGCTCGCAATCGCCGCCTGCAGTTGTTCGCCGCCGACGTTGTCGAGAAACACATCGATACCTTCCGGCGCCGCCGCGGCCAGTTGTTCGGCAATGGGTGTAGCGCCTCGCCACACCGCCGCGTCATAGCCCAACTCGGACACCAACCGCGCCGCCTTCTCTCGGGAACTGGTGCTGCCGATCACTCGCCCCGCGCCCAGCAAACGCGCGATCTGCCCAGCCATCGATCCGTTCGCGCCGGCCGCGCTGGAAATAAACACCGTGTCGCCGGGGTGAATCTCCACGCCGCGAGTGAGTGCGGCATAGGCGGTCCAGCCATGCCCAAGATACGCGATCGGGTCCGGCAATCCTCCGACAACCCGCTTGCAATCTGCCGCAGGAACCGCCGCGTATTCGCGCCAACCCTGAAAATGCAGCACCAGGTCGCCTGCAGAAAAACCGCTGCCCGCAGGGGCCGAAACGATTTCGCCAAGCGCTTCAGCGGCCAGCGTGTCGCCTTCGTGCAGGGCGGGGAACGGCACGCCTTTCACGTCTTGCGCGCCTTTGCTGATCATCATGCGCAGCGACGCGGACAGCAGGAAATAGCGGTTGCGAACCAGCACCTCATGATCGGATGACTTCGGCAGCGGTGTCGAAACGATCTCGAAGTTGTCGGCGTGGGGCAAGCCTTCAGGCTGCGACTTCAAACGAACTTCTCGGCTGGTGGCGGGGAGGGTCTGGGTCATTTGAAAGTCCTCGTGAGGCGATGCGCGCACGTCATTGCCAAACGTGTCGAACAATGTGAGCATAGCGCTCATATTCTCCCGGGAGCAGACACTTGGCTACTCGCATTCCCACGCGTCCTTCGACCATGCGCAAAGCGCCGCGCCAGGCGCGTTCCCGTGCCACGGTCGAAGCGATTCTGATTGCCGGGGCTCAGGTTTTGGGCCGCCGCGGCTGGGCCGGCTTCACGACTAATGAGGTTGCCGAGGCCGCCGGCGTGAGCATCGGCTCGCTATACCAGTACTTTCCGAACAAGCTGATTTTGTCCGAAGCGATCACGGCGCGTCACTTCGACGAGATTCTCGCGGTGCTGCGCGGAATCGGCGATAAGACGTTGCCGCTGGCGCGGCGTGTGGAGCAGTTGGTCGACGGCATGATCGGGGTTCACAGCATTAACCCGGCGCTGCATCGTGTGCTGCTTGAGGAAGCGCCGCGCGCTCGTGGGCCGAAGTCGGTTCATGACCGCTTCGAGGCGGAGTATTTGAGTTGCTACGCGGCATTGATCGCGCAGCCGGATGAGGGTGACGCGCGGAATCGCGAATCTGCTGACGCGGCGGCGCAGGTCGTCTCCGCTGCGGTAGCGGGCGTGATTCATGATGCCGCGCATCGGGGGACGATTGGTTTGCCCGTGCTTAAGCAGGAACTGGTGGAGATGGTGGACGCGTATCTGCTTCGGCGACGTCGGCGTGAGCGGGCGAAAGCGAGTACGCGGTGAATGGGTGGGAATCGCACCCACTGCAGTCGTCCAACGTGAACTGAGCGCTCATTGACAACTCGCCGTTTGAATTGATGTAATTCGCGTCAGCGTTCCACACGCAATTTGGTCGCGGATCGAACTAACGCTTTGTACAGTTATTCGCTATTCGTTTCAGAATCGCGGATAGCCCGCACTCGCATCAATCCGCGTTGCGACACACGAGGAGACGACCATGCGCAGGCTCCGACCCGACACTGTCAATCGCGCGGCAGGCATCGCGGTATGTGTTGTTCTCGCCATCAACGTCCTCGTCAGTTGCGTGACCAGTCAACTGGCTCCGTTCGCGCCTGATCCCAGTACATGGCATATCACGCCGATAGCGGTATCGGGAAAGATCAGATACATCACGCCTCTCGAATCGACGGTCCTCAAACTCTCCCCTTACATGTTGCCCCTGACCTTTCTAGCGATCGTGCTGCTTGGTCGTCAGAAACGACCAAGCTAACAACGGCAATCCATTGATTTATGCCCATCGCGTAGACACAGCTCCACGATAAACAGTCAGTTGACGCTGCCTAATGGTTCGTCGAGAATCGGAGCCGCTGATTGACACACTTCGACAGTTTGCACCGTTGGCTTCGCTCGTCCCAAAGACGTTCCAAGGTTCTCTCTCGAAGTCCAACAAAAATAACGAGGCAACGCATGAGCGATTCGAAGCACGACAGCACGGCATCGATTGGCCCTGATCACAGCGGCAATCCTGTCCCACAACGGACCAGCCGGCTGCGTCGCTTTTTCGGTGGCAAATTCAAACGGATCTGGGTCGGCAAAGACGGCCTTCGCTCAGGCTGGGCCGCGTTACTGTTCGTCATGATCGTCAGCGGTTTGATTGGCGGCGCGGCGTTTATCGCGCATCTGTTGCATCACCTTCCGCCCCGAACCACGGAGATGATCCCGACGAGAATGCTCATCGGTGAAATCGTCATGATCCTTGCAGGAATCGTCGCCACCAAAATCATGAGCCTGATCGACAAACGTTCGTGGCTCGACTACGGCCTGCGCGCACGGCATCGCGTTGCGCATCTCGCGCAAGGACTCTTCTTTGGTGTTCTGGCCATGTCGCTCGTGATGGCCGCGCTCCGCTATTTTCACGCGGTGACGATTGAACAGTCAGGCATGCAATTGGGACCGCTGATCCAATCGGCCGCGGTTTGGGCCGCGTTGTTCCTGCTCGTCGCGTTTAACGAGGAACTGTGTTTCCGGGGCTATGTGTTCTTCCGTTTGCTTCGCGGCGTGGGGCCAGTCGTCGCCACCCTCGTCACCGCCGCCATTTTCGCGCTCGCGCATATGGGCAATCCGGGCGAGACGGTATTCGGCATTGCATCCGTCGCAGTTGCCGGACTCGTGTTCTGTCTCGCGGTTTGGCGCACGGGCTCGCTGTGGTGGATCATCGGCTTTCACGCCGCGTGGGACTGGAGTCAATCGTTTGTGTTCGGTGTCGCGGATAGCGGCGCGATGGCGAGCGGACATTGGTTGACGAGCCACCCCACCGGACCCGCCTGGCTGAGTGGCGGCGCGGCAGGTCCGGAAGGCAGCGTACTGATGCTGCCGTTGATGGCCGTACTTGCGTTCGTGATCGTTCGGACCTTACCGAAAGACGGCGGACGTCGTGCGTGAAAACTAAACACCCTGCCCACGCTTCGGCCACGGTCGTTCGACACCGCACCGCAAAATCTCCGATAATTGCGGATTACCTATCGCAAAGAGAGGCGTGCAGATGGTTAAACAAACCAATTGGCATATCGTAGCGTCTCCTGTCAGCAGTATTCTCAGCAAGTTCTGGCATATGTCCCGCGGCACCATAGCGCTCGTCGCGGCCGTGGTAGCGGGTTCCTCGCTGGTCTCGGTCTTTGCGCCGTTTGTCTTTTCCCGCCTTGTCGACCGGCTTTCCAGTCATCACCTGATCGAGACGATTTTCGCGGGATTCCTGCTTTACGCCATTCTCGTCGGCGCTTCGCTCACGTTGGGAAACACGGCGAGATATCTTGCGCTGATGGCCGCCGAGAATCTGAATTTCATCTCGTCCACCAGTTTCTTCGAGCGTCTGTCGAAAAAGTCGCCGCGTTTTTTTATCGAACACAATCCGGTGGAAGTTCACACCGCCCAGGCGCAAGGTTCGCAAGCCCTCAGCATGACGGTGAACCTGGTATTGAGCATTATTCTGCCGGGCGCCATCCAGCTCCTTTTGACACTGGCCGTTGTGGGCACCGCGCTCAATGCAAAAATCGCCGCGGTCGTGCTCCTCTATGGCGCGGTGTTCACCTCTCTCACCTATTTCACCAACGTTTGGACACGGCCGCACCTGAATCGCGCGATCAGTGTTGCGCAAGCCAATGCGAGCCTGGTCGGCAATGCAATCACGTCGATGGAAACGCTGCGCTATTTCGGCAGTTCCGGGTGGATGAGCAAGCGCTTCAATCATGGCGCCACGGAAGTTCTGGAGAACTGGCGGAGCTTTTGCGTTAAGCGGATCGCCTATGCCGGTGTGTATGGCGTGGCGCTCGCGCTCCAGTTCGTGATCGCCTTTACTCTTTTTCTGCCGCGCTACAAGGCTGGGCTGGTGAGCGTCGGCGATATCGTGTTGTTCAATGTGCTATTGCTCCAACTCAACCATCCGTTCGAAATGGTCGGAATCGCGATCGAAAATCTGATCCAATCGTATTCACGGATACAACCCTTTGCCCGCATGTGGGCGGCCGCCGAAGAGATCGAACCCACTTCGCCCCTCACCGAATTACCCGCAAGCAACGGGCGGATCGAATTCCAGCGTGTCGGCTTCGCGTATGAAGATGGGCGCGGCGTCTCCGATGTGTCTTTTACCGCGGCAAGAGGCGCGGTGACGTTCCTCACCGGTGAATCCGGGTCGGGTAAATCCACGGTATTCAAACTGGCGTTGAAAGCGATGGAGCCTTCCGCAGGAGAGATCCTGATCGACGGCTTCGATCTGCGCGAGATCGCCCGCAAGGATTGGTACAGCATGGTCGGCGTCGTTCCGCAGGAGATCATGTTGCTCAACGACACGCTAACGGCGAATATCGTGCTCGGCCGGGAGGTCGACGAAACACGCCTGCGCGAAGCCGCAGCGAGAGCCGCGATTCTCACGCGGATCGAAGATCTGCCCGATGGATTCGCCACGGTAATCGGCGAGCGCGGCCTCAAGCTGTCGGGCGGTGAGCGTCAACGGGTTGCCATTGCCCGCGCACTCTATGGCAAACCGAAACTGCTGTTTCTCGACGAAGCCAGTTCCGCGCTCGATGAACCCACGGAGACCGGCATCATGGACCATATCCGCACGCTGGCCGGCGAAGTCACCGTGCTGGCTATCACGCATCGCAAGAGCACGATCCATTCGACCGATCACGTCGTCGATCTGCAGACTCGTGGTTAGAAGCACGAAAGCCGCCCCACTCACTCAATCCGCTCAACCCACTTCGTGCGATCGAACGGCGGCTCGTAATTCTCCGGCCAGTACTCGACCACGCGGGCAATTTTGCCATGCTCGACCGTGAAGAACGAAATAGCTCTGGCCTGCAGGACGCTATCGGTAATGGACACATCCGATACCGCGTCCGTCTCATTGCCGACAATGCGATTGATCGTGAAAACCCAGCGCCCTAGCGCGGGGTACTCCGCATTGAACTGCGCGAAATTGAAGGCACCGCGAATGCGCTCCTTCGATTGCGGCCATTCGAGCACAAAGTCGTCCGCCAGAACCGCGGTGGCGGAATGGAAATCGTTGGTGGCCATGAGACGCCAAAACTCCTGAACCACATGCACAGCGTTCTCGGTAGACTGGGGCATATCTGATCTGATCCTCGGAGAAAGTGGCAATGATTTCACACGTTTTTATCGGTGTCACCGATTTCGATCGTGCCGTCCAGTTCTATGCGTCCGTCATGGAAGCATTGCAGCTCAAGATGAAGTTCTGCGACCGGGACACACCGTGGGCCGGCTGGATGAAGCCAGACACGCCACGCCCACTCTTCCTGATCGGCAGGCCCTTCGACGGCCATCCGGCAAGCTGCGGAAACGGTCAGATGATCGCTTTGCTGGCGCCGGACCGGCGCGCGGTCGATCTCGCCCATGCCCGCGCGCTGGCGCATGGCGGCTCGTGCGAAGGCACACCGGCACTGAGACCGCACTATCACCCCAACTACTACGGCGCGTACTTTCGGGACCCCGACGGCAACAAGCTGTGTGTCTGTCATCACGATCCGGTCGACGCCTAGGACGCGTAGCGCGGGGCGTCGACAAAGACCTCGCTATTCATCCGTTCGGCTAGCCGCTCTTCTTGCGCCCTCGCAAAGCAAACGCCGCGAGCGTGCATCCGAGCATCGCGATCCCGGCCAGCAGGAACGTATCGCTGTAAGCCATCAGAAGCGCTTCACGTCCGATCACTTTATCGATCACGCCGAGCGCCACCTCGCGCGTCCCGTCCAGGCCGGTCGACGCCAGCGCATCCGCGCGGCCGACGTAACCGCGCGTCAGCGTTCTGACCATGTCGATCATCCGCTCGCGGTACGCGCCGTTAAACGGCGTGATCGCTTCCCCGATCCGCGACGCATGCATTTTTTCCCGTTCGACCACGATCTGGCTGGCGATCGCAATGCCGATCGCGCCGCCCAGATTGCGCACCATGCTGAAGAGCCCGGAGGCCGATCCAAGCTGCGATTTTTCGATCCCGTCCACGGCCATCACACCCAGCGCGACAACCACCAGCGACTGTCCGATGCCACGCACGATCAGCGACGGCACGACCACATTCGCCGACGCATTCACGTCGAGATGAATGTTCATCAGGCAGCCGATCGCGACCAGCGTGAAGCCGGCGATGATGGCGGTCCGCGCACTCGTACGGCGCATCAGCGGCGGTGTCAGAAACGACATCACGAACTGCACCAGCCCATACGGCACCATCATCACGCCGATATCGCGCGCGCTATAGCCCTGCAATTCGGCGAAGTAGTTCGGCACCAGAAACACCACCGCGAACACCACGCCGCCGAACAGGAACTGCATCAGACTGGCTATGCCGAAGTTATAGCGGCCGAGTAATTTCAGGTTGATGAACGGTTCGTCGCGACGCAACTGTGCAATCACGAACACGCTCAGTCCCACGAGAGCAACCACGAACATCTCCGTGATGAAGCTGGAACCGAACCAGTCTTTTCGGCCGCCCTCCTCCAGCACGATCTGCAATGCGCTGAGGCCAATCGCCATGCTCGCGATGCCGAGCCAATCGGCCTTGCGCAAGCGGTCGAGGTGCACGGGCTCGGGCTTGATCGCCCAGCCGATCGCGCCCAGCAGCACGAGCGCGGGCGGAATCTGCAGATAGAAAATCCAGCGCCACGAATACATGTCGGTCAGCCAGCCGCCCAAAGACGGCCCCGCCGCCTGCGCGACATTATTGGCGACGGCGAACAGCGCCATGCCGAGCGGATGTCGCGACGCCGGCAACTCCGTGACGATCAGTTGAAACGACAACGGAATCAGCACGCCGCCGAACGCTCCTTGAAAGGCACGCGCGGCGATCATCGCGTCGATGGTCGGCGCGACCGAGCACACCAGTGAGAAGACCAGGAATCCGCTGGTCCCGACCAGCATCACGCGACGGATCGAAAACACGCGCACGAGCCAGCCGGTCAGCGGAATCACGATGATCTCCGCGACCAGGTACGCGGTGGTGATCCACGAACCCTCTTCGAAACTCGCACCGAGCGAGCCTCGAATATCGGGCAGCGACGCATTGGTGACGTGGACATTCATGCCCGCCATGAAGCAGCCGAACACACCGCCGAGCACGGCCACCCAGGCGCGCAGCGACACCGGGTCATGCGCGCGGGAAACCTTCGCCGTCGTACTCATGAGCGACTCTCGGCGGACGGCGCGGCGGCCACGCCGGTGTGAACGCGCGCGACTACCGACATGCCCGGCCGCAGGTCGAGCGCATCGCGCTGCCCGGCGTCCACGCGGATCTTCACCGGAATCCGCTGAACGACCTTGGTGAAGTTGCCGGTCGCGTTATCCGGCGGCAGAAGCGCGAACTGCGCGCCGGAGCCCGGCGCAATGCTCGCCACGCTTCCATGCAGCGTATGCCCGGCGTAAGTGTCGACATCGATCTCGACCGGCTGACCCGCTTGCATCGCGGCGACCTCGGTCTCCTTGAAGTTGGCGATCACATAGACGTCCTGCAGCGGCACCACGGCGAGCAACGGCTGTCCGGTCTCGACATACTGGCCCACTCGCACGGCGCGCTGGCCGACCGTGCCGTCGCCCGCCGCGCGAATCGTCGTATGGTCGAGATCGAGTTGCGCGAGCGACAACGCCGCGCGCGCCACGTCGAGTTGGGCTTGCGCCTGCTCGATGTCGGCAAGCGTTTGCGCGCGGCGCTTGAGCAGCACGGTTTGCTCGCCGCGCTGCGCGTGCACGGAGGCGTCGGCCCTGGCGAGCGTGGCGTCGGCAGTGAGCGCGTCGGCATGCGCCTGCTCCCAGCGCTGCGCGCTCGAAGCCTGTTCGGCCACCAGTTGCCGGTAGCGCTCAGCATCGGCCTTGCGGCGGATCGTGCCGGCCTGCGCGGCGGCAACGTCCGCTTGCGCCGCGGCCGTCAGACTGCCTTGCTGCGCAATCTGCGCGTCGAGCGTGGCGACCTTCGCCTGTTCCGCGTGCAGCGTGGCGAGCGCGGCATCGACCGTCGCCTGAGCGCGATCCCGTTTCGCCGCGTAATCGGCGTTGTCGAGATGCGCGAGCACATCGCCTTTATGCACCGGCTGATTGTCGTCGACCTCGACACTCGTGACGTAGCCCGGCACGCGGGAGCTGACCGTCATCACGTCGGCGCGGACGTAAGCGTCGTCGGTGCTTTCCATAAAGCGGCCGACGGTCCACCAGCGTATGCCCGCCACCAGCATGGCGACCACCACGATGGCGCTACCCGCCACCAGGAGATTTCTTCGGCTAAACGGGGACGTCTTGCCGGGAACGACCGTAGTAGTCATATCGGAACCTTGATTAAAAATAACGAACCCATCGCGCGACGGCGCGACACGCCAGCGTGCTAGCGTTGCCAGCCTCCGCCGAGTGCCTTGAACACCGCCACCTGATCGGATGCGAGGTTTTCCGCCGATGCCGCCAGCGCCGCATCGGCGGCAACCAGCGTGCGCTCGGCATCGAGCACGTCGAGAAAATCCAGCGCGCCGGCCTGGTAATTCAGCTCGGCGAGATGGAACGCACGAGCGTCATTCGCGCGAGCGTCCTGCAACGCATGTTGACGCGTCCATTGCGCGCCGTAGAACGTGAGCGCCTGTTCGGATTCCTTCAACGCGGTAAGCACGTTGCGCTCGAATGCGGCAAGCGCCTCGGCATTGCCGGCTTTCGCCTGCGCGAGCCGCGCGCGGCTCATCGCCATGTTCGGAAAGCGCCAACTGATCAGCGGACCGACGCCCCATGCCAGCGCGTACCGATCGCCGAGCGACGTCAGACTACCGGTGGTGGACAGCAGATTCACCGAGCCGCCCAGCACGATCGACGGATACAACTCGGCACGGGCGACGCCGACCTGCGCATCGGCGGCGGCCAGCTTGCGCTCCGCCTCGCGCAGATCGGGACGGCGACGCAGCAAGGCGGCGCCGTCGCCGACTGGAAACGGCGCAGTGAGCACCGGCGTGACGCGGCAGGAGTCGGCGGCCGGCGGAAACCCGCCGGGGGACTGGCCCAGCAATACGGCAAGTTCGAACAGCGCCGCGCGGCGCTTGCCTTCGAGTGCCGGAAGGGTGGCGCGTGTCTCGTCGAGAAAACCGCGGGCGCGCGTGACCTCGAGATCGGACACGAGGCCGCGATCGCGTTGCCGGGTGGTCAACGCCACCACACGCTCCGCGATGCCGAGCGAGCGATTGGCGACGTCGATCTGTTCGCCGTAGGAGCACACGTGCAGGTAGGCATCCGTTGTGGATGCAACGACCGCGACGCGCACGGCGTCAGAGGCCGCTTGCATCGCATCGGCATCGGCGCGCGCGGCGTCGACGAGATGGCGCACGCGCCCCCACAGATCGACTTCGTACGACACCGCGAGCGAAGGCGTGTAGGCCCAGCGCGTGTCGGCCGAGTCGCGCCGCGCCGCCGCGACGGTCTGATCGGCGCTCTGCTTGCCGTAGTTGCCGCCCAGCGCGAGTTGCGTATCGGGCAGCCTGGCCGCACCCGCTTCGTCCAGGACCGCCTGTGAGCCTGCGAGCCGCGCGGCCGCCACCGCGAGATCGCGATTCTGTTCGAGCGCCTGCTGAATCAGGCCGTCGAGTACGGGGTCCTGATAGAGATGCCACCAGTTGTCCGGCAACGACTGCTGCACGACCGGCGCGCCTCGTGCCGCCGTGAACGGCGCCCCGGCCGCTGTCGGCAATGGCGGTGCGCGATACGGCGCCTCGAGAGAGCAGCCCGACGCCAGCAGCGCGAGCGCCGTCGCGCCAAGACGAAAGAAAAGATGCGCGGTGCGATGAACGCCCGAAAGAACCATGACAGATGCTCGGCAGTGGAATCGAAGAGCAGATGGTAGAGTCCTGCGACCCAGTCATCTCTCGAAGAATTGCCATGCATCGTTGCGAAATGGACAGCTTCGGTTTTCTGGCGAGCCAGAAGGCGCTCGAAGTCTCGCCCGTCACCGTCCTCGCCACCGACCAGCCCGCCCGCACCGCGTTTGCGCCGCATGCGCACAGCAGCGCGCAGCTAATCTACGCGATCTCGGGTGTGATGATCGTGCGGGTGGCGGCCGGCAACTGGGTCGTGCCGACCGGCCGCGCGGTCTGGGTGCCGGGCGGCGTACGCCATGAAATCCAGATCGCCAGCGACGTGCAGATCCGCACGGTCTACGTAGCCGCGGAGGCCCGCGACACGCTGCCGGACAGTTGCCATGTGATCCTGGTGAGCGCGCTGCTGCGCGAGCTGATCGTGACCGCCGCCAGGCTGGGGCCGGCCGCGGGGCACGGTGAGCGCGAACGGCGTGTGCTGGCGTTGATCCTCGATGAAATCTGCGTGGCCGAACCTCTGCTACTGCATGTGCCGATGCCCTGTCATCCGGCGATCCGCGAACTGTGTGCCGAGTTGATCGCGCAACCGTCGCTGGAAGCGACCTTGCAGGGATGGGCCGAGCGCGCCGGGATGAATCCGCGCACGTTCGCCCGCGCGTTCCAACGCGAAACCGGTATGACGCATGGGGTGTGGTGTCGGCACACGCGAGTCTTGCTGAGTCTTCCGCAACTCGCGGGCGGCGCGTCGGTGCTCGACGTCGCGCTCGAACACGGCTACGACAGCCCCAGCGCTTTTACCGCCATGTTCCGCAAGGTGCTGGGGGTGGCGCCTAGCGAGTACTTCAAGTGAGGCCGTACAGGCTCGCGTTGCGCGCCACCCACGCACGAACCAGCGCCCATTCCGTGTACTCGCAGAAATCGATCATCAGCGTGCCGCGCGCTTCCGCGCAGTTTGCAAGGCGTTCGGCCACCATGTCATTGATACCGCGCCGCCGGTCGTCACCGCAGGCCACCCGGCGCGGGTTCGCACCCATGCCGGTGCCGCTGCAAAAATTGACGATCCAGCGCTTGAGCGCACCGTGCTGCGTGATCGAAAGTAGCGCTTCGATCGCGCGGTATTTGTAATCGATCGACGCCTCGACCGGCACGCGAAACTCGTCCTGAATGACGAACGCCGCGCCAGGTGCATCGAGTTCGAATGTGGCGTTATCAGGCCAGTTCGACAGATCGATGCCCAGCGCGCGATCGCTCTCGAATCGCCGCCACAGCACGATCGAACCGCGCACGTCGCCCAGACGCGGAGTCGTGTCGCCCAAATACCAACTCTGCTGCGCATAGTGCTCGACATACGACTCGAACGTCTGCGTGAAACTGCGCGTGCAATCCTGCGTGCCGCACTCGTCCTTCACCGACATCACGATGCATTCGCCGGGATACTGCGATAGAAACTCAGCGCACGCGGCGATCACATCGTCGAACATCAGGCCGAGCGGAATGCGCGCGTGATTGATGTGGAAAACGTCCCCTTCATGCCGGCAGCGGATGTCCAGCACGCGCACGCCGTGCGCCAATTGCGCCGCCAGCGTCGCGCCCTGCGTTTTCGCGAGCGAATCCTCAACGGTGTACGCGCAACTATCGTGACTGCCCGGCAACGCCAACCGACTCAGCAGGAGATCGTCGCCAAGGCTCGACATCCAGCAGGCCGGCGCTAATGCCGATGCCGATGCCCATTCCGGCGCCGCGCCGGAATAATCGCCCTGCCCGCTCATATCGTGTTCGACGGTCATCTTCTTGTCCTCTTGATCGGGCAAGCTGCGTTAAGCTAGCTTCGCGTCCCTTCATTCATTCACACATGCCTAAGAAACAAACGCTTTGGGTTACCGCCGCCGACGTCGCGCGCCGCGCCGGTGTGTCGCGCTCCGCCGTCTCGCGCGCCTTCTCGCCGACCGCGAGCATCGCACCCGAAACACGGCAGCGCGTGATGGAGGCCGCCGGCGCGCTCGGCTATCAGGTCAACCAGATCGCGCGCGAAATGATCATGCAGCGCAGCAGCATGGTCGGCGTCGTCACGGCGGGTTTCGAAAACCCGTTCCGCGCCAAGCTGCTTTCGCAGATCATCGCCGCGCTCGGGCGCCAGCAACTCACGCCGCTCGTGATGAACGCGGAAGACCCGGTGCAAATCAAGCATTCGCTGGAAATGCTGCTGAGCTACCGGATCGCCGGCATCATCATGACTTCGGCGTCGCCGCCGCTCGGCCTCGCTCGCCAGTACCTCGAACGCGAGATTCCGGTGGCGATGATCAACCGCGCGTCGGATCTGCCCGGCGCGGACGTCGTGGTGAGCGACAACGCGGCCGGCGCCGCGCTGGCCGCGCGCATGCTGATCGACGCGGGGGCAAAGCGGCTCGCATTCGTCGGCCCGACAAAGACCAGCTACAACGGCAAATCGCGCCGCACCGGCTTTGTTCGCGCGGTCCAGCGCATCGTCAAAGACGAACCGCGCCTCGTCGATCCGGTTCTGGTTCATGCCACGGAAGCCGATACCTATGAATGCGGCGTGGCGGCAGCGCAAGCCGTCCTCACACAAAACCCGCGGCCCGACGGCGTGTTCTGTTCGTCGGATCTGCTGGCGCTGGGCTTTCTCGATGCCGCGCGTCAGCACTTCTCGATCCGTGTGCCCGAAGAACTGCGAGTGGTCGGTTTCGACGATATCCCCGCCGCCGGCTACGAAAACTATCGGCTCACCACCATTCACCAGGACACCTCCGGACTGGCGAATGCCGTGGTCGAAATGCTGATCGATCGTATGGAGTCGTTTTCCGGCGCCTCGCGCACTTACGTGGTGCCGGTCACGAGCGTAGTGCGCAAAAGCTGCGGCTGAACTCAATTCAATTCACGCGCCGTCCGCTCTGTCCGTCGAAAAAATGGAGTTGCGCGGCCGGTAAGGCGACGCCGAGTTGCTCGCCGGACGCCGGGCGCTGGTGATACGGCAGGCGCACCACCAGGCTCTGCTTGCCGAGACGGCCGAACGCCAGATTGTCGGCGCCCAACATCTCGCAGGCGTCGACGGGTAGACGTATCGGCTGATCGGCCGTTACCGTCACATGTTCGGGACGAATGCCGAGCACGGTCTCGCGATTCGAGTCGACTTGCACACCGGCATCGCCCGCGCCCGCAATCGGAATGCGCGGACCGTCGTCGACGTCGAAGTGCTGGCGGTCGGCAGTCAAACGCCCACGCAGCAGATTCATCGCGGGCGCCCCCATAAAACTCGCGACAAACGTACTTTGCGGACGCTCGTAGATTTGTTCCGGCGTACCAATCTGCTCGATGCCGCCTTGATTCAGCACGACGATGCGTTGCGCGAGCGTCATCGCCTCGACCTGGTCGTGCGTGACATACAGCGAGGTCGTACCCAGCCGCGCGTGCAGATTGCGAATCTCCGCCCGCATCTGACTGCGCAATTTCGCGTCGAGGTTGGACAGCGGTTCGTCGAACAGAAAGAGCGCCGGTTCGCGCACGATCGCGCGGCCCATGGCGACACGCTGACGCTGACCGCCCGACAACGCGTGCGGCTTGCGTTCGAGCAACGCTTCCAGCGAGAGCATCCGCGCGGTCGACGCGACGCGTTCCTGCACCTTATCGGCCGACATGCCGCGCATGCGCAGACCGAACGCGATGTTCTGCGCGACCGTCATGTGCGGATAGAGCGCGTAGCTTTGAAACACCATCGCGACATTGCGCTCCTGCGGCGCGATCTGATTGACGACACGCGAGCCGATCCTGATGTCGCCCGAGGTGATGCTGTCGAGTCCCGCCGTCATTCTCAACAGCGTCGACTTGCCGCAACCGGACGGCCCGACCAGCACGACGAATTCGCCGTCCGCCAGGTCCAGATCGATATCGCGCAACACCTGCTGCCGACCGTGCCGCGTCTTGCAGACCGCACGGAGTGTGAGTGTAGCCACCGTGTATTCCTTGTCGTATTACCGTCGCATCCCGCATCACGCCGCGAAGCGAAATCCGCCACACAGGGTGGCCTCTCTTGCGTCGCCCTGAGTCGCAGCACAAGAGAGACCTGAACCGCCGAGCCATGAACGCCGCCCACCATCGCGGCGGCACGAATGATCAGAAGCGATGCAGAATGCCGACGCCCGCCGTGAACTGCGTGCTCGTCGACGACGGCGAACCGTTGAAGCCGTCGCCGATCGTTGCCGTGGCGTCGATGATCTTCACGCCGTTCGAGCCGATCGTCTTGCCGCTCGAGTGTTGATACGCTTCGCCCAGATACAGGCCGGTGCGGGACGACAGGCTGTAGTACTGCGTCAGCGAAATCTGATGGTATTGCGCCACGCTGCTGATCCCGTTCGATTGCGTCGCGCGCGTATAGCTATAACCGCCCGCGAAATCCCAGCTCACGGTCGGCTTCCAGTGCAGGACCGCGCCCGCCGTATTGAAGGTCGCCGTGTTCAGGAACGCCGAGCCCACGCCCGGGATGTACTGCACGTTCGAGTACGACACCGACACGTCCCACGCCGGCGAGAACTTGTAGCCGGCCGTCACCGCCACGCGCTGCTGCGCTTGCGCGGTCACATAGCCGTTGTTGATGGCCGAGATGCCGGGCTGGCCGCCGGAGTTCGTCGTCGAATCCGTGCCCCACGCGCCGCCGCCGACCGTCGAGTTGTTGACGCGCTGGAAACCCGCTGCCATGCCGAACGGTCCATTCAGGTACTGGATCGCCGCGCTCCAGGTCGAGCCGCGATTGGTGCTGCCCGCCACACCGCCGAGCGCATACGAACCGCTCACCGTAAAGCCGTAGAACTTCGGCGACGTATAGACCAGCGAGTTGTTCGCGCGAATCGTCGTGTCGAGCGAATCGAGATCGCCCGGGTGTGCGCCGAAGAAGCCGGTCAGATACGTGGTCGGGCTATACGGCGAAAGCAGCGTGTAGTACGCCGTGTATTGACGGCCCGCCGTCAACGTACCGTAGGCCGGGTTCGTCAAGCCGATCCATTCCTGGCGCGTGAACATGCCGCCCGTGAATTGCGATTGACCGTTCTGGCTATTCACGCCGGCTTCGAGCTGGAAAATCGCCTTCGACCCGCCGCCGAGATCCTCGCTGCCCTTCAGGCCGAACCGGCTGCCGGCCCATGCGCCGTTCGACGCCGTGATCGCCGAGTGGCCGCCTGTAGTCGAACCGCGCGACGTGCTGCTGTTCTGATAAACGAGGCCGTTATCCATCACCCCGTAGAGCGTGACGCTGCTTTGCGCGTGAGCCGCCGTGGTCGCGACGAGGCCCGCAGCCGCCAGCGCGACCGCCAAATGCTTGTTCATTTTCGTGGATCTCCAGATGGTAGGTAGACGAGCGCAAAGCACCCGACACATTGACAAAGTCACCCGACGCAGGCGCCATCGACCAGCGCGTGCCGCCTGCTTTATTCGCTCTACTTCAGCCCACCGGAAAAGCCGCGCCGCAGATAGCGCTGCACGTATCCCGCGACGGCCAGGGTCGGCAGCGAAGCGATCATGCCGACGCTCATCAGATCGCCCCAGTCGATGCCGTTTTCGGTGACGTAGCCCGCCACCGCGAGCGGCAACGTAAATCGGCTCGGCGTGGTGAGAAACAGCAGCGCCAGCAGAAACTCGTTCCACGCGGCGATCAGCACGAAGATCGCGGTCGCGACGAGCCCCGGCGCGCACAACGGCAGCACGATATAAACGAGGCGCTGGACAAGACCCGCGCCGTCCAGGCAGGCGGCCTCTTCATAGTCGATCGGCACTTCGCGCACGAACGAAAGCAGCATCCAGATCGACAGCGGCAGCGTGTACACCTGGTAGGCGAGCATCAAGCCGACTTCGGAATCGAGCAGATGCAGGTGCTTCGCGAGCGTGAACAACGGCACCGCCACGGTGATCGGCGGCATCAGCTTGACCGCCAGCACCAGCATCAGGAACACCAGATCGAGACGCGCCGGAAAGCGCATGCGCACGAGTGCATAAGCGGCCGGAAAAGCGAGCGCGAGCGACAACACGGTCGTCCCGCCACTGACGAGCACCGAGTTCAGCAACTGCCGGCCGATCCCGCTCGCCCATACCGATTCGAAGTGCTGCAAGGTCGGCACATGCGGCCACAGCAACAGCGGATGATCGAGGCGTTCGAGCGTCGGCGTGAACGCCGCGCCGACCATCCAGATGCAAGGCAGCAGCAACAGGATCAGCGCGATGATTCGCAACAGCCAAAGCGCGGCTTGGCGGCCGAGGCCCGCCGGAAGCAACGTGGAAGACGACGTACCGGTATTCATCGCGCGCCCGCCTTGCGGATCGACAGCCACACATTGGCCGACACCAGTACCGCCGAGATCAGCAGCATCAGCACCGAAGCAGCACTCGCCGGCCCGACGTTGAAGAAGCGGAAACCCGTGTCGTAGATATAGGTGGACAGCGTTTGCGTCGCATTGCCGGGACCGCCGCCCGTCAGCGCGTAGACCTTGTCGAACAGCTTGAAGGTGTCGATCGAACGCAGCAGCATGGCGAGCACGATTTGCGGAACGATCAGCGGCAGCGTGATGTGGCGCAGACATTGCCACTCGCTCGCGCCGTCGGTGCGAGCCGCTTCATACAGTTCCGGCGCGATGGACTGCAAGCCGGCGAGAATGATCAGAAAGGCCATCGGCGTCCATTGCCAGACATCCACCAGAATCAGCGACCAGATCGCGAGATGCGGATCGGACAGCCATTGAACGCCGGGCAGATCGAACACCGCCAGCAGCGCGTTCAGAAACCCGCTGTAGTTCAGCCAGTTGCGCCAGATGGCCGAGCACACCAGCGTGGACAGCATCATCGGCAGAATCGCGAGCGGAATGATGAAACGGCGGCCGGCAAACGCGCGCGAGAACAGCAGCGCCAACCCGCCGCCGAGCACGACTTCGATCACCGAAGCCGCGACCGTGAACTGCAGCGTATTGGCGAAGCTCGCGGCAAACTCGCTGTCGCCGAGCACCGCGCGATAGTTTTCGAGCCCGGTAAAGAGGCGATGGCCCGACGCATAGTCGACATTGAAGAAAGAGTCGACCAGCACGCGCAGGACCGGATACAGCGCAAGCACGCCGAGCACCAGCAAAGCGGGACCCACCAGCAGGACCAGTGGCAGATAGCGGCGCACGGCGTTCATGGACGGGATCGACAGGACGACGGGGTTATTGGGCCGCGGCGGCCAGCGCCGGCGTGATCTTCTGCGCGGCCTGATGCAAGGCGGCGTCCGGCGCGAGCTGGCCGGTCAGCACCAGTTGCAACGCGTCGCCGAGAATGCTCTCGATCTGCTGCCAGTCCTTCACACGCGGACGGGCGCGGCCGGCTTCGAGCGCCTTGAGCTGATCGGGATACCAACGGAATTGCTTCACCAGCGCCGGATCTTCGAACACGCTCTTACGGGTCGGCGGAATGCCCATCGCGGCCAGACGCGTTTGCGTATCGCGCTGGGTCAGATAGACCAGGAACTCTTGTGCGAGCGTGGCGTGCGGCGCGTCTTTCGGAATCGCCATCTGCCAGATGCCGAGCATCGGCGACGGTCCTTTCACCTGGCCGGGCGGCGCCTGCAGCGCGACTTCACCGACCACACGCGACTGCTTCGGATCGTCGAGCGCGGGAATCCATGCCGGCCAGACTTCGAGCGCCTGCGCCGCCGCGCCCTTTTGCAACGCGTCGCGCACTTCGGCCGCGCCGTAAACCGCGACGTCCTTCGGCGCGTTGTTCTTCAGCGCGACGAACATTTTCAGGGCCGCCAGCGCTTGCGGGGAATCGATCGTCACCTTGCCGCCCTGATCGATCACGTCGCCGCCGTACGCCCACAGAATCGGCAGGAAACCGGTCACGACCGGGTTGCCCTTCGCGCCGCGAAACACCACGCCGGACACGTCCTTATCCGCAGCGCCGGTGGTTTGCGCGATCTTCAGCACGTCGTCCCAGTTGCGCGGCGGCTGCAGCTTGTATTTCGCCAGCAGGTCCTTCCGATAAGCGAACATTTCGACGTTGCCCACCACCGGCAGCGCGTACAAACCGCCCGAAGGCGCGCGGCCGAGCGCGACGGTCGAGGCGACCATGTCCGCATCGGCGAGGTTCGCCGGCAGCGGCTTGAGCCAGCCGTTCGAGATGAATTCGGGCGACCAGGTGTCGTCCATCATCACCAGATCGAATGCGCCGGTGCCTTCGCGCATCGACAGTTTCAGCTTCTGGTAGAGGTTCGCATTGGGCAGCTTCAGCAGTTCGATGTCCGCGCCGGGATGCAGTTTCGTGAAGCCGGCGACGGCGTCCGCCAGGCCGCGTCCGTAGATGTCGTCGCGGCCGGCGATCACGAGATCGGCTGCGCCGGCGCTCGCCGCTGCAAGGGATAAGGCGACGGCAACGGACACGGCGCGCAGGCTGCTGAACAGTTTCATGCGATCTCTCGGTGATGGGACGGAAGTCAGGCGGGTTGATTGCAACCGTGTGCAACGCCAGGTACAAATCTCTCTCAATGCACGGCCGCCATTCTGGCTGTGGATCGTTAAAGATTTGTGGCAAGGGAATGGAAAGGTGCCGGCCGGCTGCTGAAGGTGAGGAAACGCGGGCGCGGGTTCGCCTGGCGCGCGAACGGGCGCCAGGCGTGAAATCGGGGAGCTTGAGGGACTGAAAGCGGCTCGCGTTGCAGAATCAGGCGAAGCCGCAGAACGACGATTAACCGGCCGGGTGACCCAGCAGGTGTTCGAGGTTGCTGATCAAGGCGCGGCGGTATTGCGCCTGCTCTTCATAGGTTCGCGCCGAGGCTTCGATATCCGCGCTGCAATGCGGACAGGTTTGCTCGTTCGCGTGAACGTAGCCATTGCAGTTACGGCATAGCGCCAGTTTCGCCGGCACACGGCCCACTTCGGGCGCGCGTTTGCCTTTGTTCTTCCACGTGAGTTCGATGGTTTGCCCCGAGCGGACGATGCTCGCCACCGGCGTGCCGTCCGAGATCTTCTCGGTCACCAGATCGAAACGCCCCACCGCGAACGACGCAGCGCCCGCCTCCTCGACTTTGACGATCCGTTCGCGCAGCCCCTGCTTCTGCAGTTCGATCACGCGATAGTGGCAATACGGATTGTTGCCGGGCTTGCCGAGCAATGAATGCGACGTCCACGTGCAGCCGCCGCGGCACACATCCGCGTAATAGCAGGTGCGGCAGAAGCCCCACAGATCGTCGACCGAGCGCAGCCGGCCGAAATGAATCGCCTCGCTCGTTCGCCAGATTTCTTCCAGCGAAAGATCGCGCACGTTGCCGCCGGCGAAGCCGACTGTCGCCAGCGACGGGCATCCTTTGACCGTGCCGTCCGCCTCCAGCGCGATCACCTGTTGTCCCGCGCTACAGCCGGTCCAATGCACGCGCTCGTCGCCGAAACCGCGCCACAAGTGTTCGTAGGGACCGTAGTAGCCGATGTTGTTGCCCACGTTCATCAACAGGCCGTGGCTCAAGCCGCGTTTGTAGAGGTCCGCCAGCAGCGGCATCAGTTCCTGTAACTGGTACGGCTGCAGCAGTAGTTCGTCGTTGTCGGCGGCGTTGCCCATCGCCACCGTCAGTTGAATCTGCCAGTGTGTTGCGCCGAGTTCGATGATGGTGTCCATCAGCGCCGGCAGATCCGGCATGGTCGCCGCACCGATCTGCGTGTTGACGCTGGTGGCGAGACCGGCGGCCCGCGCGCGCCTGAGCGTGTCGACGGCCTTGCCGAACGACCCGGGCACATTGCGCACCTTGTCGTGCAGCGGCTGCATGCCGTCGAGCGACACGCCCACGCCGTTGAGCCCCGCTTCGACGGCTTGCGCGAGCCGCGCCGGATTCAGATTGCGGCCACCGGTCTGAATGGCGCAGTACATGTCGTGTGAGCGGATCGCCTTGATTAGCTGGATCCAGTCTTTGCGCAGATAAGCTTCGCCGCCGATCAGCGACACTTCGCGCGTGCCGAGTCGGGCCAGCGATTCGATGACATCAAGACACTCTTCGGTATTCAATTCGTTGGGGCGACGACGACCCGCGCGGGAGCCGCAATGCAAACACTTCAGATCGCAGGCCAACGTAATTTCCCACACCACATGAACGGGAACGAAGCGCTGAAAGTCATCGTCGCGCAAATAGCGGGCCGGCTGCTGACTGGTCTCGTGCATGTTGCTTCCCTTTCGTATGTGGGTTCCCGCGACTGCACCGCTGCTTAACCGCCCCTTCCCGGCGACGCACGGCGTTGCGCACTTGCGTCGCTACGTCGCTACGTCGCCGGGAAGGCAGGCGCCCCAAAGCGCCTACGCCTGTTGCCGTCGATCAGGCGCGCCCTTCCAGCCGGGCGATCTCGGCATTCAGTTTGGTCAGCTCGCTCTGAATGTTGCCGGCGTCGGCAAGCTGCTGTTCAGCCTGGCGCGCCAGCGACTTCATCTGGCTCAGATCGCCGGATGCCTTCGCCTGCTGCAAACCCACGCCATAGAGCGGCGCGACCGGCTGGTTCGGCTCGTGCGGCTGCAGTGCGCCGGTGAGCGTGACGATCGCGTGTTCGACGTCGTGCCAGCGCTGGTTGTCGAAGTACTTGTAGCCGGCCTGTCCCGACTGCCAGTTGCTCTTCAGTACGCCGTGAAACTGGAAGGTCTCCGCGAGACCGCTGGTCGGTCCCGACGGACTGCCCGACAACGTCAGGACGATGACCGGATCGGTGCCGGGCGCCAGTTGAAGCTGGCTGTAATTGCCCCAGACGTCCGCATGGAATTCCAGCGGCGGATAGGTCGACTGATAGATGCGGGCCACACCGCTCACCCGTTTGGCCGGCGTATTGACGAGCAGGGACAGCGTGAGAACGGGCGCGCCGATCGCGGGCGTCGCGATGCGCAGATTAACCGGGAAAAGACCGACAGTCATGGCGATAACTCCTGTGAACAAGGGGTAGCGAAGCGTGACGAGCCAGCGTTAGCGAGCGGCTTCGAGCCGGGCGATTTCCGCCTTGAGGTCGCTCAGGCCGGTCTGAATACTTTCGCGGCTGTCGAGTTGCTGTTGCGCGAAAGTCGCCAGCGTCTTCATATGGGCGAGATCGCCGCTTGCCAGCGCATGCTGAATGCTCACGCCGTACAGCGGCGTCGGACCGCCATGCGGATTGCTCGGCATCACCGGACCGGGTTCCAGCGGCACGAATTCCGGATCGAGCCGCGCCGGCACGTTGGAGACTTCAAGCCAGCGGCCGTCGTTCAGATAGCTGTAGTTGGCGACGCCGTTTTGCCAATCGCTGTTCAGCACCAGATGCAGGCGGAAGGTCGTGATCGAGTTCGATTCCGGGCCGCCGGTGTTGCCCTGCAGAACCACCAGGATGCGCGTCTCGGACGGCGGCATCAGCGCCATATACGTGAAGGTGCCCCACGTGTCGGCATGAAAATCGAGCGGCGGATTCACCGCCTGCGTGATCGATGCGCCGCCGACGACGGTACGCCGGGGCGTATCGACCAGAAGTCCGAGCGTGAGCGTCGGCGCGCCCGGCAATCCGGTACCGACGACATAGCGGGCCGGGAATAGGCCAATACGGGGAAGGGTAGCCATGCTGTTTTCCTGGTGATTGATTGAACGACGGTGAACGGCGATGAACGACAACGACGGATCACTTGCGCTCGAGCTTCGCGATCTCCAGCTTGAGCACGTCGACCGCGGCGGCGAGATTGCCTTGCTGTTGCAAGATCGCTTCGGCCTGGGTCAGCAAGGCCTTCATCTTCGCCAGATCGCCTTCCGACACGGCCTGGTGAATCGCCACACCGTACGGTGTGATGGGATGCTGAGCTTCTTGACTCATGTTCTTCCTCACTTAACGAAATGACGCCATAGCAGAGAGCGCGACGTTTTTTATGTTCGCGCCGGCGAACCCGGCTTGCCTCGGACGCGGCAGACACTATGCAAGCCATATGCCAACGCAGCGACACGCCGCGTGACAGGAGTTGATCGATTCCGGAGCGTGGGCAGCGGACGGAGGCGTCCTTTTTGTGGGCGACGTAGTGGACGATTTCGTCCACTCGTATTCGGCGAGCGCCGTCAACGACAAAGCATCCGGGTCAGGGGGGTTCCCCGAGCCGGATGCTCTGGACACGCTACGCTTCAGGAAAATTTCAGAAAAGCGTCAGGACGGAATGACGTACTTGCTATAAGTCAGCCGGCTCGGGCGGACCCGCATCCGCACCAGCGAAACGAGCAAGCTGAAACCGGCGTGATTGGGATCGATCACCGGCACGTAAGCTCCCAGCGCTTCCTCGAGCAGCGCGCCCACGCGGCTCGCCACATCGACGAAACCGGTGCAGCCGAGCAGGATGGATTGCGCGCCGTCGTCGTTGATCGCCTTCATGGCCTGCTCGAAGGTCTTGGCGACCACCACGTCGGTGTTATCGAGTTGGTCCACCGGGCAATTGATCGCGCGAATCGACGCAAAGTTATCCTGCAGCCCATAGCTCTGCGGATGACCCCGCTGCATGGCAAGCGTGCTTTGCAGAATCGTGATGATCGAAAAGCGCTGGCTGAGCATCAACGCCGCGAACGCCGAGGTCGGAAATCCGCCGATGATCGGAATGTCGATCACCTCTCTGGCCGCTTCGACACCCGCCATATCGAAGTCAGTCAGCCAGATGCCGTCGAAACCTTCCTTCGCGATCTGGCGTGCGAGTGTCACGACCGGCATGCCGTTTTCGAGCCAGTTGGTGCGATTCTCGATACACGGGTGGCCGCTGGTGATGTTGCGCACCTCGACCTGAACGTCGGGCGGCACGACGGGCGCAACGGCCTTCATGATGCGGTCGTTGAACTGGTTCGTCGCAACCGGCACGAGGACGCAAATACGAAGCGGCGCGCTCAAGACAATTCTCCCCGAAGCGGAGCCGATTGAAGCTTGCCCACCGGCACGTAAGGGCCGAGATAGCCGAGCGGCTCAAGCAGCTCAAGGAAACTCTCGAGTATCAGGCCACCGGGCACGGTCAGCGGCGCTTCGGCTTCCCAGCCGATCAGCGTCACCTTGCGCTTGCCGACCACCGGGTTGAGCGAACCATCCTCCATCACCAGATCGCCGTTGGTGAAAATCGACTGACCGTCGCCTTCGACAAAATACGCGACGCTGTCCGGCGCCAGCACGATAGGCTGCGGACGGCGGCTGTCCCACGCGATCAGCGATTCGTTCTGATAGACCACGGTATAGGTATGTTGCCCCGCCTTGATGCCGATCTTGCCCACGTCGAATCCGCCACTCGTGTCCACCTTGGCCGACACCAGTTCGCCGGGCTCGGAGATCGCACGCGCCGAGACGCCGCCATGCTCGGCGAGCCACGCGATCATCTGCGGCACGTTGCGGACCCGGCCTGCGCCGAGCGCACGGCCCAGCGTCAACGCACGGGTCAGCGTGCCGCGAATCGGCATCGCACCGCCGAGTTCGGCCGGCGTCATCACCCACATTGCGAGGCCGCCGAACTGGTTGAATTCCGGATCGCCGACGATCGGCCGGATCATCTGTTCGACGATGGCCGACACATCGCGCTGATGCGACGTGCCGCCTCTCGTATGGGTGTGGCGCGGCGTCACGTTCAGTTCGACGTTCAGTCCGCCCTGGCTCACGAGATAGGCCGGCCGCGGATCGATTTCGCGAGCGGCATACGTGAGCATGGGCAGCGAGGGCACGGCGCGGCCGGCGCCGTCGGCGTCGATCACCGAAAGGCCCAGCTTCGCGGCCACCAGACACGCCACGCTAAAACCCAGCGCGCCGCTCTCCGGCGGCGCGATGTAGGCCAGCTTGCGACCTTGTGCCGCCAGCCGCTCCTGCACGCTCTGCACGGCCAGCACGGGGCCCGTCGGATAGGTTGCCGAGTTGATCGCTTCCGGCGCGCCGAGATAGGCGACCATAACGGCGTCTCCCAACGCGTCGGGGCCCGACGCTTCTTCGACCGTCACGACGTTGACGGTCTCGCGCGGGTAGTAGTCGCCCTTGCGAAAATGCGCGGCCAGATGACGCGCCGACTCGACCGTACCGCCGCCGCCGCTGCCGAAGAAAGCGCCCCCGAGCAGCAAGGGTTCCAAATCCTGTGGACCGAGTTCATAGGCCATGTGCCATTCCTTTTTTTTGCGGTTGGAGGGAATCGGTATTGCGTAATTCGGCCAGCAGGCGAAGCGCGCGCATCGCGCCGGGCGCCGGGCGGGCGGAAGACTCGGCGCGCAGCGCGCGCTCGAGCACGTCGACGGCGTCGGTACGGCGTCCGGTCTGGTTGAGCAGGTCGGCCAGATAGGTCGAGGCGGCGATGCGCGCCGGCACGGAACCCAGCGCGCGCGCGGTGGAGATCGCGCTGCGCAGGCCCTGCTCGGCTTCCGTCATGTCGCCCAGGGCCCATTGCGCGCGCGCCCTGACGATCAGCAGTTCGCCGAGATAAACGCGCTCCTGCCGTTCGATCACTTCATCGAGCGCGCCGGCGAGCAGCATCTCGCACGCCTGCGGACGTCCCGCGCGCAACAGCAGTTCGCCGTGCTGCCAGGTCTTGAACGAATAGAACAACGCACCGCCGTTGTTCGCCATGTGATTGTCATAGCCGTCCAGCAGCGTGGCCTGAGCCTCGTCGAGCGAACCGCGCGCGCTGAGGTAACACGCGCGGAACACTTTGCCCACGCCGCGATAGAACGTGAAACCCGCCACTTTGGACACCGCGTCCAGTTCACTGGCCAGCTCGCCGAGCCGGTCGATTTCGTTGAAGAGGAACGCGAGCCACGCCGCGCCCTGCAGATCGAGCACGTGACCGAGCGCATGATCGTTGCCGTCCGAGGTGCGGGCGATCAGCATTTCCATCGACCGGCGCGCGTTGTCGACCGCGCCGATCTGGAAGCCGGCGAGGCCTTCGAACGTTAAGGCGAGGCCCGCCAGATCGAGGCCCTGAACGCCGATGCGCCGATCCTTGCGGCCGATGCCGGTCAATTCGCCGCGCGTGAGACAGGCCAGCGCCTCTTCGCTGTCGCCCAGCCAGAACAGCGTGTTGACCATGGCGATGTGCGCTTCGTCGAGCGTTGCCTGCCGGCCCATGCCTTGCGCCTGTTGCAGCAGGTTCTGCGCGGTCGCGCGGGCCTCGGTCAGTTGCAGCGTCGTCAGTTGGGTCGTCCACACGCCGAAGCGCACCGACGCCAGTTCGTCCTCGTCGCACACGCCTTGACCCGCGGTCAGCGCGGCCAGATAACACGCGGTCGCTTCGGCATGCAGCCAGCCGTACACGCTGCGCAGGCTCACCCCGAGCATGCGATAGGCTTCGAACTGCAGATGACGCGTGTCGTCCGGACCATTGCTCTTCAGCAACAGATCGAGACAGCGGCGCAATAGCGGAATGGCCTCCTGGAATTGCGATGCGTTGACCAGGGTGTCGGCCTGCGCCAGACAATCGCGCGCCGCGTGGTGCCGTTCTTCACGCGCCTTCTGCCTGCGCTCGATCGTCTTGCGACTCACGCCCAACAGCACCGCGGCGGCGCTCTTGTTGTTCGACGTGCGTTCGAGCGCGCGATCGATCAGCAGGTTTTCCGCTGCCGCCAGTTTGTCGCAACCGTCGAGTTGCATAAGCTGATCCGCCAGGGCGACGCGCGAGTTCGTGTCGACCGCGCCCGTGAGCAGAAACGGCGTCAACATGTCGGCGTCGATCCGCGTGCGCTCCGCGAGCACGCTCAACTGGCTGATCAGATTGCGCAACTGGCGGATATGACCGGGCCACGCCTGCTGGCAGAGACAACGGATCGCCGTCGGCGTGAATTCGATCACACGCGTTTGCTGCGCGGCGAAATGAGCGACGAGCAATGGGATGTCGTCGGCACGCTGGTCGAGACCCGGCACGTTGAGCACGAACACCGCGAGGCGATAGAACAGGTCTTCGCGGAAGCGTCCTTCGTGAACCGCGTGGCGCAGATCGCGATGCGTCGCGGCCACCACGCGCCCTTCGAAGCGCACGTTGACCGATGAACCGACCGGTCGGAAGCTGCGCGTTTCCAGGGCTCGCAACAGTTTCGGTTGCAGCGTCAACGGCAACTCGCCGATCTCGTCGAGAAAGAGCGTGCCCTGCCCGACCTGCCGAAGCAGACCTTCGCGATGGTCGGACGCGCCGGTGAACGCGCCCTTCACGTGGCCGAACAGTTCGGCCTCGACCAGGTGTTCGGGAATCGCACCGCAATTGACGTCGACGAACGGTTCGTCGCGATTCAGGCCGAGCGCGTGGATGCGCCGTGCCACCAACTCCTTGCCCGAGCCCGTGGGCCCCATGATCAATAACGCATGATGAGTGGGCGCCACGCGGTCGATCATCCGCACCAACTGGCGGAATGCCATCGACGAGCCGATGAACGTGGCGTCGTCCTGAGCGTGCGCGCACGTGCGCGACTCACTCGACGAAGGTTGAGTATCGAACTTCATCATATGACGCGCCCCCGGGCACGGCCTCCACATCATGATGACAAGCGGTAGGACTTCTTTAGCCGCAGAGCGAACCGGCGATACGACGCCCGACACGGTCGCCCTATGCGCTTCGCATGGGGCCTACCGTGCATTCACTCATGCAATCCGGATACTCTGTCTTCGGTGACTTTCAATAACCGTCGTGTCATTCCAATCACATGCACCGGAATGGTTACGGCAGTAATATATTTTTTATGCTTATTAATTGGTTTTGCGAAAACGCTCTTTCGCAGTTGCGCACTTCACCGTGCCAGCGGCGTGGCTGACTGTGTTATCGGCATCAGGAACATTAAGCTTAGCAAAGTTACACTGAAATTTGCCAGGGACTCCATTGTTATTTGCACTTAGTCCGGCTTCACGCAGTGGTAGTTGTGGCGGGTGATTATTTCTGGGTAAAACACCTGCCAAGCAAACCAGATCCATGTGACAGGTTCAGGTCGATCAGGCGGCGCCGCTCTGTCTCGTCTTTTTCCGCAGGGGGTATTTCTTATGAATTTATGCGTTGCGGATTCTTCATGAAGCCTTCCTCTAAAAGCCGGGGTGTCATCTAAAATTACTTGGACATTCGCGCATCGCGAGGCATAGAATTCCATCAGATTAGCAATCCGCGGAAGGTCGCTGAAATCTTGCAAGTCGCTACGGCAGCACCGTTTGTCTGGTTCCTGAGCTTCGTCGAGCACGACGCCACGCGTGATGGGATTGAGTCCCGCGCGCTGCGCGCCTTGGCTCCCCTCTCCCTTGTCCTGCCTCATGCAGCAACGCATTTTGCGTTGCTGAGTCGCACGGTTAATTGCGTGACTATGCAATGGTCCGCGCCGCAGTCTCCGTGGCGTATCGTGCTCGCCATTACAGGCCATCCTGCTCTCTCCAGGCGTCGGGATAGAAATCCCACTACGCCGCTCGACGGCTGACGTCGCTCTACGTCTTTTTCACACTGTAGTGCCTGAACCCTTGCGTCGCGCTCGTGCTATCAGAAGCACGGACCGCGAATGATGACGCTCGGGTATTCGAAGTACCACGCTAAAAAGAGTCCAATAACATGCACACGTTTTTATCCATGAGCTTACTGGTTCCGTTGATCGTTTTACTCGTCATCGGATTGCTCGCGGTGGTCGGCGTCTGGCTGTCGGGGGCCGTTCGCTATATTCCGAACGACGCGATCGGTGTCATCGAAAAGATCTGGAGTGCGCAAGGATCCGTGCAGATCGGCCTGCTCGCCTTGCATGGCGAAGCGGGCTTTCAACCTGACGTGCGTCGCGGCGGTTTTCACTTCTTCACGCCATTCCAGTATCGCGTTCATATCCGGCCGATGGTGTCGGTCACGCAAGGCAAGATCGGCTACGTCTTCGCGCGTGACGGGGTCGATCTGCCGGCGGGCCAGACGCTCGCCGACAATGCCACCGTCGACGATTTCCGCGACGTCCGCGCGTTTCTCGAACATGGCGGCCAGAAGGGTCCGCAGCGCAAGGTGCTGCGTGAGGGCACGCACATTCTGAATCCGGCGCTGTTCGTCGTCATGACGGAGGACACGACCTATTCACTGTCGATGGCGCCGGAAGAACGCGCCTACTACGCCCGCATGCGCGACGTGCTCGACGAGCGCAGCGCCTTCACGCCGGTCGTGATCAAGGAGGTCACGGGCGCCCATGGTTCCGATCAGATCGCCGTGGTGACGGTGCAGGATGGCCCGGGTCTGCGCGTGGACGAATTGCTCGCACCCGACGTCGGTGATCTGCACAACGCGTTTCAGGAGCCGGAAAAGTTTCTCGCGGCGGGTGGACGTCGCGGTCGTCAGGAACGTGTGCTGGTGGAAGGCACTTACTACATCAACCGGCTCTTCGCGACGGTTGAGTTTCTGACGAAGACCATCGTTCCGGTCGGCTTCGTGGGCGTGGTCGTGTCGTACACGGGCCGTCGCGGCGACGACCTCTCGGGCAGCGACTACAGTCATGGCGAGCTGGTCAAGACCGGTTGCCGTGGCGTCTGGAGCGAACCGCTGATGCCCGGCAAGTACGCGTTCAACCCGTACGCCGGCAAGATCGAATTCGTCCCGACCACCAACTTCGTGTTGCTCTGGAAAGCGGGCGAGAGCGGTTCTAATTTCGACTCGAATCTGCGCGAGATCACGCTGATCACGAAGGACGCGTTCGAACCGCAATTGCCGTTGTCGGTGGTTGTGCACATCGACTATCGCAAGGCGCCGCTCGTCGTGCAGCGCTTCGGCAATATCGAGCAACTGGTTGAGCAGACACTCGATCCGATGGTGTCGTCGTACTTCAAGAACGTCTCGCAAACGCGGACGTTTATCGAACTGATCCAGTCGCGCAGCGAATTGCAGGGCAATGCGTCGAGTGAGATGCGTGAGCGCTTCAAGGCGTATTCGCTGGAGTTCGAGGAAGTGCTGATCGGCACACCGAAGCCGCAAGCCGGCGACACGCAGATCGAGAACATCATGGCGCAGTTGCGCGACCGGCAGATCGCGCGCGAACAGGTCGAAACGTTCGCGCAGAAACAGATCGCCGCAGACAAGCAGCGCGAACTGAATGAAGCGGAACAGCGTGCGGCGAAACAGAAGGAACTGACGGGTTCGTTGGTCGACGTATCGATCAAGGAGAACCAGGGCTCGGCCGCGGTGAAGGCCGCTGAAAAGCGTCGTCAGGAAATCGAAGCGCTCGCGCAAGCGGATAAGTTCAGGCAGGAGATGGAGGGCTCAGGTCGCGCATCGGCGATCAAGGCGGTCGGTGAAGCGGAAGCTTCGGCGATCAAGGCGAAGTCGGAAGCGCTGCAGGGTGAAGGCGCCGACAAGCAACTGATGCAAACGGTGATGCTGCGTTTGGCCGAAGCGTTCGAAACGTCGCGTGTGCCGCTCGTTCCACAGATCCAGTTAGGTGGGGACAGCGGCGGCAATGCGATCAATACGCTGATGTCGCTGATGAGTTCGCTGAAGGCCGGGGAACTGGCGCAGTCGTTGTCGAGCAAGAACGAATAGTTGGGCGATGACGGCGGTGGACGTTGAGTACTTGGTTGTGATTTCTTCCCTGCCGTAAACGACAGAAACCCCACCTTTTTGGGTGGGGTTTCTGCTTTCTGCTAGGGAGCCTGACGATTACCTACTTTCACACGGGCAATCCGCACTATCATCGGCGTGGAGTCGTTTCACGGTCCTGTTCGGGATGGGAAGGGGTGGTACCGACTCGCTATGGTCATCAGGCATGACTTGTTGCCGCACTGCCTTTGGGGCAATACAGCCAATCTGGAAGAAGTAGTTGAGAGGATGCCTCTCGGTGTTACTTTGGGTTGTGCCTGTATTGCACAACACTGATCTCAACCGTGTGTCTTCCCCTTCGGGGATCGGACCCGTGTAAGCGCTAAAGCGCTAACGCGGGTCGAGAGAGAGACACACCTGTTATAGGATCAAGCCTTACGGGCAATTAGTATCAGTTAGCTTAACGCATTACTGCGCTTCCACACCTGACCTATCAACGTCCTGGTCTTGAACGACCCTTCAAGGGGCTCGAAGCCCCGGGGATATCTCATCTTAAGGCGAGTTTCCCGCTTAGATGCTTTCAGCGGTTATCTCTTCCGAACATAGCTACCCGGCGATGCCACTGGCGTGACAACCGGTACACCAGAGGTTCGTCCACTCCGGTCCTCTCGTACTAGGAGCAGCCCCCTTCAAATATCCAGCGCCCACGGCAGATAGGGACCAAACTGTCTCACGACGTTTTAAACCCAGCTCACGTACCTCTTTAAATGGCGAACAGCCATACCCTTGGGACCGGCTACAGCCCCAGGATGAGATGAGCCGACATCGAGGTGCCAAACACCGCCGTCGATATGAACTCTTGGGCGGTATCAGCCTGTTATCCCCAGAGTACCTTTTATCCGTTGAGCGATGGCCCTTCCATACAGAACCACCGGATCACTATGACCTGCTTTCGCACCTGCTCGACTTGTCGGTCTCGCAGTTAAGCACGCTTATGCCATTGCACTATCAGCACGATTTCCGACCGTACCTAGCGTACCTTCGTACTCCTCCGTTACACTTTGGGAGGAGACCGCCCCAGTCAAACTGCCTACCATGCACTGTCCCCGATCCGGATTACGGACCAAGGTTAGAACCTCAAACAAACCAGGGTGGTATTTCAAGGATGGCTCCACGCAGACTGGCGTCCACGCTTCATAGCCTCCCACCTATCCTACACAGATCGGTTCAAAGTCCAATGCAAAGCTACAGTAAAGGTTCATGGGGTCTTTCCGTCTAGCCGCGGGGAGATTGCATCATCACAAACACTTCAACTTCGCTGAGTCTCGGGAGGAGACAGTGTGGCCATCGTTACGCCATTCGTGCAGGTCGGAACTTACCCGACAAGGAATTTCGCTACCTTAGGACCGTTATAGTTACGGCCGCCGTTTACCGGGACTTCAATCAAGAGCTTGCACCCCATCATTTAATCTTCCGGCACCGGGCAGGCGTCACACCCTATACGTCCACTTTCGTGTTTGCAGAGTGCTGTGTTTTTATTAAACAGTCGCAGCCACCAGTTTATTGCAACCCCTTCACCCTACGCGCGCAGGCGCATCAGGCTACAGGGGCGTACCTTATCCCGAAGTTACGGTACCAATTTGCCGAGTTCCTTCTCCCGAGTTCTCTCAAGCGCCTTAGAATACTCATCTCGCCCACCTGTGTCGGTTTGCGGTACGGTCTTGTTAAACTGAAGCTTAGAGGCTTTTCTTGGAACCACTTCCGATTGCTTCTTCACCTAGGTGAATGGCCTCGCACCCTTGAATTCCGCGCCCGGATTTGCCTAAGCGCCTTCTCCAATGCAAGGACCGGGACTTCCAACACCCGGACAACCTTCCGCGATCCGTCCCCCCATCGCATTTAACAATGGTGCAGGAATATTAACCTGCTTCCCATCAGCTACGCATTTCTGCCTCGCCTTAGGGGCCGACTCACCCTACGCCGATGAACGTTGCGTAGGAAACCTTGGGCTTACGGCGAGGGGGCTTTTCACCCCCTTTATCGCTACTCATGTCAGCATTCGCACTTCCGATACCTCCAGCGCACTTTTCAATGCACCTTCGCAGGCTTACGGAACGCTCTCCTACCATGCACATAAATGTGCATCCGCAGCTTCGGTATATTGCTTAGCCCCGTTACATCTTCCGCGCAGGACGACTCGATCAGTGAGCTATTACGCTTTCTTTAAAGGATGGCTGCTTCTAAGCCAACCTCCTGACTGTTTTAGCCTTCCCACTTCGTTTCCCACTTAGCAATATTTGGGGACCTTAGCTGGCGGTCTGGGTTGTTTCCCTCTTGACACCGGACGTTAGCACCCGATGTCTGTCTCCCGTGATTGCACTCTTCGGTATTCGGAGTTTGCTATGGCGTAGTAATCCGCAATGGACCCCACAACCATGACAGTGCTCTACCCCCGAAGGTGATACACGAGGCACTACCTAAATAGTTTTCGGAGAGAACCAGCTATTTCCAGGTTTGTTTAGCCTTTCACCCCTATCCACAGCTCATCCCCTAACTTTTCAACGTTAGTGGGTTCGGACCTCCAGTACGTGTTACCGCACCTTCATCCTGGCCATGGATAGATCACCTGGTTTCGGGTCTACACCCAGCGACTGAATCGCCCTGTTCGGACTCGCTTTCGCTACGCCTGCCCTAATCGGTTAAGCTTGCCACTGAATGTAAGTCGCTGACCCATTATACAAAAGGTACGCAGTCACCCCTCAAGGAGGCTCCTACTGTTTGTATGCATGCGGTTTCAGGATCTATTTCACTCCCCTCCCGGGGTTCTTTTCGCCTTTCCCTCACGGTACTGGTTCACTATCGGTCGATCACGAGTATTTAGCCTTGGAGGATGGTCCCCCCATCTTCAGACAGGATTTCACGTGTCCCGCCCTACTTGTCGTACACCTAGTTCTTCCTCGCTGTTTTCGTCTACAGGGCTATCACCTGCTATGGCGGCACTTTCCAGAGCCTTCGACTAACAATGAAGATAAAGAGTACAGGCTGATCCCATTTCGCTCGCCACTACTCTGGGAATCTCGGTTGATTTCTTTTCCTGCGGTTACTTAGATGTTTCAGTTCACCGCGTTCGCTTCGCATGACCTATGTATTCAGTCATGGATACTCCATTCGGAGTGGGTTTCCCCATTCGGACATCTACGGATCAAAGCTCGTTTGCCAGCTCCCCGTAGCTTTTCGCAGGCTACCGCGTCCTTCATCGCCTGTGATCGCCAAGGCATCCACCACATGCACTTGTTCGCTTGACCCTATAACGGGTGTGTCTCATACCGCGTTCACTGGGAACGCAGCGCGGGTCACATCGTTACAGGTTGAGTATTCGTGTTGCGCCGTATTCCAAGGCAATCTTTCGATTACCTTTTCATACATTGATACAATCACAACCCTGATTCACCTACTCACACACCCATCTCTAGATATGCTTTCGTGAATCTCTTTACTACTTCTTCCTGATTGTTAAAGAACGACAGCCGATATCGCGGTTGCTATAACCACGTATCACTCTGACTGGCTCAATCGCCAATGCACAACCCTCTGCCCGACCTGCCGCAGAACGCTATGCATTGATGATTGGTGGAGGATGACGGGATCGAACCGACGACCCCCTGCTTGCAAAGCAGGTGCTCTCCCAGCTGAGCTAATCCCCCAGTCACACATGAACTTCAGGGTGCCTTCAACCGGTTAGCACAGCCACCGCAGAAACAGTGGTGGGTCTGGATGGATTCGAACCATCGACCCCGCCTTATCAAGACGGTGCTCTAACCGACTGAGCTACAGACCCCTGAGTCTGTCTGAATTTACAGCCGATAAGCGTGAGCGCTCAACGTTCGACACGTTCAGCTCTAGAAAGGAGGTGATCCAGCCGCACCTTCCGATACGGCTACCTTGTTACGACTTCACCCCAGTCATGAATCCCACCGTGGTAAGCGCCCTCCTTGCGGTTAGGCTACCTACTTCTGGTGAAACCCACTCCCATGGTGTGACGGGCGGTGTGTACAAGACCCGGGAACGTATTCACCGCGGCATGCTGATCCGCGATTACTAGCGATTCCAGCTTCACGCACTCGAGTTGCAGAGTGCGATCCGGACTACGATCGGTTTTCTGGGATTGGCTCCACCTCGCGGCTTGGCAACCCTCTGTTCCGACCATTGTATGACGTGTGAAGCCCTACCCATAAGGGCCATGAGGACTTGACGTCATCCCCACCTTCCTCCGGTTTGTCACCGGCAGTCTCCCTGGAGTGCTCTTGCGTAGCAACTAGGGACAAGGGTTGCGCTCGTTGCGGGACTTAACCCAACATCTCACGACACGAGCTGACGACAGCCATGCAGCACCTGTGTTATGGCTCCCTTTCGGGCACATCCACCTCTCGGCAGACTTCCATACATGTCAAGGGTAGGTAAGGTTTTTCGCGTTGCATCGAATTAATCCACATCATCCACCGCTTGTGCGGGTCCCCGTCAATTCCTTTGAGTTTTAATCTTGCGACCGTACTCCCCAGGCGGTCAACTTCACGCGTTAGCTACGTTACTAAGTCAATGAAGACCCAACAACTAGTTGACATCGTTTAGGGCGTGGACTACCAGGGTATCTAATCCTGTTTGCTCCCCACGCTTTCGTGCATGAGCGTCAGTATTGGCCCAGGGGGCTGCCTTCGCCATCGGTATTCCTCCACATCTCTACGCATTTCACTGCTACACGTGGAATTCTACCCCCCTCTGCCATACTCTAGCCCGCCAGTCACAAATGCAGTTCCCAGGTTAAGCCCGGGGATTTCACATCTGTCTTAGCGAACCGCCTGCGCACGCTTTACGCCCAGTAATTCCGATTAACGCTTGCACCCTACGTATTACCGCGGCTGCTGGCACGTAGTTAGCCGGTGCTTATTCTTCCGGTACCGTCATCCTCCCGCCGTATTAGGACAGAAGTTTTCTTTCCGGACAAAAGTGCTTTACAACCCGAAGGCCTTCTTCACACACGCGGCATTGCTGGATCAGGCTTTCGCCCATTGTCCAAAATTCCCCACTGCTGCCTCCCGTAGGAGTCTGGGCCGTGTCTCAGTCCCAGTGTGGCTGGTCGTCCTCTCAGACCAGCTACAGATCGTCGCCTTGGTAGGCCTTTACCCCACCAACTAGCTAATCTGCCATCGGCCGCCCCTGTAGCGAGAGGTCCTAAGATCCCCCCCTTTCCTCCGTAGAGCGTATGCGGTATTAATCCGGCTTTCGCCGGGCTATCCCCCACTACAGGACACGTTCCGATGTATTACTCACCCGTTCGCCACTCGCCACCAGGGTTACCCCCGTGCTGCCGTTCGACTTGCATGTGTAAGGCATGCCGCCAGCGTTCAATCTGAGCCAGGATCAAACTCTTCAGTTCAAACCTGTTACTGTTTTTCGGTTCCGTTAAGAACCGGTCGCTCACTCAACGTACTGACGAATTGTTCGATCGTCTTTCGACAGTCAAACCTTCCTTTCATTACTGTGTGAGACTTGATACTTTCGCTTTGCGGCAGATCCCGAAAGATCCGCCTCGCGTCTCGCATCAAGCGCCCACACTTATCGGCTGTTAATTTTTAAAGATCGATTACGCATTCACCACCAAACCAGCACCGCGTGTTGTCAACATCACAACTACCCGGCACCGCTTCGTTCTGCGTCGCTGCATCTGCAGCAGAGAAACGAGATTATGAAGAACTTTCGCTACGTCGTCAACAGGTTTTTATAACTTTCTCAACCCGTTCACTTCGCTGAAACCCTTGCCATTGCTGGCTCTCCCGCCTCCCGTGCCCCGGTGTCCGAAGCACGAAAGAGCGAGATTCTAGCGACCCACGCAGGGCCTTGCAAGCGTTATTTTGACAACAGTATTAACGATGCTTGAAAACCGGCTTGCGCTTCTCCACAAACGCGGCCATCCCCTCTTTCTGGTCTTCCGTGGCGAACAGCGAGTGGAACAGACGGCGCTCGAAATGAACCCCCTCGGCAAGCGTCGTTTCGTACGCGCGATTGACGGACTCCTTCACCATCATTACAGCGGGAAGCGGGAATTCGGAAATGGTGGCAGCAGCCGCAATCGCCTCGTCGATCAGCGAGGCCGCAGGAATCACGCGCGAAACCAGTCCGGCACGCTCGGCTTCGGCGGCATCCATGAAACGCGCGGTCAAACACAGGTCCATTGCTTTTGCTTTGGAGACGGCGCGAGGCAGTCGCTGCGTACCACCGGCGCCCGGCATCACCCCGAGTTTGATTTCCGGCTGACCGAACTTCGCGCTATCGGCGGCGAAGATGATGTCGCACATCATCGCCAATTCGCAGCCGCCGCCAAGCGCAAAGCCCGCCACCGCGGCAATGATCGGCTTACGGATCGACCGAACCGTCTCCCAATTGCGGGTGATGTAGTCACCCTTGTAGACATCCATATAGGAATAGGTGGCCATCATGCCGATGTCTGCACCTGCCGCGAACGCCTTCTCGCTACCCGTAATCACGATCGCGCCGATCGCGTCGTCGGCATCGAACTCGCGCAGCGCGGCGCCCAGTTCGTCCATCAACGCGTCGTTCAAGGCGTTCAACGCCTTCGGGCGATTCAGCGTGACCAAACCGACCCGTCCTCGTGTCTCAACCAGAATGTTCTCGTAAGCCATGCCGCCTCCTAATGATTAATCACACGCGAAAACGCTTCGCGCCGCCATCTTAATAATGCTAACATTGACCAACCAACCGGTCGGTCAATTATTCGACAGGCTTTTCCCAACGTACAGTCACGCCCCTCTGCCATGACACATCCGCTATTCACCAAGCACGAAGACACGCTGCAAAAGGCGCTCACCGCGGTCGAAACGCGCGGCTACTGGAGCCCCTTCGTCGAGATGCCCAGTCCGAAAGTGTACGGGGAAACAGCGAACGCGGACGGTGAAGCCGCATTCAAAACACACCTCGACGCGACCTTCGAACTCGACCAGCCGTCGACGGGAGACACCGTCGGCGCCGAAGTCTCGCCGTTCGGTTTTCCGCTCGGCGTCCGCTACCCGAAGGCCGATCCTGAGGCGCTGATCGCAGCAGCGGCAGTCGCGCAACGTGACTGGCGCGCAGCGGGCCCGCAAGCGTGGATCGGCGTGTGCCTGGAAATCCTCGCGCGAGTGAATCGCGCCAGCTTCGAAATCGGCTACAGCGTGATGCACACGACCGGTCAGGCGTTCATGATGGCCTTTCAGGCGGGCGGCCCCCACGCACAGGACCGCGCGCTCGAAGCGGTGGTGTACGCATGGGACCAGTTGCGCCGCATTCCGGCCGACGCCCACTGGGAAAAACCGCAAGGCAAGAACCCGCCGCTCGCCATGCACAAGCGCTATACCGTCGCGCCGCGCGGTACCGGCCTGGTACTCGGCTGCTGCACGTTCCCAACGTGGAACGGCTACCCGGGCCTCTTCGCCGATCTGGCCACCGGCAACACAGTCATCGTCAAACCGCATCCGGGCGCAATTCTGCCGCTGGCAGTGACCGTGCGGATTGCCCGCGACGTTTTGCGTGAAGCCGGTTTCGACCCGAACGTCGTCACGCTGCTCGCAACCGAGCCGAACGACGGCGCACTCGTGCAGGACCTCGCACTGCGTCCGGAGATCAAGCTGATCGACTTCACGGGTAGCACGCAAAACGGCACGTGGCTCGAGCGCAATGCGCATCAGGCACAGGTCTACACCGAGAAAGCCGGCGTCAACCAGATCGTGATCGACTCGGTGGACGACATCAAAGCCGTTGCCCGCAACATCGCCTTCTCGCTCGCGCTCTACTCGGGCCAGATGTGCACGGCGCCGCAGAACATCTACGTGCCGCGCGGCGGGATTCGCACCGCCGACGGCACGCTCGGTTTCGACGAAGTCGCGCAAGCCATTGCCGGCGCAGTCCAAAAACTGGTTGCCGATCCGGCCCGCGCCGTCGAACTGCTCGGCGCGATCCAGAACGACGGCGTGACCCAGCGCATTGGCGAAGCAGCCAAGCTCGGCCGTGTACTGGTCGAAAGCCAGTCGCTCGAACACCCGGCGTTTGCCGGCGCCCGCGTGCGCACGCCGCTCATGCTGCAACTGGACGCCGCAACCGACTACGCCCAGTTCACCAAGGAATGGTTCGGCCCGATCTCGTTCGTGATCGCGACGGACTCGACTGCCCAGTCGCTCGATCTCGCCGGCTCGATCGCCGCCGAGCACGGTGCACTGACGCTGTCGGTCTACAGCACCGACGAAGCCGTGCTCGACGAAGCGCACGAAGCATCCGTCCGCGGCGGCGTAGCGCTGTCGATCAATCTGACCGGCGGCGTATTCGTCAATCAGTCGGCGGCGTTCTCCGACTTCCATGGCACGGGCGCCAACCCGGCGGCCAACGCAGCGCTGGCCGATGCAGCCTTCGTCGCGAACCGCTTCCGCATCATTCAAAGCCGCGTTCATGTTGAACCGAAAGCGGCGCCGGCGGTAGCTGGCTGAACGTCATAAGACAAAAGCACGGCTTTCGTCCTATGCCTTTTGGCCGAATGGACCGAGCCGTGCCTCCCAACTAACATGAGACATCGGATCGGCATTTCGCGCCGGTCCGCCCCTGCAGGAGCTCATATGAACGACGCCTTCATTTGCGATGCGATTCGCACCCCGATCGGCCGCTACGGCGGCGCCCTCAAGGACGTTCGCGCCGACGACCTCGGCGCGGTGCCGATCAAGGCGCTGATCGAGCGCAATCCGGGCGTCGACTGGCGCGCGCTCGACGACGTGATCTATGGCTGTGCCAACCAGGCCGGCGAAGACAACCGCAACGTCGCGCGCATGTCCGCGCTGCTGGCGGGTTTGCCGACGGATGCGCCCGGCGCGACCATCAACCGCTTGTGCGGCTCGGGCATGGATGCGGTCGGCACCGCAGCACGCGCAATCAAGGCAGGCGAAGCGCGTTTGATGATTGCCGGCGGCGTAGAAAGCATGACGCGAGCGCCGTTCGTCATGGGTAAGGCCGCTAGCGCCTTCGCACGGCAAGCCGACGTTTACGACACAACCATTGGCTGGCGCTTCATCAACCCGCTGATGAAACGTCAATACGGCGTCGACTCGATGCCGGAAACAGCGGAAAACGTCGCGGTCGAATTCGGTATCAGCCGCGCGGATCAGGACATGTTTGCGCTAGCGAGCCAGCAGAAGGCGGCTCGCGCGCAGGAAGACGGCACGCTGGCCCAGGAAATCGTGGGCGTCGACATCGCGCAGAAGAAAGGCGACCCGGTGCGCGTCATGCTCGACGAGCATCCGCGCGCAACCTCGCTCGAAAGTCTGGGCAAGCTCAAAGGCGTGGTTCGTCCTGACGGCAGCGTGACGGCCGGCAATGCATCCGGTGTGAACGACGGAGCCTGCGCGCTGCTGCTTGCGAATCAAGAGGCCGCCGATCAGTACGGCCTGCGTCGCCGCGCTCGCGTGGTAGGCATGGCAACGGCGGGCGTCGAGCCGCGCATCATGGGTATCGGCCCGGCGCCGGCCACCCAGAAACTGTTGAAGCAACTCGGTATGACGCTCGAGCAATTCGACGTGATCGAGTTGAACGAAGCTTTCGCGTCGCAAGGCCTGGCCGTGCTGCGCACGCTCGGTTTGCGCGACGACGACCCGCGCGTCAATCCGAACGGCGGCGCCATTGCGCTCGGCCATCCGCTTGGCGCATCGGGCGCGCGTCTGATCACGACGGCGCTGTACCAGTTAGAACGGATCAACGGCCGCTTTGCGCTTTGCACGATGTGTATCGGTGTAGGCCAAGGCATCGCGTTGGTCATCGAGCGGCTCTGACACAAACGCCGAAGCATCCATCGATCAAAGAGACTTTGAGGAGACACCCAATGTCGTATGAAGCGATTCGCCTGGATATAGATGCATCGAGCCGTGTAGCGACCATTACGCTGAACCGCCCGGACAAGCTGAACAGCTTCACGCGCGCAATGCATCAGGAATTGAGCGCAGCGCTCGACGAGGTGGAAGCGTCCACTGCCCGCGCCCTCGTGCTCACTGGTGCAGGCCGTGGCTTCTGCGCCGGCCAGGATCTTGCCGATCTCGACTTCACGCCAGGCGCAATGACCGATCTGGGCGAGCTGATCGACACGTATTTCAACCCGCTGATTCGCCGTCTGCAAGCGCTGCGAATCCCGGTGATCGCGGCAGTGAACGGCACGGCCGCCGGCGCCGGCGCAAACCTCGCGCTGGCCTGCGACATCGTGCTCGCCGCCCGCTCCGCGAGCTTCATCCAGGCGTTCGTGAAGATTGGCCTTGTGCCCGATTCAGGCGGCACCTGGTTCCTGCCGCAACGCATCGGCATGGCGCGCGCCATGGGGCTTGCCATTACCGGCGACAAACTCGGCGCGGAAAAAGCCGAGAACTGGGGCTTGATCTGGCAAGCGGTCGACGACGCGGAACTCGCCGGCACCGCCGCCAAACTCGCGAGCCAGCTCGCGCAGCAACCCACGCGCGCGATCGCGGCGATCAAACAGGCCATGCGGGCAGGCGCAACGCAAAGCCTGGATCAGCAACTCGACCTCGAACGTGATCTGCAGCGTGAGCTCGGCGCTTCCCACGATTACGCGGAAGGCGTTCAGGCTTTCGTCGAAAAGCGTGCACCACGTTTCGAGGGCCGTTGAGATGTCCGCACAACCCAGCCAACCCAGCCAGATGACGCCAGACGAACTCGCCCGCGCAACCGCAGCCGCCATGTACGAAAACGACGCCTGCAGCAAGGCGCTCGGCCTCGAAATACTGGAAGTCCGCCCCGGCTACGCGCGTTTGCGTATGGCTGTGCGCGAAGACTTTCTGAACGGTCATCAGATTTGTCACGGCGGCCTGATTTTCACGCTGGCCGATTCCACGTTCGCGTTCGCCTGCAATACATACAACATCAACACGGTCGCAGCCGGTTGCTCGATCGAGTTTCTGCGTCCGGTGCATGGCGGCGACGTGCTGACGGCGGAAGCCGTTGAACAGACGCTGAGCGGACGCACCGGCATCTACGACATTCGGGTCGTGAATCGCGCTGACGAAACCGTCGCGATGTTTCGCGGCAAATCGGCGCAGATTAAAGGCAACCTGATACCCGTGAGCGATTGAAAGAAGGACGCACGGAAAGGTCGCGACACACCACTCGCGGGATCGTGAGTGGCAACCAAAGCAATCCGGCGGCAAGTTCCGAAGCACAGCGTGGCGACTAGTCGACGAACTAGCGGACACGACACGTATAAACAGCAGGCCGCCCCAGTTTTTGCGTGCAAGCGCACCGACCATCAGACTCAAGCATTGAGGCAGCAAGGAGACATTCGATGACCACCGCCCTTCCGCTCGATCCCATCGAGACCGCCAGCCGCGACGAACTCGCCGCGCTTCAACTTGAACGGCTCAAATGGTCGTTGAACCACGCCTATGAAAATTCGCCGGTCTATCGCCGCAAGTTCGACGAAGCCGGTGTGCATCCGAGCGAAGTAAAAACCCTCGCGGATCTGGCGCGCTTTCCCTTCACCACCAAGAAGGATCTGCGCGACAGCTACCCCTTCGGCATGTTCGCCGTGCCGCAGGACCAGATTTCGCGGATTCACGCGTCGTCCGGCACGACCGGCAAGCCGACCGTGGTGGGCTATACCGCACGCGACATCGACACGTGGGCGAATCTCGTCGCACGTTCCATCCGCGCGGCCGGCGCGCGGCGTGGCGACAAGGTTCACGTGAGCTACGGCTATGGTCTCTTTACCGGCGGCCTCGGCGCTCACTACGGCGCGGAACGCGCGGGGCTCACCGTGATTCCGTTCGGCGGCGGTCAGACCGAAAAACAGGTCCAGCTGATTCAGGATTTCAAGCCGGACATCATCATGGTGACGCCGAGCTACATGCTCTCGATCGCGGACGAACTCGAGCGTCAGGGCATCGACCCGGCCGCCTGCTCGCTGCGCCTCGGCATCTTCGGCGCGGAGCCGTGGACCAATGACATGCGCCAGGCCATTGAAAAACGCATGGGCATCGACGCGGTCGACATTTACGGTCTGTCCGAAGTGATGGGACCGGGCGTGGCATCGGAATGCGTGGAAACGAAAGACGGCCCGACCATCTGGGAAGATTATTTCTATCCCGAGATCATCGATCCCGAAACCGGCGAAGTGCTGCCGGACGGCGAACTCGGCGAACTGGTGTTCACGTCGCTAACCAAGGAAGCGCTGCCGATCGTCCGCTACCGGACACGCGATCTGACGCGGCTCTTGCCGGGCACGGCTCGCACCATGCGTCGCATGGAGAAGATCACGGGTCGTTCGGACGACATGATGATCGTGCGCGGCGTGAACGTTTTCCCGACGCAGATCGAAGAACTGCTGCTCAAGCAGCACGCCCTCGCGCCGCATTATCAGATCGTGCTGACCAAGGAAGGGCCGCTCGACGTATTGACGCTGAATGTCGAACCGTGTCCGGAGACCGCGCCGGATATTGCTGCGTTGTCTACGGCAAAGCAGGCGCTGACTTACGACATCAAGGCATTGATCGGCGTGAGTGCCGTGGTGAATGTGCTGGCTGTGAACGGGATTGAACGTTCGGTGGGTAAAGCACGGCGCGTGGTGGACAAACGCAAGTCGGGGCTTTGAGGAAGGGTTGCTTCTGACCAACGGCTGACTAAAGGCGGCGGTTGAAGACGGCGGGTTTCGAAACGAAATCCGCCGCTTCACCGGTAGCCGAAGCTCAGCGACAGCCGAGGCCCAGCGTCAGGCCTAAGCCTTCAAGCTCAAGCGCAAAAGCCCCAACCCCACCCTCACGAATTCGGCAACAACAGCCACATCCGGCCACCCTGCTTCATCTTCCCGGCCAGGTCACCGGCGTCATCGCCGAGCCCCCAGAAGTAATCCGCGCGTACGCCGCCCTTGATCGCGGAACCGGTGTCCTGTGCGAAGACGAGGCGATTCATCGGCGAGTTCGTCAATGGGCGCGTGGTCTGCAAAAACACCGGCGTGCCGAGCGGAATCGAGGACGGGTCGACCGCGATCGAACGCTCCGGCGTGAGCGGCACACCGAGCGCGCCGATCGGACCATCCGCCCCACCCCCCGGCACGCTTTCGCCGGAAGGCATTTCGCGGAAGAACACGAAGCGCGGGTTCGTATCCAGCAGCGCATCGACCCGGGTCGGATTCGCGCGCGCCCACGCCTTGATCCCTTGCATGGTCGCCTGTGCCGGCGTGAGTTCGCCGCGATCCAGCAGCCAGCGCCCAATCGACTTGTACGGCTGATTATTCGTGCCGCCGAAACCGAGTCGCATCACGCTGCCGTCTTCCATCACGATCCGGCCGGAACCTTGAACCTGCAGGAAGAACGCTTCGATCGGATCGTCGACCCAGGCCAGTTCATTGCCGTTGAGCACACCCGCGCGTTCGAGCTGCGCACGCACCGGCAGCGGCGCGCCCGCGCGATAGCCGGACGGCCAGCGATACAGCGCGGTTTGATACACGCCGTGACGCGTGCGCGAACCGCGCAGCAAAGGCTCGTAGTAACCGGTGACGAGACCGTCGAGCGTGCCGTCGTTATTCGCTAGCTGGAACGGCGTGAAATAGGCCTCGAAAAAAGCCCGTGCGCCGGTGACATCGAGATCGTCGATTTGTGAGGCCGCGGCACATGCGCGCGCCCAGTTCGGCTGACGCGCCAGTCTCACGCAGTTTTGCCGCAGCGCGGCGGTCGCGCCGATCAGCGAGTCGTCCTGCCAGCCCGGCACCTGTTGCCACGCAACCGCCGTGAGCCGCGTCGAGGCGATCTGTCCGGATATGATCGCAGCGCCCGTGGGCGGCGACACCGAAGGCCGGACCGCGCCGCCGCCTCCGCAGGACGCCAGCGTCACCGCAACCGAAAGCGCGCCGAGCCATGCTCCGGCCGTGCGGACAAACCGCATACAATGTTCGTTCTTGATGGAAACCGCCATGTCTGATCTGTTCGACGAATACCCAATGCTCATCTTCGCGCTGGAGTCGCTCCTCGCGCTTTTCCTGCTGGTTTTTATCGTGGTGTGGACGTCGTCCGGTAAGAAGAAAATAACGCGCGCCCACTCGACCGAACAGCATAAAAAACAGAATCCGCAGTAAGCCTGCCTGCTGCGTAAGCCCGGAGCAAAAGCCCAAGCGCGTTGGAGTGTTTAAGAGACCGCCGTCAGCGGCCTCGGTTCAATGCAAAGTACGCGGCATGCGCAGGATGAATTCCGGCACCGGCGCTTCGAAGCGCTCGCCGTCTTCCGCCACGCAAAAATATTCGCCACGCATGGTGCCGACCGGCGTGCCGATCACGGCCCAACTCGTATATTCGAAGTGCTCGCCCGGTTTGAGGAGCGGCTGGTGGCCGACCACGCCGAGCCCCTTCACTTCCTGCTCGTTATTGTCGCTGTCAGTAATCACCCAATGCCGCGCAATCAATTGCGCCGGCACCTGGCCCGTGTTGCGGATGGTCAGCGTGTATGCGAACGCATACTGGCGGCGCTCCGGGTCCGACTCTTCGGGCAGAAACTGCACCTGCGCCGAGACGCTGAATTCGTACTGGCTCATCCTGATTCCAATCTGGTGAAACGGGCTGTGAAAAATCGCGGGAAAGCCCGTATGCCAATGGTTTGCGGGCGCACTGGCGATGCGGTGCTTATGGATTGGCATTCTGCTTGATGCGCGGCAGGCCCGCAACCGGACAAATCCCTCTGGCCAAGGGCCATTCAGACGTTTTGTCAGCTTCGCGGCGCGCATCGCGAAAGTGACGCGCGCCGTCCACGAGCCGGTTTCCGAGCGCACAAAACGGTAAAATGATGCTTTCCCGCTTGCATCCTTCCCCGCCATGACGCAATTCCGCATTGCCCCCAGCATTCTGTCCGCCGACTTCGCCCGTCTGGGTGAGGAAGTGCGCAACGTCGTCGCCGCCGGCGCCGACTGGATTCACTTCGACGTGATGGACAACCATTACGTGCCGAACCTGACCATCGGGCCGCTCGTGTGCGAGGCGATCCGCCCGCACGTGGACGTGCCGATCGACGTGCATCTGATGGTGCGTCCGGTCGACCGGATCGTGCCGGATTTCGCCAAGGCCGGCGCGAATCTGATCAGCTTTCATCCTGAAGGCTCGGACCATATCGACCGCACGCTGTCGCTAATCCGCGACCACGGCTGCAAGGCCGGCCTGGTGTTCAACCCGGCTACGTCGCTGAACCACCTCGATCACGTCATGGACAAAGTCGACCTCGTGCTGATCATGTCGGTGAATCCGGGCTTCGGCGGTCAGTCGTTCATTCCTGAAGCGCTCAACAAGCTGCGCGAAGCGCGCGCGCGTATCAACGCGTACAAGGAGCGCACCGGCCGCGAGATTCATCTGGAAGTGGACGGCGGCGTGAAGGTCGACAACATCGCCGAAATCGCGGCGGCTGGCGCGGACACGTTCGTGGCCGGCTCGGCAATCTTCGGCCAGCCCGATCACAAGGTCGTGATCGAAAAGATGCGCGCGGCGCTCGCCAACATCCAGCACTAAAAACTGCACGCCCTATGACCGCTCCGCTTCACGCCTCGTTTCCCGCGCCGACCTTCACCGGTCCGCGCCTGCAAGCCGCGATCATCGACCTCGACGGCACGATGATCGATACCGCCGACGATTTCACCGCCGGCCTGAACGGCATGCTCGCGCAACTCGACGCGACGGAAACCTCGCGTGAAGAAGTGGTCGGCTATGTCGGCAAGGGTTCGGAGCATCTGATCCGCAGCGTGCTGGCGCCGCGTTTCGAAGCGGAGCATGCGCAAGACCGTTTCGACGAAGCGCTCGCGATCTATCAGGAAGAGTACGCAAAAATCAACGGCACGCACACGCGGCTCTATCCCGACGTGGAAGCCGGCCTGAGCGCCATGCGCGAGGCCGGCATCAAGCTCGCCTGCGTGACCAACAAGCCGCACCGCTTCGCGGTCGAGTTGTTGCAGCAATACGGGCTTGCGCAATATTTCAGCGTTGTGCTCGGCGGCGACAGCCTCGCTAAAAAGAAACCGGACCCGCTGCCCATGCTGACCGCTGCGGCGCAGTTAGGCGTCGAGCCGCAAGCCACGGTGGCGATCGGCGATTCGGAAAACGACGCGCTGGCCGGCCGTGCAGCGGGCATGGCGACGCTGACCGTGCCCTATGGCTACAACCATGGTCGCGCTATACAAGAAATAAAATCCGATGGTATAGTTGCCTCGCTGCTCGACGCCGCCAAGGCGATCGCAGCGCACCATTCAACGACCTGAAAAGTCCACCATTCTCATGTTTCTGAACAAAAAACGGAGTCTGATTAGCATCGACCGGGGAGCCTGGCCCTGGCGTCGCTGGTCGCGCTAACCTCGCCTGAGGTACGCTGAAGCTCGTCTTCGGCAACCGTTTTTTGCTTCGCTGCGCTCACGCGTTTTTTCCATCGTCCTGTTTCGCTGCATCGGTTGAATCGGCCTGCGTGTACCCACAAAGTACCGTCGTGCGCTGACACTGCTTGCACGCGTCGATGGGAAACTCGCGCCGGTCGGTATCATCATCGTGTCGAAACTGTCGAACGAACGCCCTGACCGGCCGCGCAACGCCCCGCTTTGTCCGACGCATGCTGCCGCCGGATCACCGTACAGGATCGGAACATGACCGAACTCGAATTCCAGTCCCTCGCCAACGAGGGTTTCAATCGCATTCCGCTGATCGCCGAAGCGCTCGCCGACCTCGAAACGCCGCTGTCGCTCTACCTGAAGCTCGCGCAGAGCGAGCGCAACGGCGCCAATTCGTTTCTGCTCGAATCGGTGGTGGGTGGTGAACGCTTCGGCCGCTATTCGTTCATCGGCTTGCCGGCGCGCACGCTGCTGCGTACCCGCAACGGCATCTCCGAAGTCGTGCGCGACGGAAAGGTCGTCGAAACGCACGAAGGCGATCCGCTCGAATTCATCCAGCAATTCCAGGGCCGCTTCAAAGTGGCGCAGCGCCCTGGGCTGCCGCGTTTCGCGGGCGGTCTGGCCGGTTATTTCGGCTATGACGCGGTGCGTTACATCGAGAAGAAGCTCGCGCACACCGCGCCGCCTGACGATCTGAATCTGCCCGATATCCAGCTGCTGCTGACCGAAGAAGTCGCGGTGATCGACAACCTCGCCGGCAAGCTCTATCTGGTGGTCTACGCCGATCCGACGCAGCCTGAGGCTTATGCGAAGGCCAAGCAACGTCTGCGTGAGTTGCGTCAGCGTTTGCGCACGACCGTGCAGCCGCCGGTCACGTCGGCCAGCGTGCGCACCGAGACTTACCGCGAATTCGCCAAAGACGATTACCTCGCCGCCGTGCGCAAGGCGAAGGAATACATCGCGGCCGGCGAACTGATGCAAGTGCAGGTCGGCCAACGCCTGACCAAGCCGTTCCGCGACAATCCGCTCTCGCTGTACCGCGCGCTGCGCTCGCTGAATCCGTCGCCGTATATGTATTACTACAACTTCGGCGACTTCCACGTCGTGGGTGCATCGCCGGAAATTCTGGTGCGCCAGGAAAAGCGCGGCGAAGACCGGATCGTCACGATCCGGCCGCTCGCCGGCACGCGTCCGCGCGGCAATACGCCGGAACGCGACGCGGAACTCGCCACCGAACTGTTGAACGACCCGAAGGAAGTCGCCGAGCACGTCATGCTGATCGACCTCGCGCGTAACGACGTGGGCCGCATCGCGCAGATCGGCTCGGTGGTCGTGACCGACAAGATGGTGATCGAAAAGTACTCGCACGTGCAGCACATCGTGAGTTCGGTCGAAGGCAAGCTGAAACCCGGCACCACCAATTTCGACGTGTTGCGCGCCACCTTCCCGGCCGGCACGTTGTCCGGCGCGCCGAAGGTTCGCGCGATGGAACTGATCGACGAACTGGAGCCCGTCAAACGCGGCTTGTACGGCGGAGCGGTCGGCTACCTGTCCTTCACCGGCGAAATGGATCTCGCCATCACGATCCGCACCGGCGTGATCGCGAACGGCAATCTGTATGTGCAAGCGGCAGCGGGTGTCGTCGCCGATTCGGTGCCCGAATCCGAATGGCAAGAGACCGAGAACAAGGCACGCGCCGTGTTGCGCGCCGCCGAACAGGTTCAAGACGGCCTCGATAGCGACTTCTGACCGGAGACACACCATGCTGCTAATGATCGACAACTACGACTCGTTCACCTACAACCTGGTGCAGTACTTCGGCGAACTCGGCGAAGACGTACGCACCTACCGCAACGACGAAATCACGCTGGACGAGATCGCGAAGCTCAACCCCGAGCGCATCTGCCTGTCGCCCGGCCCGAGCAATCCGCAACACGCCGGCATCACGCTCGACGTGCTGCGCGAATTCGCCGGCAAAACGCCGATTCTCGGCGTCTGCCTCGGCCATCAGGCCATCGGCGAAGCGTTCGGCGGCCGCGTGGTGCGCGCGCAGACCATCATGCACGGCAAGGTCAGCACGATCGAAACCGATTGCAAAGGCGTGTTCGCCGACCTGCCGAAGCACTTCGTGGTGACCCGCTACCACTCGCTCGCGATCGAACGCGAATCGCTGCCCGATTGTCTCGAAGTGTCGGCATGGACCGAAGACGGTGAAATCATGGGCGTGCGTCACAAGGAACTGGCGGTGGAAGGCGTGCAATTCCACCCGGAATCGATCCTGTCCGAACACGGCCACGCGCTGCTCGAGAACTTCGTGAAGCAGTCGAAACTCGCGTCCACTCAACGCGCCTGATGAAGAGAGACGAAATCATGTCGATTACGCCCCAGGAAGCGCTGCAACGGACCATCGAGCACCGCGAGATTTTCCACGACGAAATGCTGCATCTGATGCGCCTCATCATGCGCGGCGAACTGTCGCCGGTGATGTCGGCAGCGATCATTACCGGCTTGCGCGTCAAAAAAGAGACCATCGGCGAAATCACCGCGGCCGCCACGGTGATGCGTGAATTTGCCCGGCACGTCGACGTGCCGGACAACTCGAACTTCGTCGATATCGTCGGGACCGGCGGCGACGGCTCGCAAACCTTCAATATTTCCACGGCCACCATGTTCGTCACGGCCGCGGCCGGCGCGAAAGTCGCGAAGCACGGCGGCCGCGGCGTGTCGAGCAAGTCGGGCAGCGCGGACGTGCTCGAAGCGCTCGGCGTGAATATCGATCTGCAGCCGGAACAGGTGGCGGCGTCGATCGCGGAAACCGGCATGGGCTTCATGTTCGCGCCGAACCATCATCCGGCCATGAAGAACATCGCGCCGGTGCGCCGTGAACTCGGCGTGCGCACGCTGTTCAACATTCTCGGGCCGCTGACCAATCCGGCCGGCGCACCGAATCAGTTGATGGGCGTGTTTCACGGCGACCTGGTCGGGATTCAGGTGCGCGTGATGCAACGCCTCGGCGCGAAGCATGTGCTGGTGGTGTACGGCATGGACGGCATGGACGAGGTCTCGCTCGGCGCGGCGACGCAGGTCGGCGAGTTGCGCGACGGCCAGGTCCACGAGTACGAGATTCATCCGGAAGACTTCGGCCTGCAGATGGTGTCGAACCGCTCGCTGAAAGTGGCCGACGCGACCGAATCGAAAGCGATGCTGCTCGAAGCGCTCGACAACACACCGGGCGTCGCGCGCGAAATCGTTACGCTGAACGCGGGTACGGCGCTGTATGCGGCAAACGTGGCGGCGTCGATCGCGGACGGCATTCAACTGGCGCGCGAAGCGATCGCGAGCGGCAAGGCTCGTGCGAAGGTCGACGATCTGATCCGCTTCACCCAGCAATTCAAGCACTAATCACGTAGCGAGACACAGATGAGCGACATTCTCGACCAGATCATCGCGATCAAACGCGAAGAAGTCCGCGCGGCGCAGCAAAGCGCGTCGCTTGAAGAACTGCGCCTCGAAGCGGCGTCGCGCGATATTCGCGACTTCGTCGGCGCGTTGCGCGCGAAGCACACGGCGGGCCTCGCCGCGGTGATCGCCGAAGTGAAGAAGGCGAGCCCGTCGAAAGGCGTGCTGCGCGAAGACTTCGTGCCCGCCGAGATCGCGCGTTCGTATGAACAGCACGGCGCGGCGTGCCTGTCGGTGCTGACCGACGTGCAGTTCTTCAAGGGCAGCGTCGCGTATCTGGAAGAAGCGCGCGCGGCCTGCAAACTGCCGGTGTTGCGCAAAGACTTCATCGTCGATCCGTATCAGATCGTCGAAGCCCGCGCGATGGGCGCCGACGCGATCCTGCTGATCGCCGCCGCGCTCGAAACCCCGCAGATGCAAGACCTCGAAGCGCTCGCGCATTCGCTGAATCTGGCCGTGCTGGTCGAAGTACACGACAGCCGTGAGCTGATGGAAGCGCTCACGCTGAAAACGCCGCTGATCGGTATCAACAACCGCAATCTGCGCACATTCGAAACGTCGATCGAGACGACCATCGGCATGCTCGAAGCGGTTCCGGACGACCGGATCGTCGTCACGGAGTCGGGCATTCTGTCGCGCGTCGACGTCGAACGGCTACGCGCGATGGACGTGCATACGTTCCTCGTCGGCGAGGCGTTCATGCGCGCGGAAGAGCCGGGCGTCGAACTGGCGCGGATGTTTTTCTGAGCGCCACAGTCGACACGCGGCACGGCGGCACACGGAGTAAGGCAGATCATGAGCATGGAACGCGAAATCAAGCTGGCGCTGCCGGCTGACCAGGTGCAGGCGGCGACGCAGTGGTTTGTCGCGCGGACAGGCGCAGAAGGGCGCGATGTCAGGCTGGCGAATATTTACTTCGATACGCCGGCGCTGACGTTGGCGAAGTCGAAAAGCGCGCTGCGTTTGCGTCACACGCCGGACGGCTGGCTGCAAACCTTCAAGACGGTCGGCGAAGCGAAAGACGGTTTGCACAGCCGGCACGAGTGGGAAATGCCGGTGGCGGGCGAAAAGCTCGAGATCGACGCGTTACTGCACGAGTGCGATGAGCCGAGCGCGGCTGAAGCATTGCGTCAGGCCGCACCGGAGCTGGTCGAACTGTTCCGCACGGACTTCACGCGCACGCTGTGGAACGTCGAGCTGAACGGCGCGACGGTCGAAGCCGCGATCGATCAAGGCGACGTGATCACCGAAGTGAATGGTGAAACGCGCCGCGCGCCGATTTCCGAGGTCGAACTCGAACTGAAATCCGGCGACGAAGCCGCTTTGCATGCGTTGGCGGCGGAACTTGGCAAAGCGATCGCAGGGCTTGCGCCGGATAACGTCAGCAAAGCACAGCGCGGGTATCAGCTGCGGGCGGGCTGAACGGCGGCAAGCGCTGCAACGCGGCACGCACCGACATACGGCTTGATGAACGCGCGACGTCGCGCACACCTCAGCACCTGGCGCGCGCCGTCCGCGCTTCACCGCCGCACCTTGAGCAACACCGCGTTTGCTGCGACACTTCCCCGCCATGACCTCCGCTTCCCGTACCCGCTCCGATTCGTCGCAGGCTTCGCTTTTCGGCGACGCCGCGCCCTCACCCGCCGACGCACCGACCAACCCGGTTTCGCCTTCATCGGCTGGCGCGCCGCCGGCCCTCGAAGCCCAATTCGCCGCCCTGCCCCCGGCATGGCGCACACATCTCAAGCCGTTCATCGAAAGCGACGCTTACGCGCCGCTGTGCCGTTTCGTCGACGGTGAACGCGCGGCCGGCAAGACCGTGTATCCCGCCGACGTATTCCGTGCGCTGCGCCTGACCAGTCCCGACGAAGTGAAAGTCGTGATCCTCGGCCAGGACCCGTATCACGGCGAAGACCGCGGCACGCCGCAAGCGCATGGGCTGGCATTTTCGGTGGCGCCGAACGTGCGCACGCCGCCGTCGCTACGCAACATCTTCAAGGAAATTGCCGCGAGCCTTGGTCACGACACGCCGCGTCATGGCTGTCTCGACACGTGGGCCAAACAGGGCGTGCTGCTGCTGAACACGGTGCTGACGGTCGAACGCGACGCCGCGGCGAGCCACGCGAAACGCGGCTGGGAAAAGTGTACGGACACGCTGATCCATGAACTCGCCATGCGTCATGACGGCCTGGTGTTCATGCTGTGGGGCGCGCACGCGCAAGCGAAGCGTGCGCTGCTCGGCGGCAAATCGCACTATGTGCTGGAAGCGCCGCATCCGTCGCCGCTGTCGGCGCATCGCGGCTTTCTCGGCTGCGGGCATTTTGCGAAGGCGAATGAGTATCTCGCGCAGCACGGCCGTGCAACGATCGACTGGCGCTTGCCGGACGAAGCGCAGATGTTGGCGTAACGGCAATACGTCCAGGCGCGCATCGGCGAGTCAGTGCATAAGCGCATCGGCGCGCGAACCGGAAAAAACAAAAACGCCACGGGTTTCAAACCCGTGGCGTTTTTCATTGCATCGTTACATCGCGCACTACACTGCGATGCGCGCCGGTTCAAACCAGCGCGTCAATCCTTCCATCGACCTTCTTACGCAGCGGCAATCGCTTCGCGCGCCGAAACCAGCGCGGCGGTCGCTGCGTCCGGGCCCATGTTCAGGCCTTCGGCGTAGATGAAGTTCACGTCGGTCATACCGAGGAAACCCAGGAAAGCCTTCAGATACGGCGTCTGGCTGTCGTTCGGCGTGCCCAGATACTTGCCGCCGCGTGCCGACACGACGTGGACCTTCTTGCCCTTCACGAGACCTTCCGGACCGTTCGCCGTGTACTGGAACGTGATGCCGGCGCGTGCGATGAAGTCGAAGTACGTCTTGAGCTGCGACGAGATACCGAAGTTGTACATCGGTGCACCGATCACGACGATGTCGGCGGCTTGCAGTTCGGCGATCAGCGCTTCGCTGCGTGCGGCGATTTCGGCCTGCTCGGCGGTGCGTTGGTCAGCCGGCGTGAAGAACGCGCCGAGGACGGCGTCGTCCAGGTGCGGCAGCGGCTCAGCTTGCAGATTACGGACGACGACTTGCGCGCCCGGATTCGATTGTTGCAGCTTGGCGGTCAGTTCGTTGACGAGAAGCGTCGAGTTCGCGCCTTGCGAACGGGCTGCCGAGTTGATTTGCAGGATCGTGGTCATGTCGGTGACTCCAGTAGGGGCGCGCAGTTTTGCGCGAGTGGAGCCATTGTGTTTTTTTACCGCCCCGAGAAAAAGCCATCCGGCAGCGACGGATTGTTGCACTGGTAGAACAATCCGCCGCCCTCGGCCGTCGATTAATAACGCCGACGATTACGATCAGCTTGCAAGCCAGCGCTCGCGGGCCTTGCGCGCGGCGGTCCCTTTGTCGCTGACCGCGAGCTTGTAGCGTGCCGGCTCAGGCCCGTCCAGCTTGACTTGCGTGGTGCGCAGTTCGTCGCGGCGGAACGCGTGGACCTCGACTTTCGCGCCCGGCTGATAGCGTGCCAGCAGGCCGTCAAGATTCGAGCCGGTCACGCGCAGGCCGTCGAGCGCGATCAGCACGTCGCCGGCCGAGAGCCCTGCTTTCTGCGCGGCGCTGCCTTCATGCACCGCCGCCAGCGTGCAATCCGCGCCGCCGCGCAAGCGCGCGCCGAGCGACGGCCGGGCGTTCTTGTCGAATTCAGGCGCAAGCGTGACGCCGAACGGCGCGAGCAGCGTTTCGAGCGGCAAATCGCGCGTGCCATGCACGGCCTCGGCGAACAGCTCGCCGAGTTGCGCGCCGGTCGCTTCCGCGAACAGCGCTTCGACCTCGCTTTCTTCCACGCCGACCGGCTTGCCGCGATAAAAGTCGCGGCCGAAACGTTGCCACAGCAGACGCATCACGTCGTCGAGCGATTTGCGGTTGTTGGTCTGCGCGCGGATCGTCAGATCGAACGCGAGCGCGACCAGCGAGCCCTTGGTGTAATAGCTGACGATCGCGTTCGGCGCGTTCTCGTCCTGACGGTAGTACTTGACCCACGCGTCGAACGAGCTTTCGGCGACGGTCTGCTTCAGGCGGCCGCTGCCGCGCAGCACACCGCCCACCACCTTGCCGAGCAGGCCGAAATAGTCGTCCGGCGAAATCAGCCCGCTGCGCACGAGGATCAGGTCGTCGTAGTACGAGGTGAAGCCCTCGAACAGCCACAGCAACGACGTGGTGTTTTCCACGTTCAGGTCGTACGGCGCGAACACCGCCGGCTTGATGCGCTTCACGTTCCAGGTGTGGAAATACTCGTGGCTGCACAAGCCGAGGTAGGTTCGGTAGCCTTCGCTGAGCGCGTCGCGTCCTTGCACCGGCAGATCGCCACGATTGCAGATCAGCGCGGTCGAAGCGCGATGCTCCAGGCCGCCGTAACCGTCGGTGACGGCCTGGGTCATGAACACGTAGCGATCCATCGGCGCTTTCTTCGACTTCGGCTCGAACAACGCGATCTGCGCTTCGCAGATGCGCTTCAGGTCGGCGGACAGTCGCGCCATGTCCAGCCCGATCACGCGGCCGGCGATCACGATGTCGTGCGGCACGCCATGCGCGTCGAACGTCGCCAGCGCGAATTCACCCAGCGTGACCGGGTGATCGATCAGCTCGTCGTAGTTCTGCGCGCGATATTCGCCGAAGCCGTAGCGCTTCGTGCCACGCGCCTCCGGCAACGCCGTGGCGACGCGCCAGTTGCGATGCGCGGCGCCGTCCGGCTTCTGGATGTCGACCACGCATTGCGCTTCTTCATGACCGAGCGGCGACAAAAACACGCTGGTGCCGTTGAAGAAACCCGTCGTGTCGTCCAGATGCGCGGCGCGCACCGACAGATCCCAGGCATACACCTCGTAGCGCAGCGTCAACGCGCCTTTGACAGGCGCGGCCTGCCACGTGTGCTTGTCGGTCTTCTCGACACGCACCTTGCGGCCAGCGTCGTTGACCGCGCGCAGCGTGACGATGTTGCGCGCGAACTCGCGCACCATGTAGCTGCCCGGAATCCACACCGGCAGCATGAAACGCTGGCCGGCCGGATCGGGATCGGCGACGGTCACGGTGACTTCGAACAGGTGGGCGGCGGGTTGCTTGGGAACGATGGTGTAGCGGATCGGCTTCATCGGCGGCGATTAGGAGAGTGTGAGGCGGGGATGTTGGGGCTGAATGTGAAAGGAGGCGCACTGCGCCTCCTTGCTTCTCTATATATGGTCCGAACTGTGTGCGACTCAATGCACCGCGGACATTTCCTTGTCGAGCCGGTCGGCCGGCACGGCACCGGGCAGACGGCGGCCGTCGGCGAGGAACACGGTCGGCGTACCGTCCACGTTCATGGCGTGGCCGAGCGCGAGGTTCTTGTCGATCGCGGCGGTGTCGCAGGTGCCGGCGGCGGTGGGCGCCTGATGGTCCTGCATCCACGATTCCCAGGCCTTGGCGCGATCCGTCGAGCACCAGATGGACTTCGACTTGGCGGTCGAATCCGGCGACAGCACCGGGTACAGGAACGTGTACACGGTCACGTTATCGATCGATTTGAGCGTGGTTTCGAGCTGCTTGCAGTACGGGCAGTTCGGATCGGAGAACACGGCGATCTTGCGCGAGCCGTTGCCCTTCACGACCTTCACCGCGTTCGCGAACGGCAGGCTCGCGAAATCGATGCGGTTGGTTTCCGACAGACGCGCTTCCGTCAGGTTCTTGCGGGTCTTCGCGTCGACCATGTCGCCGAGCAACAGGTAGTCGCCGTTCGCGTCGCTATAGACGATCTGCGTGCCAAGGTTGATTTCGTATATGCCGGCAATCGGCGACTTCGTCACGCTCTTGATCGTCACGTCGGCCAGACGCGTTTGCAGCGTGGCTTTGAGTTTGTCGGTGGTCTGATCGGCCTGGGCGGAGCAGCCCAGCGTGATCGCGGCGATGGCAAGCGCGGCGGCCGCCACGCGGAAGGTCTTTTTCATGCTGAATTCCTGGTTCATTCGCGCGGTGTACGCGTTTTGCGACGGTTCCGGTCTGACCGGAACGGCGCCCATCCGTTCATGATACCCGTCTCGCCAGCCGCGGCGTGCCGGGTGGGATGCTTTAACCCAGCGCGGCCGACACCAGCCAGCGCTTGATAAACGGTTGCGCGCCGACGAACGCCATGCCGGTATTACGCAGCACCTTGGCGAACGGGCCGGGCGCGGAAAAGAGTTTTTGCAGGCCGTCGGTGGCGATCATCAGCGCGCGAATGTCTTCGCGGCGAGCGCGTTCGTAGCGGCGCAACAGCACCATGTCACCGAGGTCGCGGAACGATTCCTTGCCGGCGACGGTATCGGCGAGCGCCGCGACGTCGCGCAAACCGAGGTTCATGCCCTGGCCCGCCAGCGGATGAATCAGGTGCGCGGCGTCGCCGACCAGCGCGACGCGCGGCGCGACCAGCCGGTCGACCGTTTGCAGCGCGAGCGGGAAACCTTGCGCGGGCGTCACGCATTCGAGCGCGCCGAACTGGCCGCCCGTCACGCGTTCCACTTCGGCAGCGAGTTGCGCCGGATCGAGCGCGACCAGCTTTTCAGCGTGTTCGGTGCGCGCCGACCAGACCAGCGACACATGGCCGTCCGGCATGGGCAGCAGCGCGACGATCTCGCCGTCCTTGAACCATTGGTAAGCGGTTTCGCTGTGCGGCTTTTCGGCCTTGAAGTTCGCGACGACGCCGGTCTGCCTGTAGTCGCGGCGGTCCATCTTCGAGTTGATCTGCGCGCGCACCCACGAATGCGCGCCGTCCGCACCGACCACCAGATCGGCTTCGAGCACATTGCCGTTGGCGAGGCCGACGCTGGCGCCGTCGACAGTAAAGTCCAGCGCCTGCGCACGCGTGTCGATCCAGGTGAGATTAGGCTGGAAGCGCAGCGCCGCATCCAATGCGCGTTCGATCACCGACGACTCGACGATCCACGCCAGTTGCGGCACCGACGCCTGGAATGCGGAGAAATGCAGTTCGGCGTGCGCGTCGCCATAAACGCGCATGTCGTAGACCGGCCCCAGGCGGGCCAGATCGAGCGCCTGCCAGACCCGCAAACGCTCGAGCAGCGCCTGCGAACTCGACGACAACGCGTAGACGCGCGAGTCGAATACGGCGCCGGCCGGCAGCGCCGCGCAGGGCTGCGCGAGCAGCGCCACGCGCAGTCCGCCTTGCGTCAGCGCCAATGCCGCGGTCTTGCCGACGAGCCCGCCGCCGATCACGGCGACATCAAAGGTCTGGTGGTGTGCGTTCATGCGCGCATTATAGCCGCGGGGGTTGCGGGGGACGGATCGAGGCGCGCGGCATATTGGCCCGGAACAAGGTCTCCGCCGATTAATGCGCTAATGCCCTTGCGCGGCGTGTGCCGCATGGGATTCGCGCAGCAGCATGAAGTCGCGGTCGGACGACAGCACCCGCCACGCGTTCGACACCAGCTCGCGCTTATGGTCACGCTGGTCGCCGCGCACCATGCAGTCCGGGAACACCCGGTCATAGACGCGCCACAGCGAGTCGAAGTCGTTGGTGTCGGCAAACCCGGCGATACGGCGCTTATCGTCGAGGGTGAGCGCGCTCGTCATGCAGTTGATCGTTTGACGGTCGGTTGCGGCCTGCGCCTCATCATAATTAGGCAACAGCCACACGACGACACCCGCCGCCAGTGCAATGCCCGCGCCCCATCTCAGCCCTGTTGTTATTTTCATCATGCTCTCTCGGAAAGGGCTCTAGCGGCCCCGGACGGTCATCTTACAATGTTCCGACGAATGGACTTCGCGGGGTTTCCACGGGTTGGCGGCTGTTTCCGTGCAGTTCCCGGCGTTTCCCGGCGCGCCTGGTTTGCCCCGCCCCTCTTAGGAAGCCGATCCGAACGGGTTACAATTGCGCTTTCCGTGACGAGACTCGCCCGGGACCGTCGAGGCCCTGCCCGACCCGGTGTCTTGTCCCGCTCCGCTGCGGTCCGCCGCCACGCCAAACGCGAAGGCTTTTCGAGTCCTGCACCCAGCGTCGAGCGCATCACGCAACTTACTGAATCACTGAAGGATTTCCATGAGCCTCAAATGCGGCATCGTCGGCCTGCCTAACGTCGGCAAGTCCACCCTGTTCAACGCACTGACCAAGGCGGGCATCGCCGCCGAAAACTACCCGTTCTGCACGATCGAACCGAACGTCGGCATCGTCGAAGTGCCGGACGCGCGTTTGAAGGCGCTCGCTGAAATCGTCAAGCCGGAGCGCATCCTGCCGGCGGTGGTGGAATTCGTCGACATCGCCGGTCTGGTGGCCGGTGCAAGCAAGGGCGAAGGCCTCGGCAACCAGTTTCTCGCGAACATCCGCGAAACCGACGCGATCACGCACGTGGTGCGCTGCTTCGAAGACGACAACGTGATTCACGTCGCGAACAAGGTCGACCCGCTGTCGGACATCGAGGTGATCAACACCGAACTGGCGCTGGCCGACCTCGCCACCGTCGAAAAAGCGCTGTCGCGCTATTCGAAGGCCGCCAAGTCGGGTAATGACAAGGAAGCGATCAAGAACGCCGCGGTGCTCGAAAAAGTCCGCGCGCAACTCGACCAGGCCAAGCCGGTCCGCGCGCTCGATCTCTCGGACGAAGAAAAAGCCACCATCAAGCCGTTCTGCCTGATCACCGCGAAGCCGACCATGTACGTGGCGAACGTGAAGGACGACGGTTTCGAGAACAACCCGCATCTGGACGCGGTCACGAAGTTCGCGGCAGCGGAAAACGCGCCGGTCGTGGCAGTGTGCGCCGCGATCGAAGCGGAAATCGCCGATCTCGACGAAGCCGACATGACCGTGTTCCTCGCCGACATGGGCATGGAAGAACCGGGCCTGAACCGCGTGGCCCGTGCGGCGTTCAAGCTGCTGGGTCTGCAAACGTATTTCACGGCCGGCGTGAAAGAAGTGCGCGCCTGGACGATTCATATCGGCGACACCGCACCGCAGGCAGCGGGCGCGATCCATACGGACTTCGAGCGCGGTTTCATTCGTGCGCAGACCATCGCGTTCAATGACTTCATCAGCTATAAGGGTGAGCAAGGCGCGAAAGAAGCCGGCAAGATGCGTGCTGAAGGCAAGGAATACGTCGTGCATGATGGCGACGTGATGAACTTCCTGTTCAACGTTTAAGGTTCGGCACGGCAGGCAGATCCATCGCGATCTCACCACCCCGCTAAAGCCCGCGCAAGCCCATCAAAGCCCGTTAATAACGGGCTTTTTCTTTTTCAGCAACGGAGAGTCCAACCATGACCAACAGCGATCTGCTCGAACGGGTGCTTGCGTTCCGCGAGGCCCGCGACTGGAAGCAGTTTCACACGCTACGCAACCTGATCGTGTCGACCAGCATCGAAGCCGGCGAGTTGCTGGAAACGATCCAGTGGAAGACCGATTCCGAAGTGGATGCGTTGTTGCTCGATCCTAAGCGCAAAAAGCATCTGGAGCATGAATGCGCGGACGTGTTCATTTACCTGATGCTGGTCGCTCACACGGCGGGCTTCGATCTGGTCGACGCCGCCATGGAGAAAGTGGCGTTGAATGAAGAGCGTTATCCGGTAGAGAAATCTAAAGGGACGGCGACGAAGTATTCCGAGCTCTGACTACGAGCCCGGGAGTCTTACTGACCGCCCACCGCCCCAGCCCGTTCACAGTGCAGCGGCAACGTCATGCCATCGCGCACGCCCACCATTTTCAAGGGCGAATCCGCCAGGACTGCATCGATCCCGAGACACGCGGCCGTCCGATAATCATCCGCGCTGTTCACCGCAATCGCGACGATTTGCACGTCGGCCTTTTGCCGGAAACACGCGACGGTTGCCGGCGTCCACAACGTAGCCTGCACGTCCGACCGCCCCTCTCCCAGCGCGAACTTCTCCACCACCGTCAATGCGCGACGCAGTTCGAACGCGCTCATGGCATGTTCGGCCGGCGCGTCTACGCAGCCTTGATTCAACAGTACGCGCACCAGGCGTCCACGCGTGGCATCGCGCGATTCGAATAGTTTTGCGCGCGGATACGCCGCGAAAGTCTGTTGATAATCCGCTTCGGTCGAGTAGATCGACACTCGCGACCACGCCTGCTCCTCATCGAGCACATGTGCCACCGCTTGCGTCTGCGCGCCGGCAGGCAATGCCTTCATGTCGAGGATCACCGGCATGGTTCGCGGCACGGCGCGCAGCGCTTCACGCAGCGTCGGAATGCCGACAGGACGATCGCGATACGGATACGCGTCGCCCTGACGGAAGCTCCAACCGGCGTTCACGCGCGCGAGTTCAGCCACGGTGTAAGCCGACACCGGGCCCTTCGCGTCCGTCAGCGCCGACAGATCCGCCGGCCGATACAGAACCGGCACCCCCTCTTTGCTCAACTGCACCGACAGCCACATCACGTCGGCGCGATGCTCGACCGACAGACGGATCGCCTCCAGCGTATTTTCCGGCGCGTCGCCGGTGCCGCCTCGGTGCGCGATGATTTTTGGCAGCGTCGTAAAGGGCTTCGCGACGCTCCCAGAAGTTCCCGGCGCAAACGAGCAACCCGCCAATACGAGACCCAGTATCGAACCACCCACCACCCGCCGCACCCAATCAAGCATCTGGAATCCTGATTAAAAGTCACATGACGCATGCGTGCCGCCCATCGCGTAAAGCACGCTCCCGTTTCTCCATCCATCATGCCAACCCATCGGCCGCCAGGTCCAGCGAGCGTGCCTTCACGTTGACCTCACGCAAAACGTTATCCAGACGCCCATGTTTCCGTTTCGTGACAGCCGATGTTAAATTGCCGCAGTCGGCGCCCGCCCAAAGCGCGCCACGCCGCCCGGCCATCGACGCCGGACTGTCATCGAACACAACTAGAATCGCGCGATTCGCAATCGCGCCCGATCCGATCCGCAAGGATCTTGCATGGGACCCGAGTAAGCGCTAGAGCGCCAACTCGGGTCGACAGGAGACACATCGATGAGTTTCAAGCCGCTGTTCCGTACGCTTTCCGTAGCCGCCGTGTTGAGCGTCGGCGTCAGCCAGGCGGCCCAGGCCGCGACTGAAATCCAGTTCTGGCACGGCATGGAAGCCGCGTTGGGCGAACGTCTGAACGATATCGCCAACGCCTTCAACGCGTCGCAAAGCGACTACAAGATCGTGCCGGTGTTCAAAGGCTCCTACGACCAGACGCTCGCCGCCGGTATCGCCGCGTATCGCGCCGGCAACGCGCCCGCGATCCTGCAGGTCTACGAAGTCGGCACCGCCACGATGATGCAGGCCAAGAAGGCCGTGATCCCGGTCTCGGACGTGTTCAAGCAGGCCGGCGTGCCGCTCGACGTGAAGGCCTTCGTGCCGACCATCGCCAGCTATTACAGCGACGCGAAGACCGGCGAGCTGATCTCGATGCCGTTCAACAGCTCGACGCCAGTGCTGTACTACAACAAGGACGCCTTCAAGAAAGCGGGCCTCGATCCGAACCAGCCGCCGAAAACCTGGGCCGAACTGCAAACCGACGCGCAGAAGCTGAAAGCGTCGGGCATGGCGTGCGGTTACTCGTCGGGCTGGCAGAGCTGGATTCAGCTCGAGAACTACAGCGCGTGGCACGGCGTGCCGTTCGCGTCGAAGAACAACGGCTTCGACGGCGCGGATGCGCAGCTCGAATTCAACAAGCCGCTGCAGGTCGCGCACATCCAGTTCCTGCAGAACATGCAGAAGGAAGGCACCTTCACCTATGTCGGCCGCAAGGACGAACCGGTGTCGAAGTTCTATAGCGGCGACTGCGGGATCATCACGAATTCGTCGGGGTCGCTCGCCACCATCAAGAAGTACGCGAAGTTCAATTTCGGCACCGGCATGATGCCGTACGACGCGAGCGTGAAGGGCGCGCCGCAGAATGCGATCATCGGCGGAGCGAGCCTGTGGGTGTTGTCGGGCAAGGATCCGGCAACGTACAAGGGCGTGGCGAAGTTCCTCGCGTACCTGTCGTCGGCGCCGGTTGCCGCGAAGTGGCACCAGGATACCGGCTACCTGCCGGTGACCACCGCCGCGTATCAGTTGACGCAGCAACAAGGCTTCTACGAGAAGAACCCGGGCAGCGACACCGCGATCAAGCAGATGCTCAACAAGCCGCCGCTGCCGTACACGAAGGGCCTGCGTCTGGGCAACATGCCGCAGATCCGCACCGTGATCGACGAAGAACTCGAACAGGTCTGGGCGGACAAGAAGACGCCGCAACAGGCGCTCGACTCGTCCGTCTCGCGTGGCGATGACCTGCTGCGCCGCTTCGAGAAAGCCGGCAACTAAGTGAGCAACGGGCTCGCGCGCGCTACGTAGCGCGCGCGAGCCGGGTTCCGGTACGACCGCGCCGGAACTCGCAGTCACTGCGGAACCTTGGGAAGATTCGATGGAAAAGCGCTCCAGCTTCGGCACCAGCCTGCTGCCCTATCTGCTCGTCGCACCGCAACTCGCGATCACGCTGCTGTTCTTTTTGTGGCCGGCCGGCGAGGCGCTGTGGCAGTCCACGCAGAGTCAGGACGCGTTCGGCACGTCGAGCGAATTCGTCGGGCTCGCGAACTTCAAGCAACTATTCGCCGATCCGCTCTATCTGTCGTCGTTCTATACGACGCTGATTTTTTGCGCACTCGTCACCGTGTCGGGGCTGGTGATCTCGCTGCTGCTGGCGGTCTGCGCGGATCGCGTGGTGCGCGGCGCGAAGGTCTACCGAACACTGCTGATCTGGCCGTATGCGGTCGCGCCCGCGATCGCCGCCGTGCTGTGGTCGTTCCTGTTCAATCCGAGCATCGGCCTCGTCACTTACGCGCTCGCTAAATACGGCATTGTCTGGAATCACGCGTTGAACGCGGGCCAGGCGATGTTCCTGGTCGTGCTGGCCTCCGTCTGGCAGCAGGTCAGCTATAACTTCCTGTTCTTCTACGCCGGCTTGCAGGCGATTCCGCGTTCGCTGATCGAAGCGGCGGCGATCGACGGCGCCGGTCCGGTGCGACGCTTCTTCGGCATTGCGTTGCCGCTGCTGTCGCCGACCAGCTTCTTCCTGCTGGTGATCAACATCACCTATGCGTTCTTCGACACCTTCCCGGTGATCGACGCGGCCACCGGCGGCGGCCCCGCGCAAGCCACCCGCACGCTGATCTACAAGATCTTCGCCGAAGGCTTCCAGGGACTCGACATCGGCAGTTCCGGCGCGCAATCGGTGATCCTGATGGTGATCGTCGTCGCGCTGACGGTCGTGCAATTCCGCTTTATCGAACGCAAGGTTCAATACTCATGATCGAGAACCGCCGCGGTTTCGACCTCTTCTGCCATGCGGTGCTGCTTGTGGGCGTCGTGCTGGTGGTGTTTCCGGTGTACGTCGCGTTTTGCGCAGCGACCATGAGCGAACACGAAGTGTTCAGCGTGCCGCTCTCGCTGGTGCCGAGCACCCATCTGTTCGAGAACATCGCGACCGTCTGGTCGCAGGGCAGCGGCAACGCCGCCGCGCCGTTCGGCCGCATGCTGCTGAACAGCCTCGTGATGGCGCTGGCAATTGCGATCGGCAAGATCTCCGTGTCAATGATCTCCGCGTACGCGATCGTGTTCTTCCGCTTTCCGTTCCGCAATCTCGCGTTCTGGCTGATCTTCATCACGCTGATGCTGCCGGTCGAAGTGCGGATCTTCCCGACCGTGCAGGTCGTCACGTCCATGCATCTGGGCAACACGTATAGCGGCTTGACGCTGCCGCTGATCGCGTCGGCCACCGCGACGTTCCTGTTCCGCCAGTTCTTCATGACGCTGCCGGACGAGTTGATGGAAGCGGCGCGCATCGACGGTGCGGGCGCCATGCGTTTCTTCTGGGACGTGGTATTGCCGCTGTCGAAGACGAACATGGCGGCGCTCTTCGTGATCACCTTCATTTACGGCTGGAATCAGTATCTGTGGCCGATCCTGATCTCCAGCCAGCAATCGCTGACGACGGCGGTGGTCGGCATCAAGAGCATGATCGCGTCCGGCGACACCGCGACCGAATGGCATCTCGTGATGACCGCGACGCTGCTCGCGATCCTGCCGCCGCTCGCGGTCGTGCTGACGATGCAGCGCTGGTTCGTGCGTGGGCTCGTGGATACGGAGAAGTGAGCCGCACGGCTCCTGGCATGGCGATCGGCAACACCAGCACAACACCAGCGCAACACCGAGACAACGCCGCGCGCTACGCGGCAAGCAACGAAAGGCTAAAACGGCATGGCTGCACTGACTCTGCAAGGCGTTAAAAAGACCTACGACGGCAAACAGTTCGTGCTGCACGGCATCGACGTCGACGTCGCCGACGGCGAATTCGTCGTGATGGTCGGCCCGTCCGGCTGCGGCAAATCCACCTTGCTGCGGATGGTCGCGGGACTGGAAGGCATCTCCGAGGGCAGCATTTCGATCGCCGGCAAGGTCGTCAACAAGTTGGAGCCGAAAGACCGCAACATCGCGATGGTGTTCCAGAACTACGCGCTGTACCCGCATATGAGCGTGGCCGAAAACATGGGCTACGCGCTGAAGATCGCGGGCGTCGAGCGGGCGCAGATCGCGAAGCGCGTGCAGGCCGCCGCGCAGATTCTCGAACTTGAACCCTTGCTGCAACGCAAGCCGCGCGAACTGTCGGGCGGCCAGCGTCAACGGGTGGCGATGGGCCGCGCGATCGTGCGCGAACCTGCCGTGTTTCTGTTCGACGAACCGTTGTCGAATCTCGACGCCCGTTTGCGCGTGCAGATGCGGCTCGAAATCCAGCGTCTGCATGCGCGCCTCGCCACCACCAGCCTGTACGTGACGCACGATCAGATCGAAGCGATGACGCTGGCGCAACGCGTGATCGTGATGAACAAGGGCCACGCCGAGCAGATCGGCGCGCCGACCGAAGTCTACGAGCGGCCGGCCACGGTGTTCGTCGCGAGCTTTATCGGTTCGCCGGGGATGAATCTGCTGGACGGCCGGATCTCGGACGACGGTTCGAGTTTCGAAGTGGCCGGCAACGGCCCGAAGCTGCCGCTGACGGACGTGCCGTCGATCGGCCGCGAAGTCGCGGCGGGACGTGAATGGACGCTGGGCATCCGGCCGGAGCACATGACGCCGGGCGCCGCGAATGCCGCGCACGCCACGCTCACGGTCGACTCCTGCGAACTGCTCGGCGCGGACAATCTCGCGCACGGCCGTTGGGGCAAGCACGACGTGACGGTGCGCTTGCCGCATACGCATCGGCCCGGGGCGGGCGAAGCGCTGCAAGTGGCGCTACCCGCGCAGCACCTGCACTTCTTCGATCCGGCGACGGGACGGCGCGCGAACTGAGCGAGCTTCGGTTTGCCGCAAGCACAGTCGCGCACTCAGGCGTGGCCGGCATAACAACGACTTGAGAGACCATGCAAGGCACCGCCTTCAATCAGATCCTTCGCCGTGGCGCGGCCGTCGCCACGGTGCTGCTGCTCAGTATGTCGTCCGCGTTCGCGTATGTGCCGCCCGGCACAACGCCGGACGAAGCGAACCTCAGCAACCACAACACCTACACGAATCGCGACGGCAACACCGTCCACGCGCCGGCTCGCTCACTGTCCGGCAAGGCGCCCGAAGGCGCGAGCGCACGTTGCCGCGACGGCACCTACAGTTTCAGCCGGCATCGCAGCGGTACCTGTTCGCGGCACGGCGGCGTGGCCGACTGGCTCTGAGCGTCCGAAGCGCCCCTGGCCTAACGGACAGCCCCTGCCGTCCCGCCCATCCGCCGAAGTACAATGCCACCTGAAGAACCCGCCCGTGCGCGGGGCGTCGCGCGTTGACATCGCGCTCGATGCCGCGCCGGCCGGTGCCGGGCGCTCTGCCCGGCCACAACACCGATTACCCATCCACCCCACGACCGCCCGCCCCACCGCGGCCGGCGTCGTCAACGTCAATTGCGAACAAATGGCCCAATACGTCTTTACCATGAACCGGGTCGGCAAGATCGTGCCGCCCAAGCGTCAAATCCTGAAGGACATCTCGCTGTCGTTTTTCCCCGGCGCGAAGATCGGCCTGCTCGGCCTGAACGGCTCGGGCAAGTCGACGCTGATCCGCATCATGGCGGGTGTGGATAAGGACATCGAGGGCGAAGCCACGCCCATGCCGAACCTGAACATCGGCTATCTGCCGCAGGAACCGCAACTGGACCCGAACAAGACGGTGCGTGAAGCCGTCGAGGAAGGCCTCGGCGACGTGTTCAACGCGCAGAAGAAGCTCGACGAAATCTACGCGGCCTACGCGGAAGAAGACGCCGACTTCGACGCGCTCGCCGCCGAACAGGCCAAGTACGAAGCGATCCTCGCTACCTCGGACGGCAACGCCGAACAGCAGATCGAAATCGCCGCCGACGCGCTGCGCCTGCCGGCGTGGGACGCCAAAATCGAGCATCTGTCGGGCGGTGAAAAGCGCCGCGTCGCGCTGTGCAAGCTGCTGCTCGAAAAGCCGGACATGCTGCTGCTCGACGAACCGACCAACCACCTGGATGCGGAATCGGTCGACTGGCTCGAACAGTTCCTGACCCGCTTCCCGGGCACCGTCGTCGCCGTCACCCACGACCGCTACTTCCTGGATAACGCCGCCGAGTGGATTCTCGAACTCGACCGCGGCCACGGCATTCCGTGGAAGGGCAACTACAGCAGTTGGCTCGACCAGAAGGAAGAGCGCCTGAAGCAGGAAGAGTCGTCGGAATCGGCGCGTCAGAAGGCGATCAAGAAGGAACTGGAGTGGGTCCGTCAGAACCCGAAGGGCCGTCAGGCCAAGTCGAAGGCGCGTATCGCCCGCTTCGAGGAACTGAACAGCCAGGACTACCAGAAGCGCAATGAAACCTCGGAAATCTTCATCCCGGTCGGCGATCGCCTCGGCAATGAAGTGATCGAGTTCAAGGGCGTCAGCAAGTCGTACGGCGACCGTCTGCTGCTCGACAACGTCAGCTTCAAGATTCCGGCGGGCGCGATTGTCGGCATCATCGGCCCGAACGGCGCCGGTAAGTCGACGCTGTTCCGCATGCTGACCGGCCGCGAACAGCCGGATTCGGGCGAGATCGTGCAAGGCCCGACCGTCAAGCTGGCGTACGTGGACCAGAGCCGCGACGCGCTGGACGGCTCGAAGACCGTGTTCGACGAAATCGCCGGCGGTGCGGACGTGCTGACGGTGGGCAAGTACGAAACGCCGTCGCGTGCGTATATCGGCCGCTTCAACTTCAAGGGCGGCGACCAGCAGAAGCTGGTCGGCAACCTGTCGGGCGGTGAGCGCGGTCGTCTGCATCTGGCCAAGACGCTGATCGCGGGCGGCAACGTGCTGCTGCTGGACGAGCCGTCGAACGATCTGGACGTCGAAACGCTGCGCGCGCTGGAAGACGCGTTGCTCGAGTTCGCGGGCTCGGTGATGGTGATCTCGCACGATCGCTGGTTCCTCGACCGGATCGCGACGCACATCCTCGCGTTCGAAGGCGATTCGCAAATCACGTTCTTCGACGGTAACTACCAGGAATACGAAGCGGACAAGCGCGCGCGTCTTGGCGAAGAAGCCGCTCGACCGAGGCGTCTGCGTTACAAGCCGATCGCACGCTAAGGCGTTGGGTTGGCGGGCGGTTCGTCGAGCAGATGGGCCGCCCGGTTGATCTTGTTGTTTTGTCGAATACGAGGCCGCAAGGCACACGCATTGCGTGCCACGATCAGCGCGAGGCCAACGCGCTCAAAAGCCGGCCATAGCCACACCGCGCCGCGCGGTGACGAGGAGGCAATTAGCATGGCGATGTCGAAGGGCAAGCGCTGGATTGTTGCCGTGGGCGGTGTGCTGCTGGTGCTGATCGTCGCCGCGATCGGCGCGTTGCAATTCGCGCAGCGCGAAGTGAAGGCGCGAGTGATTGCAGCGCTCGGCCCCTCAGGTAGCGCCGACAGTATCGACGTCGGCCTCACCTCGGTTCATCTCACCAACGTCGTCCTCAAGGCACCGCCCGGGTGGCCCGCTGGCGACCCGCTCCGAGCGGACGAAATCACGCTCACACCGGACATTCGCGATCTGATCGCGCGGCGCATGCATTTGCGCAGCGTGGTCGTGCGCGGTTTCGACATCGCTGTGCTGCGCGCGAAAGACGGCACGATCGATCTGCTGCCGAATTTGCGGCAATCGGTGAACCAGGCGGACAATCAGGCCAGCGGTGCGGCAGCGCCTGCGACCCCGCGCGAGAAGTTGGTCGATCACATCAGTTTCGAACAGGGCAACTTCCACTTCTACGACATGACGGTCGGCCCGCCGGCCTTCAAAGTGACGGTCAGCAACGCCAACGCAACCGTCGATCATTTGCATCTACCCGCGCTCACCGAGCCGACCAACTTGAACCTCACCGGTTCGATTAAAGGGCCGGCGCATACCGGCACGGTGTCGTTCAACGGCTGGATCAAGATCGCCAGCAAGGATTCGCAAACCACCAGCATGCTACGCGGCGTCGATGTCACCATGCTCGATCCGTACCTGCTGAAAAAGGCCGGCGCGAAAGCACAGGTCACGGGCGGCACGGTCGATCTGACAGTCGACTCGACCGTGCGCAACTATCAGTTGCATGCGCCGGGCACAGTGACGGTCCACAACCTGCAACTCGCCGACAGCGGCGATCCGCTCGACACCTTCATGTCGATTCCGACCAAGGCCGCCATTGCCGCGCTCAAATCGCACAACGGCGACATCACCCTGCATTTCGTATTGGACGGAAATTTGCGCGATCCGAAGTTCTCGGTGCGGGAAGGCATCGTCAAGCGGATCGGCGCGGACTTTGCGAAGACGCTGGGGGTGAGCGTCGAGGGCGTGGCGAAAGGTGCCGGGGAAACGGTGAAAGGCTTGGGGAATGCGCTGAAGAGTCTGCTGGGGCAGTAGCAGCGAGCGGCGTAGAGCGGAGGCGAGACGGCTTACTTGGGCTTAGCTGGGCGGACTTGGGCTTACCTCGAAACCAACACGCCCACTCCGCTTTAAAAAGAAACCACGCTCAAACCGGCAAACCCAGTTCGCGCAATTTCGCTTCTGTCTCTTCAGCGCTGGTGTGATGCACGCCATGCCAGCCGAGCGCCGTCGCGGCGTCGGCGTTCTTCTGATTGTCGTCGATGAAAACCAGCTCGCCGGGCTCGATGCCCGGCATCTGCGCATGAATCCGCTCGAGCATGGCTGCGAAGATCGCTGGATCGGGTTTCGCGAGTCCCACCCGCCCCGACACGACGACGTCGCGAAACCGCCGCAGCACGGGGTAATGCTCCCACGCGTACGGGAAGGTCTCCGCCGACCAGTTGGTCAGCCCGAACAACGGCACCTCGGCGGCTTCGAGCTTTTCCATCAGCGCCACGCCCTGTTCCAGCACGCCGGCCACCATCTCATGCCAGCGCTCGTAAAACGCGCGGATCAGCGCCTCATGATCGGGAAACTTCGCGATCAGTTCGTCCGTGGCCTCAGCGATCGGCTGGCCGCCGTCCTGTCGAATCACCCATTCCATCGAACAGACATGCGTCAGAAACCAGCGGCGCTCGGTTTCGTCCGGAATCAGGTTGCGATACAGATACTCGGGACTCCAGTCGATCAACACGCCGCCGAAATCGAACACCACTGCCTTGATCGCCATGCACTTTTTCTCCGTACGAACGCCGATTCGCTGCGGCGCTTAGATGGGTTGCGTGCGCAGGTCGAGCCACGCCAGGGCGTCGCCGGAAACATGCGGCGACAGACGCGTGCGCACCGTCTCGTGATAAGCGTTGAGCCACGCGCGTTCGTCGTCGCGCAGCAGCGACAGGTCGAGGCAGCGCGTGTCGATCGGGCACAGCGTCAAGGTTTCGAACTTGAGGAAATCGCCGAACTCGGTTTTTTCCGCCGGCACGTTCAGCACGAGGTTTTCGATCCGCACGCCCCACTTGCCCGGCCGGTAAATGCCCGGCTCGACCGAGGTGATCATGCCCTCTTCCATCGCGGTCCACGGTTCGGCCGGCGCGTAGTGCGAAATCACTTGCGGGCCTTCGTGCACGTTCAGGAAGTAGCCCACGCCATGGCCGGTGCCGTGGCCGTAATCGGCGCCGGCTTCCCAGATCGGCGCACGGGCGATCGCGTCGAGCATCGGCGAACGAATACCGCGCGGGAATTGCGCGCGCGACAACGCCATCGTGCCTTTCAGCACGATCGTGAAATCGCGCCGTTGCGCCTCGCTGAGCGTGCCGATCGGCACGACACGGGTGATGTCTGTCGTACCGCTCAGATACTGCGCGCCCGAATCGATCAGCAACAGCCCGTTGCCTTCGATCACCGCATGCGACGCCTCGGTCGCGCGATAGTGCGGCATCGCGCCGTTGCCGTTGAAGCCCGCGATCGTCGCAAAGCTCAGCGACACGAACCCCGGACGACGCGCGCGCGCTGCCGTCAGACGTTCGTCGATGGTCATTTCGGTGAGGGACTCACCGCTGTCCAGCGCGCTTTCCAACCACGCGAAGAATTCCGCGAGTGCCGCGCCGTCCTGCTCCATCGTCTCGCGCACGTGCTCGGCTTCAGCTTCTGTTTTGCGTGACTTGAAGAACGTGGACGGGTTGACCGCCTCGACCACCTTGACCGAGGACGGCACCGACTGCAGCGAACCGTAGGTAATCCGGCGCGGGTCGATCAACAGCACGCTGGCGGCTGGCAGCGCTGCCAGTGCCTCGGCCGCCTTCGCATAGGGCTCGACGCTGATGCCGTCGCGCGCCAACGCGTCGGCCAGCGCTTGCGGCACCTTGCCGTCCGACACGAACAGCGACGCGCGGTCCACGCCGATCAGCGCATGCGCGACGAACACCGGGTTGTAGCTGACGTCGGCGCCGCGCAGATTCAGCAGCCATGCGAGGTCGTCGAGCGTGGAAATAAAGTGCCACTGCGCGCCCTTCTCCGCCATCGCGCGGCGAATCTGCGTGAGCTTGTCAGCGCGAGCGACACCGGCATGCGGCGCGGCATGTTCGAACACGGCGGCGGCCGGCAGCGACGGACGCTGCGGCCAGATCGTGTCGAACAGGTCGACGTCGGTGCGCAGCTTCACGCCACGCGCGCCGAGCGCCAGAGTCAGCGAGCGCGCCGCGGCCACGCCGAGCACCGCGCCATCCACGCCGACCGTGCCGCCGCTCGCGACGTTCTGCGCGAGCCATTCGAAATGCGGCGCGGTCTGCTGGCCGCCGGTCATCTTCATCAACTGAACGGTCGTGCCGGCCAGTTGTGCATTGGCCTGCTCCCAATAGCGACTATCGGTCCAGACACCGGCAAAATCCGCCGTGACGATCAGGGTGCCCGCCGAACCGGTGAAACCCGATAGCCATTGCCGGCCCTGCCAGCGCCCCGGTAGATATTCGGAGAGATGCGGATCTGCGGACGGCACGAGATAAGCGGCAACGCCTTCGCGCGCCATTGCGTCACGCAACGTGGCGAGCCGTTCGGGAATAGAGGATGTTTCGGGAAGTCGGGCGTTCATCAGAGTCACCTGCAAATATTCATCGACGGGAAAGCGAGCCGACCGTCACGGCAACGGCGATCAACGCAACGGCGGTGCAAACCGGCCATTCGAGCGTGTCGCCATCATGAAAGAGACCGGTCACATTGCCGGCCATGAGCGCGACTGCGGCGCCTACCACCCCGGCCAGCAGCGCCATCCACCAACGAGCGCGGCTTGAGCGGCGCAACGGATGCAGCCACCAGCCCGCCAGGCCGATCGCCAATCCCAGGACGACGACACCGGGCCACCCCATTAGCAGCCGACCCCGCGCGATTTCAGATTTGTCTCATGGGCGCAAGGGACCAGGACAGCTAACATTTTTGTCTCATTAACTATAGAAGTTCAGCACGGCGCTTTCCGCATAGCGGTTGAGTTTAGGGGTCGGTGTGATGTTAGGCAAGCTGTAAGCCTTACGGATATGCCTGGTTCTCGGTCATTGCCACGCTGAAAGCGCGCCATGCGAATCGCCCTAATCGAGCCGGATCTGCCGCACGCCAAACTGGTTGGCCGGCTAATTTTTGCCGGCGGCCACGTCTGCTATCACTTCACCGCGAGCGCCCCGTTCCTGCAGCGCGCCGCGGACGACTTTTTCGATCTCCTCATCACCGAAAGCTGGGCCGGCGACCACTCCGCCGAAGACGTGATTCCGCGCGCCCGCGCTGTCCTGCCTGGCCTGCCGGTGATCGTGCTGATGTCCGCGCCGCGCGAAAGCCAGATCGTCGCGGCGCTGCACGCCGGCGCCGACGACTGCCTCAGCAAACCGGTTCGCGGCCCCGAAATGCTTGCGCGGGTCGACGCCGTACTGCGTCGCGCCGGACTGCGGCGACCGCTCAACAGGCGGCGCGACGTGATCGGCGGTTACGCGTTCGACACAGCCGCGCTAGCCGTCACATTTCGTAATCTAACAGTCACGCTGACGCCGAAAGAATTCCGCTTTGCGCTGCTGCTGTTCAACAATCTGTCTCGCCCGGTGTCGCGGGCACATATTCTCGAAACCGTCTGGTCGCGCCGCCGCGACCTGAAGTCACGGACGGTCGACACACACGCATCGCGCGTACGCAGTAAATTGCAGTTGCGCCCGGAGCTCGGCTATTGTCTGACGCCGCTTTACGGGTATGGCTACCAACTCGACGCGATCCCGCTGGAGACTGCCATAGAGGCCGCTTTAGAAGTGGGTTGACACGCGTCCAATGTAAGAATTTTGGAAACGCTATAATATTGGGCTAAACCATAGCTCCCCCAAATGCAGCTTCTAACGATCGGAATCAATCACCACACTGCGCCTGTCGCCTTGCGCGAACGCGTGGCGTTTCCGCTCGATCAGATCAAGCCTGCACTGGACACCTTCAAGAGCGCCTGGCTCGGCCGTACGGCCCGCACGGCGCCGGAAGCAGCGATTCTGTCCACCTGTAATCGCACCGAGCTTTATTGCGTTACCGACGACCAGGCCGCGCGCGAAGCCGCGATCCAATGGCTGTCGAAATACCACAACCTGCCCATCGACGAACTCGCGCCGCACGTCTATGCGTTGCCGCAGTCGGAGGCCGTGCGCCACGCGTTCCGCGTCGCGTCGGGTCTCGATTCGATGGTGCTGGGCGAGACGCAAATCGTCGGACAAATGAAGGACGCAGTGCGCACCGCGTCCGAAGCCGGCGCGCTCGGCACGTATCTGAACCAGTTATTCCAGCGCACCTTCGCCGTCGCGAAGGAAGTGCGCAGCACCACCGAGATCGGCGCGCAGTCGGTTTCAATGGCCGCGGCCGCTGTGCGACTCGCGCAACGCATTTTCGACAAGGTCTCGAACCAGCGCGTGCTGTTTATCGGCGCGGGCGAAATGATCGAGCTGTGCGCCACGCACTTCGCCGCGCAGCAGCCGCGTGAACTGGTGGTCGCGAACCGTACGGCCGAACGCGGCACGCGGCTCGCCGAACGCTTTAACGGCCGCGCTATTCCGCTGTCGGAACTGCCCACCCGCATGCACGAGTTCGACATCATCGTGTCCTGCACGGCGTCCACTTTGCCGATCATCGGTCTGGGCGCGGTTGAGCGGGCGGTGAAAGCGCGTCGTCACCGGCCGATTTTCATGGTCGATCTGGCGGTCCCGCGCGACATCGAACCCGAAGTCGGCAAGCTTGAAGACGTGTTCCTGTACACCGTCGACGACCTCGGCGCGATCGTCCGCGAAGGCAATGCGTCGCGTCAGGCCGCGGTCGCGCAAGCCGAAGCCATCATCGAAACGCGTGTGCAGAACTTCATGCAGTGGCTCGACGCGCGCAGCATCGTGCCGGTGATCCGCCATATGCACACGCAGGCCGACGTGCTGCGCCGTGCCGAAGTCGAGCGTGCGCAAAAAATGCTCGCGCGCGGCGACGATCCGGCCGCCGTGCTCGAAGCGCTGTCGCAGGCGCTCACCAACAAGCTGATCCACGGGCCCACGCACGCGCTCAATCGCGCGAGCAGCGAAAACCGTGACACGCTCATCGAGCTGATGAGCGGTTTCTACAAACACTCCGGTTCCACGGAGCGTTAGCGGCGCAGCCTCCGCCGCGCGGTCCGCGCCACCCACGGTGGCCCGCGACGTGCTTCTGACCAGGGCATCAGCCCATTTCCCTAGTCGCCGTCTTTTCCGGAGCCCGCTCCGAACCCCGTCCGATGAAAACGAGCATGCAACGCAAGCTCGACCAGCTCACTACCCGGCTGGCCGAACTGAACGACCTGTTGAGCCGCGAGGACATCACCTCGAATCTCGATCAATATCGCAAGCTCACACGCGAGCACGCGGAGCTGGGGCCGCTGGTCGAGCATTTCGCGCTGTGGCGTCAGGCCATGAACGACGCCGAGACCGCGCAGGAACTGCTGACGGACGCGTCGATGCGCGACTTCGCCGAAGAAGAAATCCGCGCGGCGCGCGAGCGGATGGAAAAACTCGGCGCGGAGCTGCAAAAAATGCTGCTGCCGAAAGATCCGAACGACGACCGCAATATCTACGTCGAAATCCGCGCGGGCACCGGTGGCGATGAATCCGCGCTGTTCGCGGGCGATCTGCTCCGTATGTATCTGCGCTATGCCGAGCGCAACCGCTGGCAGGTCGAGATGATGTCGGCCAGCGAATCGGATCTGGGCGGCTACAAGGAAGTGATCGTGCGGATCGCCGGCGAAGCCGCGTATTCGAAGCTCAAGTTCGAGTCGGGCGGTCACCGCGTGCAGCGCGTGCCGGCCACCGAAACGCAAGGGCGCATCCACACGTCGGCGTGTACGGTCGCGGTCATGCCGGAAGCGGATGAAATCGGCGAAGTCGAAATCAATCCGGCCGATCTGCGGATCGATACGTTCCGTGCGTCGGGCGCGGGCGGGCAGCACATCAACAAGACCGATTCGGCCGTGCGCGTTACGCATTTGCCGACCGGCATCGTCGTCGAATGTCAGGACGACCGTTCGCAGCACAAGAACAAGGATCGCGCGCTGAAGGTGCTGGCCGCGCGTATCAAGGACAAGCAGTCGCAAGAACAGCACGCGAAAGAAGCCGCCACACGCAAGAGCCTGATCGGCTCGGGCGACCGCTCGGAGCGGATTCGCACGTATAACTTCCCGCAAGGGCGCATGACCGATCACCGGATCAACCTGACGCTGTATCGCCTTGACGCGCTGATGGATGGCGATCTCGACGAGTTGATCGCGGCGCTCGTCAGCGAACATCAGGCCGAGTTGCTGGCTTCGCTGGGCGATTCGGACTAAAGCGCCGACGATGAACGCCACGCCTGTCACGCCCGCCGCTTTGTTGCGCGCGTCGCCGCTGCCACCGCTCGAAGCGCGGATTCTGCTCACGCACGTGCTCGGCTGGCGTCATACGCAGTTGATTACGCGCAGCGATGAAACGCTCGAGAGTGCCGCAGTGGAGCGTTATCGCGGATTGGAAGCGCGGCGGATGGCCGGTGAGCCGGTCGCGCAACTGGTCGGCGTACGGGAATTTTTCGGCCTCGATTTCGAAGTCACGCCGCACGTGCTGATTCCGCGGCCTGAAACCGAATTGCTGGTCGAGACCGCCCTGGCGGCAATGGAAGGTCTGTCGCGGCCGCGCGTGCTCGATCTCGGCACCGGCACCGGCGCAATTGCGGTCGCGATTGCGTCGACGCGGCCGGACGCGCAAGTTCACGCGCTCGATCGTTCCGCCGAAGCGCTCGCGGTGGCAACGCGCAACGCCACCCGTCTACTGGACGCAAAACGCCCCGGCGGCGCCATGGTTTTAAGCCAAAGCAACTGGTACACGGCGCTCGACGCAGCACAGCGTTTCGACGTGATCGTCAGTAATCCGCCGTATATCGCGAGCGGCGATCCGCATCTGGCAGAAGGCGATCTGCGTTTCGAGCCGCGCGGCGCGCTCACCGACGAAGCCGACGGCCTCAGCGCGATCCGCGTGATCGTCGCCGGCGCGCCCGCGCGCCTCGCCGCCCACGGCGTCTTGTGGATCGAACACGGCTACGATCAGGCAGAAGCCGTCCGCACGCTGCTGACGGCGCAAGGGTTCGCGCAGGTGCGCTCGGAGCGGGATCTGGCGGGCATCGAACGAATTAGCGGCGGGCAGTTACCCGGCTGAAGCCGACGTCAAACCCGCCCTCGGATCACGATTCACACTGAAGTCATCCAAAGGTCGAAGCGGTGCTCGGCCGGCTATACCGAAATCCGCTATCATTTCAGCCTATTCCCTACACATCACGGAACCGCAAGGTCAGTCATGGATACGCAACAACGCATCAAGCAAATCGTCGACGAAAACGGCGTCGTCCTCTTCATGAAGGGCACGGCCCAGTTCCCGATGTGCGGTTTTTCCGGCCGCGCCATCCAGATCCTGAAGGCGTGTGGCGTCGCGGAAATCAAAACCGTCAACGTGCTCGAAGACGACGAAGTCCGCCAGGGCATCAAGCAGTTCTCAAACTGGCCGACCATTCCGCAGCTCTACGTGAAGGGCGAATTCGTCGGCGGCTCGGACATCATGATGGAAATGTACGAATCGGGCGAACTGCAACAACTGTTCGCCGCGGCCTGAGCGGCCCCGGTTCGACCGTTCACTCACGAACTTCACGAGTTCAACTAAGGCGCCGCGAGCCATGGAAACACGCGCTGCGGCGCCCCGCCGGCTGATCGTCGCGATCACCGGCGCAACCGGCGCCATCTACGGCATCCGGTTGCTCGAGACGTTGCGCCGGCTGGGCGGCGTCGAGAGCCATCTGCTGATTTCGAGCGCGGGCTGGCTCAATATCCAGCACGAACTCCAGTTGAGCAAAGAAGACGTACATCCGCTCGCGGATGTCGTTCATTCGGTGCGCGACGTGGGCGCGAGTATCGCGTCCGGCTCGTTCGCGACCGACGGCATGGTCGTCGCGCCTTGTTCGATGAAGACGCTCGCGAGCGTCGCGCACGGCTTTTCCGACAACCTGATCACCCGCGCCGCCGACGTCACCCTGAAGGAACGCCGCCGGCTCGTGCTGCTGGTGCGCGAAACGCCGTTCAATCTCGCGCATCTGCGCAATATGACGGCGGTCACTGAAATGGGCGGCGTGATCTTCCCGCCGCTGCCGGCGTTCTACAACCAGCCGCCGTCGATCGACGAAATGGTCGATCACACCGTGGCGCGCGTGCTGGATCTGTTCGCGCTGGGGCCGGCTATGTCGCCTGTGTGGCAGGGTTTGCGGGACGCGAAAGACTAACGTCAAGCGCCCCTCATTAACAACACCAGCGACACAATCAATTCCGTTTTCACCCGTTTATCAAACCGTGGTGCGAACCTATATTGATAGCAACACAACCTTTACGCCCCGCCCTCCCGGCTGCGCTGCTGACATGAACCGCTTGCCTTCGCTTTTCCTTTCCCACGGCGCGCCCACGCTGCCGATCGACCCTTCCCTGCCGTCCGCCGAATTCGGCGTGCTGAGCGCGCAGTTGCCGCGTCCGCAAGCCGTGCTGATGCTGTCGGCCCACTGGGGCACGGCACAGCCGGTGGCGAGCACGTCCACCGCGCCGGAAACCATCCACGATTTCTACGGCTTTCCGCGTCAGTTATACGAAATCCAGTACCCGGCGCCGGGCGCACCCGAGGTGGCGCGGCGCGCCGCCGTGCTGCTCGGCGAACATGGCGTGCTTGCCGACGCCCAGCCGCACGGGCTCGATCACGGCGCCTGGGTGCCGATGCTGCTGATGTTCCCTGACGCCGACGTGCCCGTCGCGCAGTTGTCGATTCAGCCGCATCAGGACGCGGCGCATCACTTCCGCGTCGGCCGCGCGCTGCGCTCGCTGAAGGACGATGGCGTGATGGTGATTGGCTCCGGCCAGATCACGCACAACCTGCGCGCGGCGGATTTCTCCGCGCGTCGGGAAGATGCCGACCCGCGCGTCGCCGAATTCACCGACTGGTTCGAGGACCGACTGGCCGCGCACGACATCGACGCGCTGCTCGACTATCGCCGCCAGGCGCCGCACGCGGTGCTGATGCATCCCACCGACGAGCATCTGCTGCCCGTCTTCGCGGCACTGGGCGCGGCCGACGACGATTATTCGCTGGCGATTCAATCGCTCGGGACCTACCAGCGTTCGCTTGCGATGACGAATTACGTGTTCGGCAACGCCTGATCGCGTAGCCGCAGCAGCGAAACACCAAAGCGCGCGTCCAAACAAAAAGCCCGCCTGAGTGACCTCAGGCGGGCTTTTTTTGCGTACCGGACCGGACCTAGCCAACAACCGTCCGGCAAACATCCTTCAGGCTAAACGCCGCAACTTAATGCGCGCCAATGCCTTCGAGCACTTCGTCATGCTCGTCGCGCTCGTCCAGATATTCCGAACGGTAGCCGCTGTGCACGCCCCAGTAGTAGAACACCAGCGAGAACGCGATGACGACCAGCATGTCCCAGCCGTAAGGCAAGACGCCGCGACCGCCGAACTCCTTGCTGCCGATCAGCGACAGGATCGCCATCACCGGCAGGTAGGCCACCAGCCACCATGCCGCCTTCAGGTCACGGCCCCAACCGCCGAAGCCCGATTTCGCCTGGAAGTAGAAGTACACCGGCAGCGCGACGACCATCAGCAGAATGATTTCGCCGGTCAGCGGCCACTTTGCCCAGTACAGGATCAGCGACGCGCAAACGAACGCGAACGGCGCGATCACCTTCATGCCCGGGATATGAAGCGGACGCTCCAGATCCGTCGCCGCACGGCGCAACGCCATCAGGCTGATCGGGCCGGTCAGATACGAGATCACGGTCGCGACCGAAATCACCGCCGCCAACGAGCTCCAGCCACGGAAGAAGAACATGAAGATGAACGAGACCAGCAGGTTGAACCACATTGCCTGACGCGGCACGCCGTAGAACGGATGCACGTTGCCGAACATCTTCGGCATCGTGTTATTGCGTTCCATTGCGTAGATCATGCGGCTGGTGGTCGCCATGTAGGTCGTGCCGGTGCCGCTCGGGCTGACGAACGCGTCGACGTACAGCAGGATTGCCAGCCAGTTCAGGTTCAGCGCGATCGCCAGTTCCGCGAACGGCGACGCGAAGTTGAAGTGGCTCCAGCCCTTCATCACATCGGCCGGGTTCACCGCGCCGATGTACGCGATCTGCAGCAGCACGTAGATCACCAGCGCCAGCAGGATCGAACCGATAACCGCGAACGGCACGCTCTTGGCAGGATTGCGCGCTTCACCCGCGAGGTTGATCGGGCTCTGGAAACCGTTGAACGCGAACACGATACCGCTCGTCGACACTGCGGTCAGCACCGCCGACCAGCCGTACGGCGCAAAGCTGCTCGCTTCACCGAAGTTTTCACGATGGAAGCCCGTGAACATCAAACCGAGAATCGTCGCGCCGGGAATCAGGAACTTGAAGACCGTGATCGCCGAATTGGCGCGCGCAAAGAGTTTCACGCCCCAATAGTTCAGCATGAAGTAAATGATCACGAGCGCGGCGGACAGGAATAGCCCGTTGTGAGTTAATGACCCATCCACGAATAGCGCATGCGCCCATGGATACGGCCAGGTACTCATATATTGAATGGAGGCTTCCGCCTCGATGGGAATCACCGAGACAATGGCGATCCAGTTGGCCCACGCGCTGATGAAACCGACCAGCGCACCATGCGAGTAGCGCGCGTAACGCACCATGCCGCCGGACTCGGGGAACATCGCGCCGAGTTCGGCGTAAGTCAACGCGATCGCGAGAATCACGACCGCGCCGATCACCCATGCACAAATGGCAGCCGGGCCAGCAATTTTTGCAGCCTTCCACGCGCCGAACAGCCAGCCCGACCCGATGATCGAACCCAAGCCGGTCAGCAGCAGCGCGACAGGGCCGATGTTCCGTTGTATAGAACTTTTCACGTCTTCTCCTGTGTCGGCCGGAGTGAGTGCTTTAGCACTGACTTCGGACCTATGCAAATTTGCATCCGAACCATACCGGCACCACGTGACGTCGCTTCGAGCGGGACGGGGTGATACGCATGTCGATGCGGCGACGGTCCATTCTAATCAGGTGCAACCGACGCGCGGCGCGTAGTTTAACGGTTGCACCCACGCGCCGCAGCCTAACTAAGGGTTCTCCCTGGCAAAAAAATCAGACGAAGCGCAAGCTTTGTAAGCAATTTTTACGCCCGTTGCCCGAATTTGTGGAAAGTTGCCCGGCGAGTGTTGACCTTCTCTCGAAATGGCCGTATAACGTTCGGGCAGGAATTCAAGCGGCGAGTGAATTGGTCTTTCGTAGTTCGCCCATCAACGGTACTCCGGTTGGTCCCATTACCCCCTTCCTTGATTTTCATGCACTTTCTGGGCTTCGGCCTTATTCACCATCTTTAGGAACAAGTAATATGGAAACCGGTACCGTCAAGTGGTTCAATGACGCAAAGGGCTTTGGCTTCATCACGCCGGACGGCGGTGGCGAAGATCTGTTCGCGCATTTCTCGGAAATCCGCACGGAAGGCTTCAAGACGCTGCAAGAAAACCAAAAGGTTACGTTTGAAGTGAAGACGGGCCCGAAGGGCAAGCAAGCTGCCGACATCAAGCCGGCGTAAGCTTCACGCTTCCTTCTGGACGCAAAAAACCCCGCCTCGGCGGGGTTTTTTTATATCTGTTGCAACTACTCACGATGATTATCTTCGCGGTATGCGATTGATTAGTTGGGTTATCCGAAGAGACGTCGCGCGTGAATACCGAGACCTGTCGCGACACTGGCGAGACGATCGCCGAATACCGGTTTAGCGTCGGGAAATGCCGCCGCCAATGCGCCCGATAGAAACGCCAAACCCGTCGAACCGCCGGTGAAGTAAATCGCGTCGACGTCGCGCGTTGCGACGCCGGCGGCCTGCACCGTGTCGCGCGCCGCCTGCACGATGCGCTGCGTTTCGTCCTGGCCGGCTTTGATCAGTTGCGCTTCGTCGAAGGCGAGGCGCAGGTCGTCTTCCACTTCGTCCAGATCGATCACAGTCTCACCGCCCGCCGCCACGCCGATCTTCGCTTCTTCCGCGTGCGCCGCCAGCGCGTGGCCGAAGCGTTGTTCCACCACGCGCATCAGACGGTCGTGATGCTTGACTTCGGTGAACAGGTGCCGCATCAGCGAGAGTTCGCTGACGCGCTTCGGTGCATAGACGGTGTTGATCAGATGCCAGGTCGCCAGATCGAAATAGACCCGGCTCGGGATCTCGCGGCCTTCCGGATCGAGCGCCTGATAGCCGAGCTCGCGCAGAATCGTCACCAGTTCGACGCGGCGGTCGAAATCCGTACCCGCGACGTGCACGCCGTGGTGCGCCAGCACGTCGTCCTTGCGCTCCACGCGGGTCATGCGCTGCGGACCCACGCGCACCAGCGAAAAGTCCGACGTACCGCCGCCAATGTCGGCCACCAGCACGAGCCCTTCTTCCGTCAGATGCGACTCGTAGTCGAACGCGGCCGCAATCGGCTCATACTGGAAGTGGATCTCCCGCAAACCGACCGAACGTGCGGCCGCTTCGAGCTGCTGCTGCGCCATCTGATCGGCGCGCGGATCGTCGTCGACGAAAAACACTGGACGGCCCAGCACGGCGCGACTGATCGGCGCGCCAGTGGTCTTTTCGGCCGAACGCTTCAGATGATCGACGAAAATCGCGATGACGTCCGTGTACTTGATCGCGGAGCCGTCGCCGAGATCGGTCGAATTCTCGGCGAGCGGCGAGCCGAGAATGCTTTTCATCGAACGCATCAGCCGGCCGTCGAAACCGTCAATGTAGGCGGCCAGCGCCGCCCGCCCGAACTCGCGGGTGTTTTCATCGGTGTTGAAAAACACCGAGGTGGGCAGCGTCGTATAGGCGCCCTCGACCGGCGCGAGCCTGAGCACGCCGCCGTCAGGAACGGCCACGGCCGAGTTGGAAGTACCGAAGTCAATCGCGCAATAGTTCATGGCAGGAATCGCCGCTCACGGCTGGCGCGGACAGAAAGGGGAGCGGCTTTGTAACACGAAAGCCCGACCAGCATCAACTGACGCTTGTGGACTGCTCGCATTCACGCGTAAAGCCCGCCCGACGGAACGAAACTTGCTGAATTCGACAGGATACGCCGCCAATTTTCGGATTTCAGGAGACCTCGAGCAATGAGCGCGCCGCCTACCGCCGCTGTCCACGAAAAAACCGCCGCCGTCGTCGAGACGGATTTGCCGTCGCGGCTCGACCGCTTGCCGTGGGGACGTTTCCATTCGCTGATCGTCGTCGCGCTAGGCGTGACGTGGCTACTCGACGGATTGGAGGTCACGCTGGCGGGCGCGGTGGCGAGCGCGTTGAAGTCGAGTCCATCGTTGCGCTTTTCCAACGCCGATGTGGGATTGGCCGGTAGCGCCTATATCGCCGGCGCGGTGCTCGGCGCGCTTGGCTTCGGCTGGCTGACCGACCGGCTCGGCCGTCGCAAGTTGTTTTTCATCACGTTGGCGCTCTATCTGGCGGCCACGGCCGCGACCGCGCTGTCGTGGAATCTGGCCAGTTTTCTGCTGTTTCGCTTTCTCACCGGCGCCGGGATTGGCGGCGAGTATACGGCGATCAACTCGACGATCCAGGAATTCACGCCGGCCCGCGTGCGCGGCTGGACCGATCTCGGCATCAACGGCACGTTCTGGGTGGGCGCGGGGCTCGGCGCGGCCGGCTCGCTGGTGCTGCTCGATCCGCATCTGCTGCCGGCGGACTGGGGCTGGCGCGCGTGCTTCTTTATCGGCGCAGTGCTGGCGCTGGCCATTTTGCCGATGCGCATCTGGGTGCCCGAAAGTCCGCGCTGGCTGCTGACACACGGGGACGAGCCCGACGCGCGCTCGATCGTCGAAGGAATCGAGGCGCGCTTTCGCCACGAGGGGCATGAGCTCGCCGATCACGATCTGACGCGCCTGAAGCTGCGAGCGCGGGACCACACGCCGCTGCGCGAGGTGTTCCATACCCTCTTCAACGTCCACCGCCGGCGCGCGCTGGTGGGCCTCTCCTTGATGACCGCGCAGGCATTCTTCTACAACGCGATCTTCTTCACCTACGCGCTGGTGCTCACGGATTTCTATCAGGTGCCGGGCGACCACATCGGCTGGTATCTGCTGCCCTTCGCGCTCGGCAATTTCCTCGGGCCGCTGCTGCTGGGCCGGCTGTTCGACGTGCTCGGACGGCGCAAGATGATTGCCGCCACTTACGGCCTGTCCGCGATCCTGCTGACGATCAGCGGCTATCTGTTCGAGCAGCACCTGCTCACGGTCGTCACGCAGACGATCGCGTGGATGGTGATTTTCTTCTTCGCGTCGGCGGCGGCGAGCTCGGCTTATCTGACGGTCAGCGAATCGTTTCCGCTGGAAATCCGGGCGCTGGCCATCGCCGTGTTTTACGCCTTCGGCACGGCACTCGGCGGTATCGCGGGGCCGGCGTTCTTCGGCCGCCTGATCGATACGCATCAGCGTAGCGAAGTGTTCTCGGGCTACCTGGTCGGCTCGGGGTTGATGCTTGCGGCTGCGGTGATTGCCGCGATCTGGGGCGTGGACGCCGAGCGCAAGTCGCTCGAGAGCGTTGCCGCGCCGCTTTCGAGCGTGGTTGACGAATAGGACGATCGGAACGGCGCGGAATGAAAAACGCGCGGTCGGCGCCGCGCGTTTTTAACTGCTTTCTGTCTTCTACGTTCTACGGAAGATGTGACACCCAAGCGTACTAACGCTCAGAACGCCTTCTTCCACGCGCCGCCATAGGCGATGTCCGCCAAAGGCAAGCGCTGACGCACCGACTTCTCGCGTTCGCGCAGCACAGGGTCGAGCTTGTCGACTTCGCCGTAATGACCGAGCGAAATGATCGAGATCACGTCGACGTCGCTCGGCAATTCGAATGCCGTACGGAACGCGGCCGGATCGAAGCCGCTCATCTGATGCGCGGCGAGGCCGAGCGCATGCGCCTGCAACACCAGCGCCATGGCGGCCGCACCCGCGTCGTAAGGCGCGCAGCGATTCACTTCGCCCTTGTTGGTGAGCGTGTGCGTGGTCACCGCGATCAGCACCGGCGCCGGCGCATTCCAGCCCTGGTTGAACGGCACCAGCGTGGCAAAGGCCTTCTTGAACGAGACTTCGTCGACGCTGCGATCGAAGACGACAAAACGCCACGGTTGCGCGTTATACGACGAAGGGGCCCAGCGAGCCGCCTCCAGCACGGCGTGCAGATGGTCGCGGCTCACCGGCTCGCTCGAATACGCGCGCGGGCTCCAGCGGCCTGCAATCAGCTCGTGGATGGCAACTTCGGTAGGGGCGGGTTTGTTGGCCATGCGCTTCTCTCGGTCGAAATTCATGATCGACGGGCAACTGCCCGGGGCCACATAGCATAACCGGGCTTCGGCACGCGTGCTCCAACCTGTACGCAGTTAGTTTTCACGCGGGCTGCAATGCAAAAACGGCCCCGTGGGGCCGCTGCGATGAGCGCCAGGCACTCACGCCACTTGCGGTTCCGGCACCTTGGCCGGCCGGTTGATGCGCAGCACGATCAGCGCGGCCACGAGACACAGCCCGCCCGAGATCATCGACGCCACCGTGTAAGTCCCGAGGCTCGCGCGCAGCATGCCCGCGCCCAGCGCCGCGAAGGCCGCGCCGAGTTGATGGCCGGCCACGATCCAGCCGAACACCACCGGCGCCGATTCCTTGCCGAAGACGTCCGTGGCGAGACGTACGGTCGGCGGCACGGTCGCGATCCAGTCGAGCCCGTAGAACAGGGCGAACAGTGGCAGGCCGAAGAAGTCGATACCGAATGCGTGCGGCAGATAGATCAGCGACAAACCGCGCAGACCGTAATACCAGAACAGCAGCACCCGGCTATTGAAGCGGTCCGACAGCCAGCCCGACAAGGTCGTGCCGAACAGATCGAAGATACCCATCGCGGCGAGCAGCGACGCGCCCTGCACTTCCGTCATGCCGTAGTCGCCGCACATGGCGATCAGGTGCGTGCCGACATAGCCGTTGGTGCTCGCGCCGCAAATAAAGAAGCTGAAAAACAGCAGCCAGAAATCGCGCCGCTTGCTCGCCATGGCGAGCGTGCCGAACGCGATGGCGAGCGGATTCTGCTTGCTGCCGACGACGTCGACCGGCGCGTCGTGCGCTTCGCCGTACGGGCGAAGCTTCATGTCGGCCGGACGTTCGGGCAGCAGAAACGCGACCAGTGGAATCACGATCGCCGCCGCGATCGCCACGACCCACACGACGTTACGCCAGCCGTGATGCTCGGCGATGGCCGCAAGCATCGGCAGGAACACCAGTTGGCCGGTGGCCGAACTGGCCGTGAGAATGCCCATCACCAGGCCGCGGCGGGTGGTGAACCAGCGCGTCACCACCGTCGCCGACAACGACAACGCCGCGACGCCCGTCGAGCCGCCGACCATCACGCCCCAGATCAACACCATCTGCCACGGATGCGTCATCAGCGACGACAGCGCCACGCCCGCCGCCATCGTGCCGAGCGCGACCAGCAGCGTGGGACGCACGCCGAAACGCTGCATCGCGGCCGCCGCGAACGGGCCCATCAGCCCGTACAACGCAATATTCACCGAGATCGCGAGCGAGATCGTCGCGCGGCTCCAGCCGAATTGATGCTCGAGCGGCAGCATCATCACGCTCGGCGTGGCGCGCGTGCCGGCCGCCGCCAGCAACACCAGGAACACCACCGCGACCGTCAACCAACCGTAGTGGAAACGCCCGCCAATCAGTCTCGCTGCCCAATTCATCGGTTCTCCCATCGATGCCGGCCCGACGGGCCGCATCGCTCGCATTGTTACGACTTCGGTAAAGGACTTGTGACTGATCTGTCACAATGAGTGTTGCGATACTAGTTACTGCTCGGTAACATGTCAAGACGTCAATACATCGAGGTGTTCATCCATGTCCGATAGCGAAACACCCAAAGCGGCCGGCACACGGCGCGCACGCAGTGCGCAGACGGCGGGGCCGCAGGCGCAGCAGCATCTGCTGCGCGCCGCGGACGAACTGTTCTATCGCGAAGGCGTGCGCACGGTCGGCGTGGACGCGGTGGTCGAGCGGGCGGGCGTCAACAAGATGAGTTTGTATCGCCAGTTTTCGTCGAAGGACGATCTGGTGATGGCTTATCTGGAGCGCAAGGACGAGCAGTTCTTCGGCTACGTGGAGAGAAGTTTCGCCAAACATCCTGGCGAGCCGGCCAGACAGTTGCAGCAATATTTCGACGACCTCGCGGTGCGCGCATCCGTCGACGACTATCGCGGCTGTCCGTTCGTCAACGTGTCGGTGGAGTTTCCGGACGTCGCGCACCCGGCGCGGCAGTTCGTGTATGACAACAAGGCGCGGCTGATGGCGCGGCTCACCGGCCTCGCGACCGAAGCCGGCGCGGATGATCCGGTGGCGCTGGCCAATGTGCTCGGGCTGATGATCGAAGGCGTGTACGCGGCCAGCCAGACTTATGGGCCGGGATGCGGGCCGATTCTGGCCGCCCCGAAGGCGGCGGCGCAGTTGATTGCGGCGGCTTGCGGCGCGGCGTCCGCGGGTTGAGGTGGATCGGCATCCGTGCCGATCGGTCCCGTTAGAATGGCGCTTTCGTGTCGCTTTTATTTGCCATGCCGTTGCCCGCCGAATCCCACGACGCCATCATCGCCGCAACCCGCCATTGGTTGACCGAGGCGGTGATCGGGCTGAATCTCTGTCCGTTTGCAAAGGCGGTGCATGTGAAAGGCCAGATTCGCTACGCCGTTAGCGACGCTACGGACATGGAAGCGGTTTTAGCCGATCTGGAAACCGAGCTTCAAAGCCTGGTCGACGCCGATCCGAACGCCGTGGATACCACGCTACTGATCGTTCCCAGCGCGCTCGGCGACTTTCTCGACTACAACGACTGCCTGTTTTTCGCCGAACGGATGATCAAGCAACTCCGCCTAGAAGGTGTGATCCAGATCGCCAGCTTTCATCCGTTTTATCAGTTCGAAGGCAGCGAGCCCGACGAGATCGAGAACTATACGAACCGGGCGCCGTATCCGATCTTTCACCTACTGCGCGAAGACAGCATCGAGCGGGCGGTTCAGGCTTTTCCCGACGCGGAAGCGATCTACGAACGCAACCAGGAAACGCTCCGACGAATCGGCCTGGCCGGCTGGAACGCGCTCCTGAAGCGTTAATCGACGCAGCGGTTCACCAGCAAACCGCGGCGGAATCAGGCGGAAACGAAAAACCGCTCTTTCAGTTCCTCGATCCCCAGCGTTTCCATCACCTCATTGAGCCGCTCGGCCGGACGGCGTCTCGGCAGATCCTTGAACTGAGCGACGATGAGTTCGTTTTTCATCGAATGCTCCCAGCCGACCAGCTCGGTCACGCTGACCTGATAGCCATGCGCTTCGAGCTGCAAACAGCGCAGCACGTTCGTGATCTGGCTGCCGAACTCCCGCGTATGCAGCGGATGCCGCCAGATTTCCGTTAGCGCGTTCCCCAGCGACTTACCCTTGTTCTGCTTCAAGACCCCGGCCACTTCGGCCTGACAGCACGGCACCACCACGATGTTCTTCGCCTGCTTCTGCAGCGCGAAGCGGATCGCGTCGTCGGTGGCGGTGTTGCACGCATGCAGCGCCGTCACGATGTCGATCCGCTCGGGCAAGCGATCCGACGTGATCGACTCCGCCACCGACAGATTCAGGAACGACATGCCCGTGAAGCCTAGCCGGGCGGCCAGTTCCTCGGATTTCGTGACCAGATCCTCGCGCGTTTCAATGCCGTATATGTGCGAAGCCCCACCCGCGGCATCCTGAAACTCCTTGAAGAAAAGGTCGTACAGAATAAAACCTAGGTATGACTTGCCGGCGCCGTGGTCGACCAGCGTCACCGCCCCTTGATCGTCCTTGCGCTCCTTAAGCAACGGCTCGATGAACTGGAACAGGTGGTAGACCTGCTTGAGCTTGCGGCGGCTGTCCTGATTCATCTTGCCGTCGCGCGTGAGGATGTGGAGCTCCTTCAACAGCTCGATGGACTGATTCGGACGGATTTCGTGGGTTTTGCTGGACATCTTGGGGGCCCGCTTACGGGGAACCGCCATCGATTGCACGGCGAACGTGCGACAGATGACGGAAAAAGGGAAAAGTTGCTGCCAGTTTACCCAAAGTGCCGCCTACTCACCGAAGGGTGGCGCAAATCATGCAAGAAAAGGCAAAAAGCTGGAACGTTTCCTGCTCGATTTACACCGCACAGGGCGTTTCCAGCGTGACGCAAAAACCGGCTGTCATGGCGTCTCGACCAAGCAGGCAAGGCCGTATCGCCGATAACAACAAGCTGCCGGACGTGGCTTCGATCACGCGAACCGAATGCATGTGGGGAGGACGGTCCCGGAACACGGGCCGAACGTTACGTAACCAGCAGCGCGCCGTGATCTCGACTGGACGCGTGCTCGGATAATAGAAGAGGCAGCAATGGATACGATACCCAACGGAAACGTCGAACAGAAGTTTCAGGAAATGCTGGCGAAGCTGATCGCCACCCCAGCCTGGTCCGAAAAACAGCAGCTCGAACTGGAGATGGCCCGCGATATCTCCACGGAAATGCTGCGCCTGGCTGAAGTCATGCGCGACGGCAGCGTCGACATGGAAACCTGCCTGATCATGCTCAAGTACGCGAAAGTGCTCGACTTCGTGATGACGACGCTCGCGTCGCGCCGCGATATCAAACCGCAGACGCTGCGGGTCATTTTCAAGCTGGCGGGGTTGAAGGTGGACGAGGCGTATCCCGGCTAGAGAATAAAAATACGGCGATCCGAGCGAGCGGGCGGCAATGCACCGCCTGCGCGGATCGCGGCCATCTTGTGTTGCGCAACGCGCAAGTCCGGGCGGTTCGCCCCGAAGGCTGGCCATTCACCAGCACGCGGCACGAGCGATCGGCGCCGCGGCGCGTTGATCCCGACGTTCATCCAGCGATCTCAACGCCGCCCGTGCGTTTGCCCAACACTGCCCGCGGTGTGAAAATAGCGGCCTTCGCGCCGCCGGGTTGGCCTCGTCTTTCGCTGCCGGGCTACGCGCCGCCTCTCCGCTCATCCGCAGGACTGCATGCCCTTTTCCCTTGATTCCGCCCGCGTCGTCGTGATCGGCGGCGGTCCCGCCGGCTTGATGGCCGCCGAGGCGCTCGCCCGCCATGGCGTGCAAGTCGACGTCTACGACGCGATGCCGTCGGTCGGTCGCAAATTCCTGATGGCGGGCAAAGGCGGCATGAACATCACGCATTCCGAGGCGCTCGAGCCGTTTCTCGGCCGCTATGGCGCGCGCCGTCAGCAGATCGCGCCGCTGCTGGACGCGCTCGGTCCCGAGGCGCTGCGGGCCTGGCTAAAGGCGCTGGGCGTCGAGACGTTCGTCGGCAGTTCAGGACGCGTTTTTCCCACCGACATGAAAGCCGCGCCGATGCTGCGCGCCTGGCTGCATCGGCTGAGAGAGACGGGGGTGCGTTTCCACATGCGCCATAAGTGGGTGGGTTGGGATACCGAAGGCGGTGTTGCAACTGACGCCGCGAGCCAATCCGGCACACAGACGCTGCGGTTCTCGACGCCCGACGGCGAACAGCTCGTAACCTGCGATGCGGTCGTCTTCGCGCTCGGCGGCGCAAGCTGGCCGCGCCTCGGATCGGACGCTGCCTGGGTGCCGCTGATGAGCGCCCGCAACGTGCCGGTGGCGCCGCTGCGCGCCGCGAACTGCGGCTTCGACGCCGACTGGAGCGCCTATCTGCGCGAGCGTTTCGCGGGACAACCGGTCAAGTCGGTCGCCATTTCGCTCACTGATATAGACAAAACTGTCCACAATCGACAAGGTGAAATACTTCTGACCGAAACGGGCCTTGAAGGGAGCCTGATTTACGCGTTGTCGTCGGCGATTCGCGAGCGGATTCTCGCTGACGGCGACGTGACGATCGCGCTGGATCTGGCGCCGGGCTTGCCTTTGGAGCGAGTGATCGCGGAAGTCACACGACCGCGCAGCTCGCGTTCCATGTCGAGCCATCTGCAAGGGCGAATCGGGATTGGCGGGGTCAAACTCGCGCTGCTGCACGAGATTCTGTCGAAGGAGACATTCGCGGATTCGAACCAGTTGGCGCACGCGATCAAGGCGCTGCCCGTGCGGCTCACCCGCGCGCGGCCGATCGCCGAAGCGATCAGTACGGCGGGTGGTATTCCTTTCGAAACGCTCGACGCGCATCTGATGGTCGAGCAGCTGCCCGGCGCGTTTTGCGCGGGAGAGATGCTTGACTGGGAAGCGCCGACCGGCGGTTATCTGTTGACGGCGTGCTTTGCCAGTGGACTGGTGGCGGGGCGCGGCGCGCTTGCTTATCTTGCGGCGCGCGCTGGGCTGAATGGGTCAGACTCATCGGACGCCCCGCAAACGCCGGCTGCGTAGCACTCAAACGAAAACGCCGCGCGTCAGACTAACCAACGCACGGCGCTTCAGCACATCACCTGGCGCTTAGCTTAACGCGCCTTCAACCGCCACAACGAAGTCAACTCAGCCACACGCGCCGTGTGAAGCGCGTCGGTCTCATCGGTCGATTTCGGATGCCGCGGACGAATATCCTCGCGTCCCACCACCGTCAGCCCTGCCTTGTCGATCGCGTCGAGCAACCATTCGCGCGAACGCAGCCCGAGATGCTCGGCAAAATCCGACAGGATCAGCCAGCCCTCGCCGCCCGGCGACAGATGCGCAGCCAGGCCGTTCAGGAAACCAAGCAACATACGGCTGTCCGGATCGTAGACGGCATATTCGAGCGGCGATGCCGGCCGCGCCGGCACCCACGGCGGATTGCAGACCACCAGCGGAGCGCGCCCCTCCGGAAACAGATCGGCCTTCACCACGTCGACCTGCTGGTCATAACCGAGCCGCGTGAGATTCTCTCGCGCGCAGTCGAGCGCGCGCGGATCCTGGTCGGTCGCGACGATTTTCTTCACGCCACGCTTGGCGAGCAACGCAGCCAACACGCCGGTGCCGGTGCCGATATCGAACGCCTTGTTCAACGACGGCAGCGGCGTGCGTGCGACGAGATCCACGTACTCGCCACGCACCGGCGAGAACACACCGTAATGCGGATGAATCCGCTCGCTGAGCGCGGGAATCTCGACGCCCTTCTTGCGCCACTCGTGCGCGCCGATCAGACCGAGCAATTCGCGCAACGAGACGACCGAGGCCTCATCGGTCGCCGGTCCGTAGGTTTCCACGCAGGCCTGCTGCACCTCGGGCGCGCGGCGCAGCGGAATGGCGTACGCGGCGTCGAGCGGAATCAGGATCATGCCGAGCGTGCGCGCGCGTTGCGACTGCGCCTGCCGATGCAGGTTGAATACGTCGATCGGCGTTTCGCCTTGTTTGCGCGGTTTGCGCTCCAGACGTCGCGTGACGGCCTGCAGCAATTGACGGGCGTTCTGGAAGTCGCCGTTCCACAGCAGCGCCGTGCCTTCGCACGCCAGGCGGTAAGCCGAGTCGGCGGTCGTGCGGTCGTCGGCGACAACCACGCGTTTGGGCGGCGGCACGGCCGCTTCGGAGCGCCAACGCGCAGTGCGGGGGCCATCGGCTTCGGGCCAGGTGATGAATGCGGGGCTGGTCATGGTGAGGTGGGATCGGTGTTGCGGGAGGGACGCGGTGAAAACTCGCGTCGTCGGGGGCCTTGCCCGCCGGAGTACTGGATAGTGATGCCGACTGACGCCCGAATAGTACCTCTGTCATCCGGGTTAGCGGTGCGCTATTCGTCGTGGACAGCCTTGTCGCCGTTGCTGGAGAGCCGGATATGGACGAAAAAGTCCACAATCGACAAGGTGAAAGAGATATGGTGATTTTCGACCGCTTCGCGCCTCACCGCCGGGCTGGACGGCCCGGTCTCATTCACCCGTCGTGGAATCAGGCCATTGCCTTGGAATGCACAGCCAGCAAGGCGCGCGCGGCGTTCCAGGCCTCGGCTGCCGCGCCTTTTCGACTGGAAATCTGCACCGCTAAAGTGGCACCGTCGAGCAGCATTACCATGACCGGCGCGAGGATTTTGGCCTGCGCGGACGACGTGAGGTCCCCCAGCAATTGCTCGATGAATTGCGTGAGACCCGCTTTCTGTTCGACGCTAATTTCGTGGATGCTGCTGCCTTTGTCGGCAAACTCGGCGGCAGCGTGCGTGAACATGCAGCCCGTGAAGGTCTCGCTGCTAAACCAGTCCTCATGCCAGTCGAACACCCGTTCGAGGCGAACGAGCGGTGCATCGGCCTCTTCGACAAACGCTTTGAGCGACACCGCGCATTGCTCCTGGCGTTGCCGCAACACGGCGATCACCAGGTCGGTTTTGGACGGGAAATGTCGGTACATGGTCATTTTCGCCACCCCGGATTCGGCGATGATCCAGTCCACGCCCACTGCGTGGTAGCCATGCTTGCTGAACAGCAGCGTTGCGGTATCGAGAATTTGTTGACGCTTATCTGACACGGCGACCTTGGTAATAAATTATGCGTATTGATTATACAAGTGCAGTAACTTGTCTAACTCAGGCGTTTTGGGTAACCAGGGCTTTCCCGCCAAACAATAGACAGATCCGTATCGCCCAGCTATAGTCATTCTCAACCTGTGGGAAAGGCCGTACCCACTAGGACCTGAGAGATCGCGCACTGAGGCGCCGCACCACCGCCTCAAAGCGCCAATTAAAAAATCAAGCCTTTTGAATTGCCCTCGAGTGGCGGACATGCATTGCGTGTCCGCCACTCGTTTCGTTTACGCGTCCGCGCCAGACGCTGTTTGCAAAAGCTTTGCGAAAACGCCAATAAAAAAACGGGGTTTCTGAATAAACAGAAACCCCGTTTTGTACTTCTGGTGCCGGCTGCAGGACTCGAACCCGCCACCTCATGATTACAAGTCAAGCGCTCTACCTGATGAGCTAAGCCGGCATGAGGCCGTGATTCTACTTCATTTTACGATCTTGAGGCGAGCCCTTCCGCCACCTTTTGAACCATCGTCGTCCGGCTGTGGGCCGTCCGTTGCGGCCTCGGCTTTGGCGGCTGCGTCGGCAGCCGAAGTCTCGACTGCGCGCGGCGCGGCCGGCGCTTCGGTTTCGTCCGCCAGTTCCGCGTCCGCACCCGAATCCTGCGCTTCACCGCCTGCCGACTCGACCGGAAACGCCATGCCCTGACCGTTTTCGCGCGCGTAGATCGCGAGAATATTGGCGATCGGCACCTCGATCTTGTGCGACTTGCCGGAGAAGCGTGCGCTGAACTCGATCCATTCGTTGCCCATCTGCAGCTGGCTGGTCGCCTCGAAGCTGATGTTCAATACAATCTCGTTGTCACGCACAAACTGACGCGGCACGCGCGTCTGATTGTCGACCCGGACCGCGATGTGCGGCGTATAGCCGTTATCCGTGCACCACTCGTACAACGCGCGCAGCAGATAGGGCTTGGTGGAAATCTCTTGCATCAACAGTCCTCTTACCGGATGCGGGGCCGCGCCACGACTACCGCGCGGCGCCCGCACCCTAAAGCCAAACTCAACGACGCATCACCTTTTCCGACGGCGTCAGCGCTTCGATATAAGCCGGGCGGCTGAAAATGCGCTCGGCGTACTTCATCAGCGGTGCGGCGTTCTTCGACAGTTCGATGCCGTAGTGGTCCAGACGCCACAGCAGCGGCGCGATCGCGACGTCGAGCATCGAGAACTCTTCGCCGAGCATGTACTTGTTCTTCAGGAAGATCGGTGCGAGCTGCGTCAGGCGATCGCGGATCGCGAGGCGAGCCTTTTCGTGATTCTTCTCGGCGGCCTTGCCCTTTTCGTTTTCGAGCGTGCCGACGTGAACGAACAGTTCCTTTTCGAAGTTCAGCAGGAACAGACGGGCGCGCGCGCGCTGAACCGGATCGGCCGGCATCAGTTGCGGGTGCGGGAAGCGCTCGTCGATGTACTCGTTGATGATGTTCGATTCGTACAGAATCAGGTCCCGTTCGACGAGAATCGGCACTTGACCATACGGATTCATCACGGCGATGTCTTCCGGCTTGTTAAACAGGTCGACGTCGCGGATTTCGAAGTCCATGCCCTTTTCGAACAACACCAGCCGGCAGCGCTGGCAGAACGGGCTAGTTGTGCCGGAATACAGAACCATCATGTTTACGTTTCCTCAAAAAGCTGAAAGGCCAGCGCACGGAAAAACCGTTCAGCAGGTTTTTCCTGGCGCCGGCCCCACGCCGCGTGACGGCGTGATTATTTGATATGTTTCCAGTACGCGGCGTTCAGTCGCCAGGCGAAAAAGCTCAGGACGCCGAGGAACATCAGTACCCACACGCCAAGCTGTTTGCGGGTTTTCTGCGTCGGTTCGGACATCCATGACAGGTACGACACGAGGTCGGCCACAGCAGAATCATAATCTACCGGCGACATCGTCCCCGGAGTGACCTGCTGGTAGCCGACAAATTTGTGTACCGTCTCGCCAGTTCTTTCGTCGGTTTCGTCACCGAACTTCGCGGTACGTTGCCCCTGAAGCTGCCACAGCACATGCGGCATGCTCACGTTTTCATACACCAGATTGTTCCAGCCGGTCGGCCGCGTATCGTCGCGATAAAAACTGCGCAGATACGTGTACAGCCAGTCCTTGCCGCGCGCCCGCGCTTCTACCGACAAATCTGGCGGCGCCGCGCCGAACCACACTTTCGCGTCGTCCGGGCGCATTGCCACGGTCATGGTGTTGCCGACCTTGTCGGTAGTGAACAACAGGTTCGACTGAATTTCCGCCGGCGTGATGCCGAGGTCGGTCAGCCGGTTGTAGCGCATCAGGTTCGCGCTGTGGCAATTCAGGCAGTAGTTTACAAACAATTGCGCGCCGTGCTGCAAAGAAGCGAAATTCTCCGCGTTATCGGGCGCGCGGTCGAGTGGGAAATTCTCGTCCGCGTGCACCGGCGTACCCAGCACCGCGAGCAGTGTCGCGCCGATCAGCGCGCACTTCGTAAGCAGTTTTTTCATTTCGTGTTCTCCTGGCTCGCGATTAGTGAGGCTTGAACCGCACCCGTTCGGGTGGCTGCTTGAACGTGCCAAGCCGCGTCCAGAACGGCATACCGAGGAAAAACGCGAAATAGATCAGCGCGCAGATCTGGGCAATCAGCGTGGAAACCGGCGACGGTGGTTTCGTACCGAGGAAGCCCAGCGTCAGGAAAACGACTACGAAGATCCCGTAGAACACCTTGTGAAAAAACGGCCGGTAGCGGATCGACTTGACCGGCGAGCGGTCGAGCCACGGCAGGAAAAACAGCGAGATCACCGCGCCGCCCATCACCACCACGCCCCAGAACTTCGATTCGGTGAAGGCCATGGCCAGCACCACCAGCACCGCGAGCACCGGCAAGCCGAGCTTCCACTTGCCGTGCGCGCGCACCAGCGCAAGCAGGCCAAGCGCCGCGATCGCGACCATCAGCACATACTTGAACTGATCCGTGGTGGCGCGCAACATCGCATAGAACGCGGTGAAGTACCACACTGGCGCAATTTCCTGCGGCGTTTGCAGCGGATTAGCCGGAATGAAGTTATTCGCTTCCAGGAAATACCCGCCCATTTCCGGCGCGAAGAAGATGATCGCGGCGAAAATAAACAGGAACACCGACACGCCCATGAAATCGTGCACCGAGTAGTACGGGTGGAACGGAATGCCGTCGAGCGGAATGCCGTCCGGACCCTTCTTCGCCTTGATCTCGATGCCGTCCGGGTTGTTCGACCCCACTTCGTGCAGCGCCACCAGATGCGCGACCACCAGCCCGATCAGCACTAGCGGAATCGCGATCACGTGAAACGCGAAGAAGCGGTTCAGCGTGACGTCCGAGACCACATAGTCACCGCGAATCCACAGCGACAGATCGGGGCCGATGAACGGAATCGCCGAGAACAGGTTCACGATCACCTGCGCGCCCCAGAACGACATCTGTCCCCACGGCAGCAGGTAGCCGAAGAACGCCTCGGCCATCAGGCACAGAAAGATCGCGCAGCCGAACACCCACACCAGTTCGCGCGGCTTGCGGTACGAGCCGTACATCAGCCCGCGGAACATATGCAGATACACGACGACGAAGAACATCGACGCGCCCGTCGAGTGCATATAGCGGATCAGCCAGCCCCACGGCACCTCGCGCATGATGTACTCGACCGACGAGAACGCGAGCGTCGCGTCGGGCTTGTAGTTCATGGTGAGGAAGATGCCGGTGACGATCTGATTGACCAGCACCAGCAGCGCGAGCGACCCGAAGAAGTACCAGAAGTTGAAATTCTTCGGCGCGTAGTACTCGGAAACGTGCTTTTTCCAGGTGGAGGTCAGCGGAAAGCGCCGGTCGATCCAGCCGACCAGCCCGGTCGTCTCTACTTCGTGTTCGATCGCCATTACGCTTCTCCTTTCTCGTCCTTGCCGATCACGAGGCTGGTGGCCGTAGTGAACATGTAGGGCGGGATGTCGAGGTTCTGCGGCGCAGGTTTGTTCTTGAAGACGCGGCCGGCCATGTCGTAGGTCGAGCCGTGGCAAGGGCACAAAAAGCCGCCCGGCCAGTCGTCCGGCAGATTGGGCTGCGCGCCCTCCTGGAAGCGCGGTGTCGGCGTGCAGCCCAGATGGGTGCACACGGCGACGGCGACAAAAAGGTTCTTGTGATCGGTGCGTGAACGGAATTCGTTGTTGCAGTACTCCGGCAACGGCATCGAAAAAGGATTCTTGGTGTGGGGATCCGCTACTTCGTTATCGGCTTTCTGGACATCGGCGAGCATTCTGTCGGTGCGGTTGATGATCCACACCGGCTTACCGCGCCAGGCAACAGTCATCATGTCGCCGGGCTTGAGATTACTGATATCGACTTCGACCGGGGCACCTGCTGCCTTGGCCTTTTCAGATGGTGCAAACGAACTAACAAAGGGTACGACAGTGGCAACGCCTCCTATGCCACCTGCTACGGTCGTCGCAATCAGCCAGGTACGGCGGCCGCCGTCGACGCGTTCATCTTCCTTGTCTCGCATCACACGCCCCACTTCTGAGTTGGATTTTTCCTTCACGTCTTCTACCGCCGCTAGTTTGCGCGAATGGAGTCGCCATTTACAAGGGCCGATTGCCAAAAACCGTGCGAAGTCCTTGATAGATCAGGGTTTCTCCGTACAAATCGCAAACTTTTTCGCATCTTCTTTTAAGCGTCTTATGCGTTATTCGTACCTTTTTCTTCGCTAATACGCCTGGTGCGGCATTTCGCCGCTTTTGTCTCGCCTTTACCTGGGTTTTCCTACCGGGCAATTCAAACCGGATTAGGGATATCGATAAACACGTGCTCGATATCGAATTGCTCGGACAGATGTTTGCCCACGGCCTGCACGCCGAAACGCTCGGTCGCGTGATGGCCGGCCGCGAGAAACGCCACGCCGCTCTCCGCCGACGTGTGCATGACCGACTCCGAGACTTCGCCGGTCAGATAGACGTCGGCGCCCGCGTTGATGGCGGCGTCGAACATGCCTTGCGCGGCGCCCGTGCACCAGCCCACGCGACGCAACTCGCGATCCGGGTCGCCGAACACGAGCGGCGTGCGGCCGAGCGTCTGCTCGATTTCGGCGGTGAGGTGCGAGAGCGTGATCGGCATCGGAAATGTGGCGAGCCAGCCGAGGTCGTTGTCGCCGAAACGCGCGTCGCTAATCCAGCCCATCTTCTCGCCGATCTGCGCGTTGTTGCCGAACAGCGGATGGTCGTCGAGCGGCAGGTGGTAGGCGAACAGGCTCAGGTCGTTGGCGATCAGCAGCTTCAGGCGCGCGTGTTTGCGGCCCGTGATCTGCGGCGCTTCGTTGCGCCAGAAGTAGCCGTGATGGACCAGCACAGCGTCCGCGCCCCAATCGAGCGCGGCCTCCAGAAAGGCCACCGACGCGGTCACACCGGTCGCGAGCTTATTTATGCGACGTCGCCCTTCGACCTGCAATCCATTGGGGCAATAGTCCTTGAAGCGCGCGGTTTCAAGGAGATTGTTCAAGTACAATTCAAGTTCGATCCGATCCATATAAACCTCTAGTCTTCAGATGCTTAGACGCTTTTGGCTGTTCTTTGCCCAAGCGGTGACTGTGCTGTTGGCGCTGATGTTCATCATTGCGACGCTCAAACCGCAGTGGCTCCAGCGTCAAGGGCAATTCGGCAAGCAACTCGCCGAACCGATCGTCGCCCTCCGGGAAGTAGCGCCTGGCATCGGCGGCGGCCCCGCTCAGGCGTCTTATGCAGACGCCGCCCAGAAAGCGATGCCCGCGGTCGTCAACGTGTTCTCCAGCAAGGATGGCTCACTGCCACCCGACCCGCGCGCGAAAGATCCGCTGTTCCGCTACTTTTTCGGCGACAAGAACAACCGTAAGCAACAGCAGGAGCCCGCATCCAACCTGGGCTCGGGTGTGATAGTGAGTTCGGAAGGTTACATTCTAACGAACCAGCACGTCGTGGACGGCGCCGATCAGATCGAAATCGCGCTGGCCGATGGTCGCACCACGACTGCGAAGGTGATCGGCGTCGATCCGGAAACGGACCTGGCCGTGCTGAAGGTCAACATGACCAACCTGCCCACCATCACGCTTGGCCGTATGGACCAGACGCGCGTGGGCGATGTGGTGCTGGCGATCGGCAATCCGTTCGGCGTCGGCCAGACGGTGACCATGGGCATTGTCAGCGCGCTCGGGCGCAGCCACCTCGGCATCAATACGTTCGAGAACTTCATTCAGACCGACGCGGCAATCAATCCGGGTAACTCGGGCGGCGCACTGGTCGACGTGAACGGCAATCTGCTCGGCATCAACACGGCGATTTATTCGCGTTCGGGCGGCTCGTTGGGCATCGGCTTCGCGATTCCGGTGTCGACGGCGCGCAGCGTGCTGGAGAGCATCATCACGACCGGGTCGGTCACGCGCGGCTGGATTGGCGTCGAGCCGCAGGACGTGACGCCGGAGATCGCCGAGTCGTTCGGGCTCGAGCAGAAGTCGGGGGCGATCGTCGCCGGCGTGTTGAAGAACGGTCCTGCCGACCGCGCGGGCATCAAGCCGGGCGACATCCTGGTGAGCGTGAACGGTCAGGAGATTACCGACACCACGCGTCTGTTGAACGTGATCGCACAGATCAAGCCGGGTACGGCCGCGAAGGTGCACCTCGTGCGCAAGAGCCGCGAAATGGATCTGGATGTGACGATCGGCAAGCGCCCCGCGCCGCCCAAGCAGCCGGCTGAAGATAACGACAACGGCGGCGGCGATCAGCAGGACGACGACGGCGGTTGAACGACGGCGGCTGGACGAACACCGCACCAAAAGCAAAAAGGGCAGTCCGCAACGGACTGCCCTTTTTGTTTGCCTCGGCCTCGGCCTTTTTGACCCACCGTCTCGCTTTAACCAGAACCTCTCGCCAGCGAAACGATATCAACATCAATCTGGTGCACTTGCCTCGTCGGTCACAGCCGTCTGCTTGCCGACAATCAGCCGCGCCGCGATGATCCCCGCCTCGTACAGCACGATCAGCGGAATCGCCAGAATCAGTTGCGAGAACACGTCCGGCGGCGTTACCACGGCGGAAATGATGAACGCGCCGACGATCACATACGGGCGAATCTCCCGGAGCTTCTTGATGGTCAGCACATTCATGCGGACCAGCAGCACCACGATGATCGGCACTTCGAACGTCACGCCGAACGCGAGGAACATGGTCAGCACGAAGCTCAGGTAATTGTCGATGTCGGTGGTCATCTCCGCGCCGAGCGGCGCGTTGTAGTGCGCCATCACGCGGAAGATGGTCGGGAACACCACGAAGTACGCGAACGCCATGCCGCACAGGAACAGCGTGTAGCTGCTGCCCACCAGCGGCCCGACCAGTTTCTTCTCGTGCTGGTAAAGACCCGGTGCGACGAATGCCCAGATCTGGTACAGCACGATAGGCAGCGCGATCACAAAAGCGACCAGCATGGTCACCTTCATCGGCACAAAGAACGAGCCGGTCACGTCGGTGACAATCATCTTGCCGTCCTTCGGCAAGTTCTGCATCAGCGGGCGCGCCAGCAGCCGGAAAATATCCGGCGCCCAATACACGAGCCCGACGAACACCACGATGACGGCAAGGCCAGCGCGGATGATGCGATCGCGCAATTCAACGAGGTGGGAAATGAAGGTCTCTTCAGTGCCTTCGTCCTGGGTTTGCTGGGGGTCGCTCACGCCGGCCCTCGGTTAGAGATTGTCGTTCTGATCATCAGAAGAACCGCGTCGGACGACGCATGGTGGCCGGCGTATGACGCGCGACGCGCGCCGCGCCCGACTGCACGCGCGTACGGCGCACGGTGGCGCGCTTGTACCAGGCGGGCATGGCCCCCTGCTTGACGCGCCAGTTCTTACGCTTCGGACCGGCGGGCGGCGTACTGCTGGGCCACGACGTCGTGCCGACGTCTTCGAGCGCGCCGCCGGCAATGCTCGGCGACACCGACGAGCCGCTGTTCCACGCGTCGTTCAGTTCGGTTTCGTGCTTGCGCAGATTGTCCTGAACGGACGTTTCGACATTGCTCGCCGCCGCTTCGAACTCGGTTTTCATGCGACGCAGTTCGTCGAGTTCGATTTCGCGGGTGACTTCAGCCTTGACGTCGTTGATATACCGCTGCGCGCGGCCGAACAGCGCGCCGGCCGTGCGGGCGACGCGTGGCAGGCGCTCAGGCCCGAGTACGACCAGCGCGACGACGCCGATCAGCGCCATCTTGGTTAGACCGAGGTCCAGCATGAAGTGGAATGTCCGTCAGTAACGCGGGTAAGCCGCGGCTTAGCGGTAATCGCCGGAACGCGGCGCTTTTTCCTTCGCTTCCACATCCACGGCGCCGTTGCGCGGCAGCTCGCGCTGCTGCGCTTCGCCTGCGGGCGTTTCGGCTTCTTTCATGCCTTCCTTGAAGCCCTTCACCGCGCCACCCAGATCGCCGCCGATATTGCGCAGCTTCTTCGTGCCGAACACGAGCGCCACAATCAGCAACACGATGAGCCAATGCCAAATGCTAAACGAACCCATGACTACTCTCCTTAACCCCGACGCCGCCCAGTGAGCGGCAAAACTCTTGCGCCTTACGGCGTGACTCGAAGCGCTGCCGCTTCATCTATACGTTACCGCAAGCCGTTCCGATTCAACTGGCGGCACCACTGCTGCACCGCCACAACCAGCGAACGGCATTGTGACCGGCCGACCGCGTCGGCGTTATTACAATGCCGTAAAAGACCGCGGCCACGCTATCAGCCCATGCGTTGCCACGGACGCGGCCCCGCAAGAATGTGCGCGTGCAGGTGATACACCTCTTGCCCGCCGCCCGGCCCAGTGTTGATCACCGTGCGAAAACCCGTCTCGCCGCCGCTGTACGCCACGCCCAACTGGTCGGCCAGACGCGCCACCAAGACAAGCATTCTACCAAGCAGCGGTGCATCGTTTTCGGTGCAATTCGACAGGGTCGGGATGTGTTTGCGCGGAATCACCAGCACATGCGTTTCGGCCGCCGGACGGATGTCGCGGAAGGCCAGGAACTCTTCGTCTTCGTGGACTTTGGTCGACGGAATTTCGCCGGCGGCGATCTTGCAGAAAAGGCAGTTCGGGTCGTGACTCATCGTATTCCTGACGCAGTAGGGCTGGAGCGCGAAACGCCACGCGGCGGGAGGCTGAACTCAGGTCCGACCCATGATCGGACGACGCTCAGACCCAGCTACGCGGATTCGCGAACGGCTTGTTATCGTACAGATACAGCCAGCCCTTGATAATACGGTACAACATCCAGATGCTGACGGCCCAGAGGATCGGAATGCCGACCAGCACGAACAGCAGCACGCCGCCAATCGCATAACCCACCAACGCCGCCCAGAACGAACGGATCTGCCATTCGAAGTGGGCTTCGTACGGCGTGCCCGCCACGTCGGCCCGCTTGATGTAATTGATGATGATCGCGACCAGGATCGACACGCCGCCCGTGAGCCAATGCACCGCGTACAGCGCGTACAGAATGTGCGTGAGCGTGCGCAGGCTGCGTTCGCGTTCCGGCTCGATGGCGTTGCGATAGACCGGCGGCGGGTAGCTTTCGTGCGACTGTTCCATGCTGGCGTCCTCCCGTGGATGCGATCGATGTACTCAATGCCATATGAGCGCCGTCGCTCGCCAATTCAAGGCGAGGCGACGCTCGCGGCACTCAGTCGCCGTTCTGCTCGCGCTCGCGGCTTTTGCGCAGCGCCTTTTCCTCGATGCCCGACAGGCCTTCGCGGCGCTCGAGTTCGGCGAGCACGTCCGCCGGCTCAACTCGAAGTGCGACAGCATCACGAGGCAGTGAAACCACAGATCCGCGACTTCGCCGACCAGTTCCTTCGGCGCGCCGCCGTGGCGCGTGTCTTTGGCCGCCAGCACGACTTCGGTGGCTTCTTCGCCGATCTTCTTGAGGATCGCGTCGTCGCCCTTGTGGAACAGGCGCGACACGTACGAGACGTCCGGATCGCCGCCCTTGCGGCTGTCGATGATCGCCGCGAGGCGCATCAGCGTGTCGGTGGTGGACGAGGCGGATTCAGAGGTGGGCGTGGATTGCGTCATTTGTAGATGTGTTCGGGGTCTTTCAGCACGGGATCGACGGCAACCCAGTCGCCGTCGTCCACCGAGCCTTCGAATTTCTGGAAAAAGCACGAGTGACGGCCGGTGTGGCAGGCAATGCCCGACACCTGCTCGACTTTCAGCAGCACGACGTCTTCGTCGCAATCGAGCCGCACTTCATGCACGTGCTGCACGTGGCCGGACTCTTCGCCCTTGAACCACAGCCGCTGACGCGAGCGCGAGAAATACACCGCGCGATTCGTTTCGATGGTTTTCGCCAGCGCGTCGCGGTTCATCCACGCGAACATCAGCACGTCGTTCGTCGACGCTTCCTGCGCGATCACCGGCACGAGGCCGTTCGCGTCCCACTTGACCTTGTCGAGCCAGGTCACGGCCGTTGGATTCACCACGTTACAACCTCACCGAAATGCCTTGTTCGGCCATGAAGCGCTTGGCCTCGCCGACCGTGTGCTCGCCATAGTGGAAGATGCTGGCGGCCAGCACCGCATCCGCGTGACCGTCTTTAATGCCGTCGGCCAGATGCTGCAGGTTGCCCACGCCGCCCGACGCGATCACGGGAATCGGCACCGCGTCCGACACTGCGCGCGTGAGCGCGAGGTCGAAGCCGCTCTTGGTGCCGTCGCGGTCCATGCTGGTCAGCAGGATTTCGCCGGCGCCGAGTTCGGCGATCTTGCGTGCCCATTCGACCGCTTCGAGGCCCGTGGCCTTGCGCCCGCCGTGCGTGAAGACTTCCCAGCGCGGCGTTTCGCCGTCCGCGGAAACGCGCTTCGCGTCGATCGCGACGACGATGCATTGCGAGCCGTATTTATCCGTCGCGTCTTTCACGAGTTGCGGATTCGCCACCGCCGACGAGTTCATGCTGATCTTGTCCGCGCCCGCGTTCAGCAGACGCCGCACGTCTTCGACGGCACGCACGCCGCCGCCGACCGTCAGCGGAATGAACACTTGCGAGGCGACCGCTTCGATGATCGGCAGGATCAGATCGCGCTGATCGGAGGTCGCGGTGATGTCGAGGAAGGTGAGTTCGTCGGCGCCCTGATCGTCGTAGCGGCGGGCGATTTCGACCGGATCGCCGGCATCGCGCAGTTCGAGGAAGTTGACGCCCTTGACCACGCGGCCAGCCGTGACGTCGAGACAGGGGATGATGCGTTTAGCTAGAGCCATGATCGTGCAATTCTGCCAATACCGCTGATGAGGCCGCTCGCGTGGGCGAGCGGCGCAGGGCCGGCGCGGCCGGTTGCGGCGAGCCGCGCCGCCGGTGTGTCGTATGCGGACGGCATGACGGCGCACGCTGTGAACGGCGCCACCACGACAGCGTCAGACGCCGACGATCCGCTGCCGGCAACGCCTGACCGAGGCACTCATCCGAAATTCGCGCCCGAAGAAGCGTGAACCAGGGCGCGTGCCCGAAGTCCCGAAGCCGTCTTAAGCTTACTTAAGCGTCGTCCGATTCGCGCAGCCGGTCCGCGAGCGTCTGTGCGGCCGTGAAGTCGAGATCGCCCGAGTAGATCGCCCGGCCGCAGATCACGCCTTCAATGCCTTCGTCCTCGACTTCGCACAGCGACTCGATGTCCGCGAGGTTCGACAGCCCGCCGCTCGCGATCACCGGAATCTTCACCGCGCGCGCAAGGCGCACCGTCGCTTCGATGTTGATGCCTTGCAGCATGCCGTCGCGGCCGATGTCGGTGTAGATGATCGATTCGCAGCCGTAATCCTCGAACTTGCGCGCGAGATCGGCGACTTCGTGGCCGGTCAGCTTGCTCCAGCCGTCGGTTGCGACCTTGCCGTCTTTCGCGTCCAGGCCGACGATGATATGGCCGCCGAACGCCGTGCAGGCGTCCTGCAGAAAGCCCGGATTCTTCACCGCCGCCGTGCCGATGATCACGTACGACAAGCCGTCGTCGAGATAGCGTTCGATCGTGTTCAGGTCGCGGATGCCGCCGCCCAGTTGCACGGGAATCGCGCCGCCCACTTCCTCGATGATCGCGCGGATCGCGTCTTCATTCTTCGGCTTGCCGGCGAACGCGCCGTTCAGGTCGACGAGGTGCAGACGCCGGGCGCCGCGGTCGACCCAATGTCGGGCCATCGCCGCCGGTTCCTCGGAGAAAATTGTCGCCTGGTCCATATCGCCCTGCTTGAGGCGTACACAGTGACCATCTTTCAGGTCGATGGCGGGAATCAGCAGCATAGCAATCGGGTGTTGTCTGGGAAGGGGTTGATGGTCGGCGGCAGCGGCTGGAGAGCCAGCCCGCCCGAACGCCGTTTCGCTAGTTTAGTACAACTCTTTCGACGCTCCAGCCGAGCGCCGTTCGGCAGCAGGGTCTGGGTGTTACGGTCGTGGCGCGTGGCGCACGCCCCACTTGTGGCGGAACGGCACACGGCAACAGGATGAAGAAAGGCGCTCACGGGTTCCAGTGCACGAAGTTGCGATACACACGCAGCCCCGCTTCGGCGCTCTTTTCCGGGTGGAATTGGGTCGCGAAGATGTTATCCCGCGCCACCGCCGAGGTAAAGGGCACACCGTACACCGTTTCGCCGGTTGTATGGGCGGCATTGTCGGGCACAACATAGTAGCTATGCACGAAATAGAAAAAGGCGTTGTCGGCCACGCCGTCCCACAGCGGATGCGGTTGCGCCTGACGCACGCGGTTCCAGCCCATTTGCGGGACCTTGAAGCGCGAGCCGTCGTCCTGCATCTGGCCGGCCAGGTCGAAACGCAGCACCTTGCCCGGCAACAGGCCGAGGCCGCGCGTATCGCCCTCGGCGCTCCAGTCGAACAGCATCTGCTCGCCGATACACACGCCCATCAGCGGCTTGCTGCGCGACGCTTCAAGCACCGCTTCCTGCAAGCCGGACTCGCCGAGGCTGCGCATACAGTCGGGCATCGCGCCCTGGCCGGGCAGCACGACACGATCGGCCGCGCGAATCGCGTCCGGCTGGTCGACAATCGCCACGTCCGCTTCCGGCGCCGCTTTGCGCAATGCCTGGGCCACCGAACGCAGGTTGCCCATGCCGTAATCCACAATCGCTATCGAAGTTTTCATTTCAAGTTAGGCAGCAATGCCTTCAATCCATCGACGATGAATTCCACCGCCAGCGCCGATAACATCAAACCCATGAGCCGCGTGCCGATATTGATACCCGTGCGACCGACCCAGCGGGCAATCGGTTCGGCCAAACGCAGCGAAAAAAAGCAGATCGTCGCCAATACCGCGCCGATCGCAATGAGGCTAAGCCGGTCGTACCAGTGCGCCGAACCGGCCGCGTAAATGATCGTGGTGCTGATCGCACCCGGCCCGGTCAACAGCGGGATCGCCAACGGCACGACCGCGATGTTGTCCTTCTGCTCGGCTTCGTGACGCTCTTCCGGCGTCGACCGGCTGTTGCCGATCTGCGCGTTCAGCATGTTGATCGCCATCAGCAGCATGATGATCCCGCCGCCCACTTCGAGCGAGCCGACCGAAATGCCAAAGAAGCCGATGATCTGTTGCCCGAGCAGCGTGGTCACCGCAATCACGCAGAACACCGAAATCGCCGCAATGCGGATGGTTCTACGCCGCTCGACGTCGCTCTGATGCGTCGTCAAACTCAGAAAGAACGGGATGGCGCCGACCGGATTGATCAGCGCCAGCAGCGAGATAAACGACTTCAGAATGTCCATTGCACACGGGGCGCAAGCGCCATGCGGCGCTGCTTCCGGTCCTGGTAGTTGAGTCGCTTAAAGGCTGCCCTTGGTCGACGGAATCTGCCCCGCCGCGCGTGCATCCATTTCGGTGGCCATGCGCAACGCACGTCCGAACGCCTTGAACACCGTTTCCATCTGATGATGGGCGTTCAAGCCGCGCAGATTGTCGATATGCAGCGTGACGCCAGCATGATTCACGAAGCCGCGGAAAAACTCGATCGACAGATCGACGTCGAACGTACCGATCCGTGCGCGCGTGAACGGCACGTGGAATTCGAGGCCAGGACGGCCGGAAAAATCGATCACGACGCGCGACAGCGCTTCGTCGAGCGGCACGTAAGAATGACCGTAGCGAACGATGCCCTTGCGATCGCCGATCGCCTTGGCGACGGCCTGGCCGAGCGTGATGCCGACGTCTTCCACCGTGTGGTGGTCGTCGATCTGCAGGTCGCCATGCGCTTCAATGTCGAGGTCGAACAATCCATGCCGTGCGATCTGGTCGAGCATGTGGTCCAGAAACGGCACACCGGTGGCCAGCTTTTGCTGACCGGTGCCGTCCAGATTGATCTTCACACGGATCTGCGTTTCGCTGGTGTTGCGAACGACTTCCGCAAGGCGCATGGTAATTCCTCGAATCGAGCTAGAAAGCGATGGGTAGGTGGGAGGGGGAAGCGGCCATTCGGCGCGCGGTTCAGTGCAGCACGAGTTTCAGTGCGGCGATCAATTGCGCATTTTCTTCCGCGGAACCGACGGTCAAACGCACGCAATTCGCCAGCAATGGATGCATTTTACTCACGTTTTTGATCAAAACCCGCGCTGTCAGCAGCGTTTCGAACAGAACCGACGCGTCGGGCACGCGCACCAGCAGGAAGTTGCCGGCGCTCGGGAACACTTCGGCGCCCGGCAGTGCCGCTACGGCCTGCGCGAGGTTTGTGCGCTCTTCGCGCAGCAGCGCGGCTTGCGCGTCGAGCACTTCGATATGGTCGAGCAGGAAATCGGCGGCGGCCTGCGTGAGCACGTTGGTGTTGTACGGCGGCCGCACCTTGTCGAATTCGGTCAGCCATGCAGCCTTGCCGACCAGATAGCCGAGGCGGATGCCGGCCAGACCGAGCTTGGACACCGTGCGCATCACGACGACGTTGTCGTACGAACCCGCGCGCGGCAGCCAGCTTTGCTGCGCGAACGGCTGATACGCCTCGTCGATCACCACGAGGCTCTTGCTCGCCGCGGCGATGATCCGCTCCATGTCGGCGTCGCCGAACATCGTGCCGGTCGGGTTGTTCGGGTACGCCAGATAGACGATCGCCGGCTGATGCTCGGCGATCGCCGCGAGCATGGCTTCAACGTCGAGCGTGAAATCCGCGTTCAGCGGCACGCCGACGAACTCCAGATTCGCCAGCTTCGCCGACATCTGATACATCACGAAACCCGGCATCGGCGCGAGCACCTTGGCGCCCGGCTGCGCGCACGCGATCGACACCATCGCGATGATCTCGTCCGAACCATTGCCGAGCAACACGTCGCAACCGGCCGGCACGCCCATCACGCGCTTGATCTTGTCGATCAGCGCTTCCGGACGCGGTGCCGGATAACGGTTCAACGCCACCGCCGCCAGATGTTCGCCCAGCTTCGCGGCCAGAGCAGGCGGCAGCAGGAACGGGTTTTCCATCGCGTCGAGCTTGATGAAGCCCGTGGCGTCCGAAACTGGATAGCTCGTCATGGCGAGCACGTCGCGGCGGATGATGTCTTGAGGTGTCGTCATAGATCTGTGGACAGTGGACCGGTCGCGGGAAGGTCTCCGGCCTGGTGTCGGCGGCACGCGGGCTGCCTCAGGCCGGTCTGGGTTGTCTTGATTGAACGGGAAAACAGTTGAAATCTGTCGCCGAAGTTCGCGGGCATCCCCTCGATGCAATGCCCGCTTCCTCGTTGCGCTCAGCCGTTTCGCCGCGCGCTGCCCTGCTCTGCCTGACTCAGCCGCGGTCGTTGTTTTGCCGCATCCGGTATTCGGCGCTGCGGGCATGGGCCTGCAGGCCTTCGCCGTAGGCGAGTTCGGCGGCGATCTCGCCGAGCGTCTGCGCACCTTCCGCGCTGACTTCGATCACGCTCGAACGCTTGAAGAAATCATAGACGCCCAGCGGCGACGAGAACCGTGCGGTGCGCGACGTAGGCAGCACGTGATTCGGGCCCGCGCAGTAGTCGCCGAGACTTTCGCTCGTGTAGCGGCCGAGGAAGATCGCGCCGGCATGGCGGATCAGTTGGCCCCACTGATGCGGCTCCAGCGCGGAGATTTCGAGGTGCTCCGGCGCGATGTCGTTGGCGATCGCGCAGGCTTCGGCCATGTCGCGCACCTTGATCAGCGCGCCGCGTCCTTCGAGCGACGCCAGAATCACGTCGCGGCGCGGCATGGTCGGCAGGAGTTCGTTGATCGCGTCGTGCACGCGGTTGATGAACGCGTCGTCCGGACACAGCAAAATGGATTGCGCGAGTTCGTCGTGCTCGGCTTGCGAAAACAGGTCCATGGCGACCCAGCGCGGGTCGGTGGTGCCGTCGCACAGCACGAGAATTTCCGACGGCCCGGCGATCATGTCGATGCCGACCGTGCCAAACACGCGACGTTTGGCCGACGCGACATACGCGTTGCCCGGACCGCAGATCTTGTCGACCGCGGGCACCGTTTCCGTGCCGTAGGCCAACGCGCCTACGGCCTGCGCGCCGCCGATCGTGAACACGCGGTCCACGCCGCCCAGCAACGCGGCCGCCAGCACCAGCGGATTCTTCACGCCGTCCGGCGTGGGCACGACCATGACGATTTCGCGCACGCCGGCCACCCGCGCCGGAATCGCGTTCATCAACACCGACGACGGATACGCCGCCTTGCCGCCCGGCACGTAAATCCCCGCGCGATCGAGCGGTGTGACCTTCTGGCCGAGCACCGTGCCGTCGGCTTCCGTGTACTGCCAGCTATGGCTGCCGCATTCGATCTTCTGCTTCTCGTGGTAGCCGCGCACGCGCGCCGCCGCCGCTTCGAGCGCCGCGCGGCGCTTCGGCTCGAGACTTTCGAGCGCGGCTTCCAGCTCGGACATCGGCAATTCGAGCGCGCCAACGCTCTTCGCTTCGAGCCGGTCGAAGCGCTGCGTGTACTCGAGCACCGCCGCGTCGCCGCGCGCCTTCACGTCGTTCAGAATCTGCGCGACCGAGCGCTCGATTGCTTCGTCTTCGCTCGCCTCGAACGCGAGCACCGCGTGCAACGACTTCTGGAAGTCGGGTGCGGTGGAATCGAGTTTGCGAATCTTGATAGACATACGGGTATCCGTTTCGGTAAGGCGCGCTTCAGGGCGTGGTCACACGGGCACTATCGGGCACGAGCGGCGGTGCTCAGCCGGCTTTCGTCGCGCGTTCGAACGCGTCGAGAATCGGCCGCAACGCGGCGCGCTTCAACTTCAGCGCGGCCTGGTTCACCACGAGGCGCGACGAAATCTGCATGATCTCCTCCACCTCGACAAGATTGTTGGCGCGCAAGGTGTTGCCCGAGCTCACCAGGTCGACAATCGCATCGGCCAGGCCAACCAGCGGCGCCAGCTCCATCGAACCGTACAGCTTGATCAGGTCGACGTGTACGCCCTTGGCGGCAAAGTGTTCACGGGCGGTTTCCACGTACTTGGTCGCCACGCGCAAGCGTGCGCCCTGACGCACCGCGTTCGCATAATCGAAACCCGCCGCAACCGCGACCGACATGCGGCAACGCGCAATATCCAGGTCGACCGGCTGATACAGGCCGCTGCCGCCGTGTTCGAGCAACACGTCTTTGCCCGCTACGCCGAAGTCGGCCGCGCCGTATTCAACGTAGGTCGGCACGTCGGTGGCGCGCACTACGATCACGCGCAGGTTCGCGTCGGTCGTCGGCAGAATCAGCTTGCGCGAGGTTTCCGGGTCTTCGGTCACTTCAATGCCGGCCGCCGCGAGCAGCGGCAGCGTCTCTTCGAAGATACGCCCTTTCGACAAAGCCAGCGTGAGCGGTGCGCTCACCGCCGACGACGACGACGTTTGCGGCATCGAGCTCATGCCTGGCTCCCGGAAATACGGCGCACCTTCGCGCCGATGGCGGTGAGTTTGGTTTCCATCCGGTCGTAACCGCGGTCGAGGTGATAGATGCGGTCGATCAGCGTCTCACCTTCGGCGCGCAGCGCGGCGATCACAAGACTCGCGGACGCGCGCAGATCGGTGGCCATGACCTTCGCGCCGGACAGCTTGTCGACGCCGGTCACGAGCGCGGTATTACCGTCGATCGTGATGCTGGCGCCGAGGCGGTTCAGTTCCTGCACGTGCATGAAGCGGTTCTCGAAGATCGTTTCGACGACCTGCGAGGTGCCGTCCGCGATCGTGTTCAGCGCCATGAACTGCGCTTGCATGTCGGTCGGGAACGCCGGGTATTCGGAAGTGCGGAACGTGACCGCGCTCGGACGCTTGTCCATGCGCACGCGCATCCAGTCGTCGCCTTCGTCGATCGTGACGCCTGCTTCGCGCAGTTTTTCGGTCACAGCTTCCAGAATCAGCGGACGGACCTTGCGCAACGTGACGTCGCCACCGGCGGCGGCCACTGCGCACAGGAACGTGCCGGCTTCGATCCGGTCCGGAATCACCGTGTGATTCGCGCCGTGAAGCTTCTCGACGCCCTGAATCACGAGGCGATCGGTGCCGACGCCGTCGATCTTCGCGCCCATCGCGACCAGCAGGTTCGTGAGGTCGACCACTTCCGGCTCGCGCGCCGCGTTCTCGATCACCGTTTCGCCGTCGGCCAGCACCGCTGCCATCAGCAGATTCTCAGTACCGGTCACGGTGATCATGTCGGTGACGATCCGCGCACCCTTCAGGCGCGTTGCGCGTGCTTCGATGAAGCCATGCTCGATCGCGATCTCGGCGCCCATGGCCTGCAGACCCTTGATGTGCTGATCCACCGGACGCGCGCCAATGGCGCAGCCGCCCGGCAGCGACACGCGGGCGTGGCCGAAGCGCGCCACCAGCGGACCGAGCACGAGAATCGATGCACGCATGGTCTTGACCATTTCGTACGGCGCGACGAGGTTGTCGACCTGCGAAGCGTCCAGCGTTACACGCCCGTCACTGCTCTCGATGCGCACGCCCATCTGGCCGAGCAGCTTGAGCATGGTGCTCACGTCCTGCAGGTCGGGCACGTTCTCCAGATGCACCGGCTCAGCGGTCAGCAACGCCGCGCACAGAATCGGCAACGCCGCATTCTTCGCACCCGAGACGACGACTTCACCCGACAGCGGGTAGCCGCCTTCAATGACGAGTTTATCCATGCCTGTCACTTCCTGATTGCCCTGGACTTTGGCCGGGGCTGCTTTGACTGTGTTCGACGCGCCGCTGCCGGCGTCGCGCCCTTCTTGAGTAATTCGCACTAAATTTCCAGATTACGCGGTCTGCCATTCGGCGGGCGTCAGCGTCTTCATGCTGAGCGCGTGGATTTCTTCGCGCATGCGGTCGCCGAGCGCCGCATACACGAGTTGATGGCGCTGGATCAGACGCTTGCCTTCGAAGCTCGGCGAAACGATGGTCGCAAAAAAATGCTGGCCGTCGCCTTCGACTTCGAGATGCTGGCAAGTGAGCCCAGCCGCGATGTATTGCTTGACCTGTTCGGGAGTCGGCAACATGAGAGAAGCTCCTGTCAGTGGCGCAGTTTGTAGCCGGAAGCGAGCATGCGCATCGCAATCACGGCCAGCACCACAAAGAAACCGGCAACGATCGCGAGGCTTTCGAGCGGATTGATATCCGACATCCCGAAGAAACCGTAGCGAAAGCCGTCGATCATGTAGAAAAAGGGATTCAGCCGCGACACTTCGCGCCACAGCGGCGGCAGCGTATGCGTCGAATAAAACACGCCCGACAGGAACGTGAGCGGCATGATCAGGAAGTTCTGGAACGCCGCCAGCTGGTCGAATTTCTCGGCCCAGATGCCGGCGATCAGACCAAGCGTGCCGAGAATCGCCGCGCCAAAAATCGCGAAGCCGATGATGTAAAGCGGCGCGCTGAAACTGACCGGCACGAACCAGATCGTCACGATGAACACGCCGAAGCCGACCGCGAGCCCGCGCGCCACGGCAGCCAGCACATAGGCGCCGAACATCTCGTAGTGCGAGAGCGGCGGCAGCAGCACGAACACCAGGTTGCCGGTGATCTTCGACTGGATCAGCGACGACGAACTGTTCGCGAACGCATTTTGCAACACGCTCATCATCACGAGACCCGGAATCAGAAAACTCGTGTATTCGACGCCCGGATAGACCTCGACGTGACCGCGCAATGCGTGGCCGAAGATGGTCAGATACAGCAGCGCGGTGATGACCGGCGCGAGCACGGTCTGAAACGACACCTTCCAGAACCGCAGAAGCTCTTTGTAAAACAGCGTGCGGAAACCGCTCATGCCAGCCCCTCGATTACTTCCGGACCGTTCATTACCTGAACGAACACATCTTCGAGGTCGGCCTTGCGGACCTCGATTTCTTCGAACGTGCAGCCGGCCGCGCGGCACTGCGCGAGAATCCGCTCGACGTCGTCATAGCTTGCAAGGCGCAGCAGATGCTGACGGCCATTGCCGTTGCCCGCGCCGCTTTCCACCTCGAGCGAGCGCAGTTCGGCCGGCAGTACGCCTTGCGCGAAACGCAGGAACAGTTGCATGCCCGCGAAGCGCTGCAGCAGCGTGCTGGTGCGCTCGAGCGCGACCACCTCGCCGCGCCGCAGCATCGCAATGCGGTCGCACAGCGATTCGGCTTCTTCCAGATAGTGCGTGGTCAGCACGATGGTGTGGCCTTCGCGATTCAGGCGCGAGATGAATTTCCACAGCGTCTGGCGCAGTTCAACGTCGACGCCCGCGGTCGGCTCGTCGAGCACGATTACCGGCGGCCGGTGCACCAGCGCCTGCGCGACCAGCACACGGCGCTTCATGCCGCCGGATAGCGCGCGCATGTTGACGTCGGCTTTCTCGGTGAGATCGAGATTGGCCATGATCTCGTCGATCCACGCGTCGTTGTTGCGCAGCCCGTAATAGCCGGACTGAATACGCAACGTTTCGCGGACCGTGAAGAACGGATCGAACACGAGTTCCTGCGGCACCACGCCGAGCGCACGGCGCGCGTCGCGGAAATCGCTAACGACGTCATGGCCGCGCACTGCGATGCTGCCTTCATCGGCGCGCGCGAGACCGGCAAGGATGCTGATCAGCGTCGTCTTGCCCGCGCCGTTCGGACCGAGCAGTCCGAAGAACTCGCCTTCTTCCACCGTGAGGCTGACGCCCTTGAGCGCCTGCAAGTCCTTGTAGCGCTTCTTGACGTTACGAATTTCTATGGCTGACATGACTGTGGGCCGCGTGCGTCGCGGCGCCTGAATGGGGGCGCAAAGTGCTGGGGGGACGGAATTGGGGCCGGTAAAGATCACCGGATCTGCCCCAAAAAACGGTTGATTATAGGGCAAAAATTAGCAGCCCCATGACGGCCAGGGGGATTGGCCGCGACGCTATAGGAGCGTCAATGTCGCGACGAAATAAGAGTATCGACGCCGTACGCGTGCGCGAGGCTGGCGAGACCAGCCGGCAGATTGACGATCTCGAACGGCGTGCCGCGCGCTTGCGCCGCACGTTCCCATGCGAGCAGAACCGCCAGCGCGGACGAGTCGAACTGTGCGAGGGGCGCGCAATCCACACCGGTCGCGCCCGCGGCGATGCGCTGCAAACCCGCCGCGAGCGCGGCTTTCGCGCTCGCGTGAGTCAGGGTCGCGCCGCAGTCGAAGCGGTTGGCGACAGGGCTCAGCACTTCGCTCACGACTGCTTGCCCGCGGCGAGTTGCTGGTTGCGCTGCGTGAGGAACTGGATCAGCCCGTCCACGCCCTTCTGCTGGATCTGCTCGTTGAACTGCTGCTGATACGCCTGGATCAGCCATGCGCCGAGCACGTTGATGTCATACACGCGCCAGCCTTGCGGCGTCTTGTACAGACGGTAGTCGAGTTCGATCGGCGAGCCGTTGTTCATCACGACCGAGCGCACCACCGTGTCGGTGTCGTCCGGGCTCATGCGGAACGGCTTGTACTGGATCTGCTGGTCGCGCACCTGCGCGAGTGCGCCCGAGTACGTGCGGATCAGCAGCATCTTGAACTGCTCGACGATCTGCGCCTGCTGCTCAGGCGTAGCCGTGCGCCAGTTGCGGCCCATGGCCAGTTGCGTGGTGCGGTGGAAATCCGTGTACGGCAGGATCTTTTCGTTGACCAGCCTGGTGATGTGCGAGATGTCGCCTTGCTGGATCGACTTGTCGGCGCGTACCGCGTCGATCACTTGCTGCGTGATCGTCTTGATCATGCCGTCTGGCGAATTGGTGTCCACGGTTTGTGCCGATGCACCGGCGCTGGCGAACGAGAACAACGCAGCGAACAACGGAATGAGGAAGAATTTTTTCATATCGAGCCTTGCCTTATAAATAGTGCAACCGTTTGAGCCGACATTAACACGCGAGTTCAGCGGCAATCCACGCGCAAACTGCGAGAGTCGTGTCGAACTGTTACGGCCGCACGATCAGCGCAATTTGAATGACGGGAAGTTGAAACGCGACGGCGGGACCAGTTGGCCGGCCGGAATCTGCGTCGTTTCCGGACCACCGTTCAGGTCCAGCGGCGGCGTTCCGGAAGTGCCCGAGGCGGCTTCAGGTGCAGCGGCGTTGTTCGCCGTGCCCGTGGCCGCTTTTGCAGCAGCACCCTGCGTGCCTGACGCGCCCGCCGGGGCTGCCGCCGCGCTACCGTCGACGTCGTCGTACTTGGGCAGCGGGGCTTCGTCGCCGTAATTCGGCAGTGACGCCGACTGCTTGCCGTCCGACAGCAGGTACTGGCGGCGTTGCAGATACGCGTTACGCACGAACGAATACTTGTCGAGCGCGGCGCCTTCCAGCACGTCGCTCGCGTTCAGCAGATTCGCGCGCGTGTTGACCACGTTGATGCCGTACAGCGCCCAGCTCAACCCATCCGGATGGATGTAGCTGAGCGGGTTCACATAGTAATTACCGATCGAGCCAACCGCGTCGCGCACCGTGCTCGGTCCGAACAGCGGCAGCACGAGGTACGGACCCGCCGGCACGCCGTAATGGCCGAGCGTCAGGCCGAGGTCGTTGTCGTGCTTGGGCAGCTTCGCGAGCGTCGCCACGTCGAACAGGCCGCCTACGCCGAACACCGTGTTGATCACGATCCGCATGATGTCTTCGACACCGTCGGTGATCTTCAACTGCAGCAGGTTGTTCGCCGCGATGTAGACGTCGCCGATATTCGAGAAGAAGTTCGTCACGCTGTCGCGCACCGGCTGCGGCGTGATGAACACGTAGCCCTTGGCGACCGGCTTCAACGCGTACTGGTCGAGCTTGTCGTTGACGGTGAAGATCGTGCGGTTCAGGCCTTCGAGCGGATCGCCCTTGGTCGGCGTCTGCACGGTGGTGCAGCCGGCGAGCAGCATGGCCGCGACCGCCAGCTTGCCTATCTGGAAGGCGCGCGCGCCCTCGGTATGTGAGGTCTGCATTTTTTATTCTCCTTATTGGCCGGCGGCGCCGGACGCAGGCAAGCTCGCTGCCGGAGCCGCCGGCGCGGGCGCCGGTGCGGCCGGCGACGCGCCAGGCTTCGACGCGCCCGAATCCGCGGCCTTGCTATACAGAAACTGTCCGATGAGGTTTTCGAGCACGATGGCCGATTGCGTCATCGAGATCGTGTCGCCCGCTTTAAGCATTTCGCTGTCGCCGCCCGGTTCGAGCCCGATGTACTGCTCGCCGAGCAGGCCCGAGGTCAGGATCTTCGCCGACGTATCTTTCGGAAACGGGTATTGCTTGTCGATATCGATCGTGACGACAGCCTGGTAGGCATTGCTGTCGAAGCCGATCGACGCGACCCGGCCGACCGTCACGCCCGCGCTCTTCACAGGCGCGCGCGCTTTCAGTCCGCCAATATTGTCGAACTTGAGCTTGACCGGGTACGTTGCCTGAAACGACAACGAGCTCATGTTGCCGGCCTTCAGCGCGAGAAACAGCAACGCCACGAAACCCAACACCACGAACAGGCCGACCCAGAAGTCGAGAGCAGTCTTTTTCATCGTCATCCCAAAGTGAATCCGCCACGCCGTCAACGCTACCCGCCGCGCGCGCCTCATGACGCAGCGCCGGCTGGAAACGCCCGAACGCAGTCTTAGCTGAACATCAGTGCGGTCAGCAGAAAGTCGAGGCCGAGCACCGCCAGCGACGCATACACGACCGTCTTGGTCGTGGCGCGCGATACGCCTTCCGGCGTCGGCTTGGCTTCGTAGCCCTGAAACAGCGCGACGAAGGTCACCGCGAGGCCGAACACCACGCTCTTGATAACCCCGGCGCCGACGTCGCGCCAGACATCGACGCCGCCTTGCATTTGCGACCAGAACGCGCCGGAATCGACGCCGATCAGCAACACACCCACCACATAACCGCCCAGAATACCCACCGCGCTGAAGATCGCCGCGAGCACCGGCATGGCGATGATGCCGGCCCACAGGCGCGGCGCCACCACGACCTTGACCGGGTCGACGGCCATCATTTCCATGGCCGTAAGTTGCTCGCCCGCCTTCATCAGGCCAATTTCGGCCGTCAGCGACGTGCCCGCTCGGCCGGCGAACAACAGCGCCGTGACCACCGGCCCGAGTTCGCGCACCAGCGACAGCGCGACCAGCAGCCCAAGCGCCTGTTCGGAGCCGTAGCGGTTGAGCGTGTAATAACCCTGCAAGCCGAGCACGAAGCCGACGAACAGCCCCGACACCGCGATGATCACTAGCGAATAATTACCTACGAAGTGGATCTGCTTCGTGACAAGACGCGGACGACGCAGCAACGGGAAGAATTCGAGCACCAGCCGGATAAAGAAACGCGTGGCGTAGCCGGCCGTGCCGAGCCCGCCGATCACCGAGCGGCCGATCGCACTGATCATGACTGACCTCCGCCGATGCCGAAGTCCGCCGCGAGCGGCGTCTTGCTGGGGTAATGGAATTTGAACGGGCCGTCCGGCGCGCCGTCGATGAACTGGCGCACCGTCGGATCGGTGGACGCGCGCAACTCTTCGGGCGTGCCTTCGGCGTGCACGCCGCCGTTGGCGAGGAAATACACGTAGTCGGCAATCGCGAACGACTCCGGCACGTCGTGCGTGACGAGGATCGAAGTCGCGCCCAGCGCCTGGTTCAGCGCGCGAATCAGGTTCGCGGTAATGCCGAGCGAAATCGGATCGAGGCCGGCGAACGGCTCGTCGTACATCATCAGTTCGGGGTCGAGCGCAATGGCACGCGCCAGCGCCACCCGCCGCGCCATGCCACCCGAAATCTCTGACGGCAGCAGGTCGCGCGCACCGCGCAAGCCGACCGCGTTGAGTTTCATCAACACGAGGTCGCGCAGCAGGTCTTCAGGGAGATCGGTGTGCTCGCGCAGCGCGAAGGCCACGTTTTCGAACACGGACATGTCGGTGAACAGCGCGCCGAACTGGAACAGCATGCCCATCTTGCGGCGCAGCGCGTACAGGCCGTCGCGCGTTTGCTGGCCGACGTCCTGGTCCTGGAACAGGATCTGGCCGCGTTGCGCGCGCACCAGACCGCCAATCAGACGCAGCACCGTGGTCTTGCCGCAACCCGAGCCGCCCATGACGGCCACCACCTGGCCGCGCTTGAAGCGCAGGTTCAGGTTCGACAGAACGAGCCGGTCGCCATAACCGAAGTCGACGTCGCGCAGCTCGAGTAAGGTCTCGGGGGAGGAAGACACGAAACTGACAGTCCTTTTACACGGAAGGCCGAATTATAGGGCCATCATGCAAAAGTTGCCGTGAGGTGCCCTGTCCCTTTACCAAGCGTGACGATTATTGCGTAAACGCGTGTTGCAATGCAGAAACGGCGGCGGCGAGATCCGCCGCTTCCGTCACCGCGCGCACCACGGCCGCGCCGCCCACACCGGTAGCCAGTACGTCCGGCAGCACCTGCAGGTCGATACCGCCGATCGCCACCAGCGGCACGACGCCGTCGAGCAGGCGCACATAACGCGCCAGACGGTTGAGTCCCTGCGGCGCAGTCGGTATGGCCTTGGTGGTGGTCGCGAACACCGCGCCTACCGCGATGTAGCTGGGGCGAAAATGCAGCGCCCTCAGAATCTCGTAGAAACCGTGCGTGGACAGGCCGAGGCGAATGCCGCCGGCGGCGAGCGCCGCCAGATCGGCGGTGTGCACGTCTTCCTGGCCGAGGTGGACGCCGTAGGCGCCCGCGTCGAGCGCGGCTTGCCAGTGATCGTTGATGAACACCTGGGCGTCGTGCCGACGACCGGCCGCCACGCTCAGCGCGATCTCGTGCTTCAGTTCGTCGGCGGGTTCGGCCGACTTGTGGCGCAACTGGATCGTCTTCACGCCGAAGCCGGCGATCCGCTCGACCCATTCCCCGCTCGGCAGCACCGGATACAGACCGAGCCGCGCAGGGCACGGCGGGAAGGCCGGCTCCGGCGCGTCCGGCAAACCGGCAATGCGCGGGAAATGGCCGAGATCGGACGGAAAGGCGTCGTCGGCGCGGGTTTCGTCGCCGTCACGCCAGGCGAGCGCCAGCACCAGCGCGTCGTGCGGATCGAAACCGCAATCCAGAAACGCGGCCAGCGCGGCGATCCAGTCTTCCGACAGATGGCCTTCCAGACGGTAGGTTTCGCCGCCCAGATGCAGCACGGCCCGGTTCTGTGCGGCCTCGATCACACCAGCGCCCCGCACCTGCCAGCGCGCCACTTGCTCGCCGTGCTGCTGCGCGTCGGCGATCACGATCAGGTCGCCGCCGTTCGGCTCGTCCGGCGCGGTTAGACAGATGCGCCACGGCGCGTGGGTCGGCGGCCAGTCGCCGAGGCGGGCGCGAATCCGCTCGGCGGCTTCCGTCAGTTCATCGGCGGGCGGCCAGAACAGGTCGCGGCCCGCCAAGGCCAAAGTCTGCGTCATGCGCCGCCCCCGTCCTGATGCCAGAACGGCATGCCGACCACCGGCGTGCTGGCGTGCGCGCTTTCGCGCTCGGCCATCGGCCCCGCCAGAAAAGCCTGGCGACCCGCTTCGACGCCCAGCGCGAAGGCCCGCGCCATCGCGTCGGGATGCGTGGCTTGCGAAACGGCCGTGTTCAGTAATACGCCGTCGAAACCCCATTCCATCACTTGCGCCGCGTGCGACGGCACGCCGAGGCCCGCGTCGACGATCAGCGGCACGTCCGGCAGCCTCTCGCGCAACACCCGCAAGCCGTACGGATTGATCACGCCCTTGCCGGTGCCGATCGGCGCGCCCCACGGCATCAGCGCTTCACAGCCGGCGTCCAGCAGACGGCGGCCGATCACCAGATCTTCGGTGCAGTACGGCAGCACCTTGAAGCCGTCTTTGACGAGTTGCGCGGCCGCTTCGATCAGGCCGACCGGGTCGGGCTGCAGCGTGTAGTCGTCGCCGATCAGTTCGAGCTTGATCCAGTCGGTTTCGAAAATTTCGCGCGCCATGTGCGCGGTCGTGACCGCCTCGCCGACGGTCAGGCAACCGGCCGTGTTCGGCAACAGCGGCACGCCGTGGCGCTTGAGCAGATCAAAGAAGCCGGCTTCGGCGCCGCCTTCGTTCATCTGCCGGCGCAGCGCGACGGTCACCATGCCGGGGCGCGCGGCGTCGATCGAATCGGACAGCGATTGCAGCGATGGATAGCGTGAGGTGCCGAGCAGTACGCGGCTTGCGAAGGTCTCGCCGTAGAGCGTGAGCGCGTCGGCGGTTTGGGGGGAAGTGATGGGCATTGTCCTTGTCTCCGGCAGGTCGTGGCGAGGCGTAGCAGTAGGTAGCTTTACGCGGTGTAAGCGGCGGCCCTAACCGCCGGCCACGGGTTGCACGACGTCGAGCTTGTCGCCCGGCTGCAGCGCGCGCGCCGCATGCTGGGTGCGCGCCACGAAATCGCCGTTCAGCGCGACCGCGAATGGCGGCCGCGCGCCGAACGCGACGAGCGCATCGGCGACCGTCGCGCCCTCGGGCAACGACAACGGCTTCTGATTGATATGAATGTTCATGGTGTTCGAATACGGTTCAATCGATGGCGGGAACAACGGAGCGTGTAGCGTTAAATCGTGTCAGGCCCGTCAGGCCAGACACGACAAAACGCGCAACGCTCATGCCGGCTCCCGCGTGGAATCCAGCTGGAACAGTTCGCTCCAGCGCGCGTCGCGTTGCCAGTCGGCGAACGCATCGGCGTCGCCGATCCGGCCGTCGAGCAGCGCCGCGGCGAAGCGCACGGCTTCGTCGGCGACTTCGGGCACGATCATGTAGCCGTGCCGGTACAGGCCGTTCACGCGCAGTGTCTGCGCGCCATCCCACAGCAAAGCCGGACGGTGGTCCGGCAACGTCGGGCGGCACTGCGAATTCAGTTCGAGGATACGAGCCTCGCCAAAGCCTGGGTGAACGGAAAACGCCGCGCTCAGCAGTTCGAGCGCCGAGCGCACGCTGACCGGCGACATGTCCTCACCTTCGACTTCGGTAGCGCCGATCACGTAGAGATCGTCCTGCTTCGGCGCGATATACAGCGGGTAACGCGGATGCAGCAAGCGCACCGGACGCGTCAGTTTGATACCGGGCGCGTGCACTCGCGCGACTTCGCCGCGAATGCCGCGCAACGTGGGCAGCACCGGCTTCGCGCCGAGCCCGCGGCAGTCGATCGTGATGCGCGCGGACGGCAGCGAATGATCGTCGACCGGCGTATTCCAGTGCGTCTCGACACCGCGTTGTGCGAGGCCCGCGGCCAGCGCGGCCAGCACCTGGCGGTTATCCAGTTGACCTTCGCGCGGCAACAACCAGCCCTGGTTGAAGCGTCCGGCCAACGCGGGCTCGGCGGCGCCGAGCTGCGCGCCGGCCAGCGTGACGAAGCCGCCGTCCAGCAAGTCAGCCGGTGCATTCGAGCGCACCCGGCGCTCGAACAGCGGCGCTTCGGTGCGATCGGCATGATGCCAGACCACCAGCGTGCCATTGCGCTGGAAGAACACCGGCTCGGGCAACTCGGCCAGCACTTGCGGCCACGTATCGAGCGAACTCGCGCCGAGACGGGTGATCAGCAATTCAGCGCTGGCGGCTTCGGCGAGCGGCGCCAGCATCGCGGCGGCGACCCACGCGGCCGCTTGCGAACCGGCGGCATCGCCACGCTCGTACAGCGCCACGCGAAGCCCCTGGCCCGCCAGACGCCACGCGACCAGCCGGCCGCACAGGCCGCCACCGAGGACGGCGAAATCGGGTTGCGCGGAACGGCTCATTGCGCACGCTCCGTTTCACGATGTTCAATCAGGCTAGACAGGCTAAAGCACAGCGCGCCGACAGCGGCGTGACGAAGAGCAAAACACATAACTGAAGAATAGGCGGTCATCGAGTCCTTTCCGTACGGCAGAAAAACGCACGTACCCAGGACGAAACCGGCGGGTAAGGCCGGCCGGGCACGACGCACGTTCTGATGACGTACGCCACCCCGGCGGGGAATGGAAGACTGGCTGCTTCCGGAAACTTCCCGCGCCGGTATTACCCGGATCGGGTGCAAAGGGTCTCTCTCAGCCTTGCCGCTACGGCATGAAAATCATGCGCGCCTGTGGGCAAAGCACCCCTGTTTCGTCGAAGGCCATTAGACCATAAAAGCCGCGACGCCCGCAAACCAGCGCCCGGCGTGTTCGCGCGGAGTTTGATCCGGCACCTTCTTTTATGTTGTCGATGCGGCCCGACACGGCGCTCTGGCACAATGCAACGAGCCCATGTCACGACGGCACGGCGCGCTCGGCACGCATTCCATAAACCGCCGCCCGCGCCGTCACAGCATGGCAGCGAAGCCTTGCGGCGCAAATTAATTTTCGCTTAAGGGCCACGCGCCAGAATCGGACGCTCGCCCGGACGAGCGTTCGTCGAGCACGACGCCCGGGCATGCAGGCCAGCACTTCTTCAGGATGCTCATGACACCGAATACCTCAGCCAGCCCCGCGCTGCCGCCGGACGAAAAGATCTCCGCCTGGAGCCTGATCAAACCCTACTGGGTCTCCGAAGAACGAAAAACGGCCTGGGGCCTGCTCATCGCGATCATCGTGATGAACCTGCTGGTCGTATGGATCAACGTGCGCCTGAACCGCTGGAGCGCCGACTTCTACAACGCGCTGCAGACCAAGAACGTCCACGATTTCCCGCACCTGCTGATGGTGTTCTCGGTACTCGCGTTCGCCTTCATCATCCTCGCGGTGTACGGGCGGTATCTGCGCCAGATGCTCGGCTTCCGCTGGCGCCAGTGGCTGACCACGCGTTATCTGAACGAGTGGATGCACGACAGCGCCTTCTATCGGATCGAACGCGACCGCCTCGCCGACAACCCCGACCAGCGGATCAGCGACGACCTGCAATCGTTCGCCACCAGCACGCTGTCACTGACACTCGACCTGCTCTCCACGGTCGTCACGCTGGTGTCGTTCATCACGATCCTGTGGACGATCGGCGGTGCCCTGACCGTCTCGCTCGGCGGCATGCCGGTGCAGATTCCCGGCTACATGGTCTGGGCCGCGGCGCTCTACGCGGTGATCGGCTCGCTGATCATCCAGAAGGTCGGCCATCCGCTCGTGCCGATCAACTACCAGGCGCAGAAAGTCGAGGCGGACTTCCGTTTCGGCCTGATCCGTCTGCGTGAAAACGCCGAACAGATCGCCTTCTACAACGGCATGGAAACGGAGAAGACGAGCACGCACTCGCTGTTTGGGCGCATCCGCGACAACTGGTGGCAGGTGATGAAGTACACCAAGCGGCTCACCTTCGTGCTCAGCTTCTACGGACAGATCGCGATCATCTTTCCGCTGGTGGTCGCCGCGCCGCGCTACTTCGCCGGCGCCTTCACGTTCGGCGTGCTGATGCAGATCTCCAGCGCGTTCGGCACCGTCAGCGATTCGTTCTCGTGGTTCATCAACAGTTACGGCAGCCTCGTCGAATGGCGCGCCACCGTGAACCGGTTGCGTGAATTCAAGCGCATTCTGCACTCGCCGCACTTTAAGGAATCGGTCTCGCCGGCCACCGAGCACGGCGGCATCAACCTGCATTACGTCGACGCCGACAAGCTCTCCACCGAAGGCCTCAAGCTCGCGCTGCCGAACGGCAATCCGCTGTCGCGTATTCGCGATATCGCGATCCGGCCGGGCTCGCGCTGGCTGGTGCGCGGTCCGTCCGGTTCGGGCAAGAGCACGCTGATGCGCGCGCTGGCCGGCCTGTGGCCGTTCGGCGACGGCTCGATCGACGCGCCGGTCAACGCCCGCATGATGTTCATCCCGCAGGTCAGCTACATGCCGATCGGCACGCTGAAGGCGGCGCTCACCTACCCGTCCTCGGCCGACACCTATACCGACGACGAATGCCGCGAAGCGCTCATCACCTGCCACTTGTCCGAGTACGCCGACCGGCTGGCGGAATCGGGGCATTGGACCCGCATTCTGTCGCCGGGCGAACAGCAGCGCCTCGCCGGCGCGCGCGTGCTGCTGCACAAGCCGGACTATCTGTTCCTCGACGAAGCGACCAGCGCGCTCGACGCCGAGAACGAAGCGCGGCTCTACCGTCTGTTCACCGAGCGCCTGCCGAAGGCGGCGATTGTCAGCGTCGCGCATCGCGAGTCGCTGGCGGCGTTCCATGAAGAAACGCTCGACGTCGAACGTTCGGGCGAAGCGGTCGCGGCATGACCGTGCCGAGTCCCGCCGGCTTCGATCGCGTCGTGCTGATCACCGGCGCGGGCTCCGGCATCGGCGCGGCGTTGGCCCGGCGCATTGCCGCGCCGCGCACGGCGCTGATGCTGCACGCTCGCGGCGCCGACGAGGCGTCGCGCGAACGCCTCGCGCAAGTGGCCGCCGATTGCCAGTCGAGCGGCGCGCAATGCGCAACGCTGTGCGCCGATCTTGCCGAGCGTGGCGCGGCGGAACATCTGATACATCAAACGCTGGCCAGCTTCGGCGCACTCGATCAACTGGTCGCCAATGCGGGCCACGCGCAGCGGCAAACGCTGCACGCGCTCGATCCCGATACGTTCAGCGCCGCCTGGGCCGCCATGCCGGCGGCGTTCGCGGCGCTCGTCAAACGCGCTTCGCCCGCGCTGGAAACGTCCAGGCGCGGCCGCGTGGTCGCGCTCAGTTCGTTCGTCGCGCACCGCTATCGCGCGGATGCGCCGTTCGCTGCGACGGCGGCAGCGAAAGCGGCGCTCGAGTCGCTAGCGAAAACGGCGGCGGCCGAACTTGCGCCGCATGGCGTGACCGTGAATTGCGTGGCGCCGGGTTATACCCGTAAAGATCGCGGCCCGAGTGCCGATAACGTATCGGTATGGCAACACGCGGCACAGGCGACGCCGCTGGGCCATGTCGCCGAGCCGGCGGATATCGCCGCGCTGATCGCGTTCCTGCTTTCCGACGAAGCACGGCATATCACCGGCCAGGTGATTCACGTCGACGGCGGCCTCACGTTGGGCTGAAAACGCCCACCGCCGCAACATCCAGAAAGACCCGCAAAGAGTTCGAAAGCATTTGCGAAGCCGGCAAGCTGTTCCGCGCTTTGAACACGTGCTCCTCCAGCGACGATAGCTACGCGTGCCAAACCTCGTGTGGCACGCCACGTCATTCAACGCTACCGGACTCTTCGCTCATGTCATTCGATCGCCGCTCCTATCCTTTGACCCGCCGCTTCGCGCTGGCTGTTGGCGCAGCGCTGCTGCTGACGAGTGCCGCGCACGCCGCGCAAACCACCCCGACCGACGAACCCGCGGACGTGTGCCCCGCGCTCAAACACATCGTCGACACCCGCGACTTCAAACAGTTGCAAGCGCAACCGGCCGCGCGGCTGCCGGGCTTGTCGGACGCGGACGACTGCCGCGCCAGCCAGCACGCGTACGACTGCCACTGGCGCGCGCACTGGCAAGCCGACGGCGTGATCACCGATCCGCTCGAAGAATTCGGCGCCGATGTCGCGGCCTGCTTCCCGAACGTCGTGCATGACCTCAACACGCCGACGCGTCAGCATTTCATCGTGACGACCGCCGCCGCGCGGCGCGTCAGCATCACGGCAAGCGTGCAAGGGCAGAACGAATTGCGTCTGCGCGTCACGCGCTGAGCGTGAACCTGCAACTGCACCTGAGCCCGAACCCAAACGCCCACGCCGCCGGCCGTCACGATTCACCGCGCTGCGCGCTGCACGGCCGCCTCCTTTGACCGCCACAAGGCACCGTCTCATGACCTTCATGCCGAGCATGCGCGCCGCCACCTTCACGCGAGCTTCATGCGCCACGCGCACCGCGTGGCTCGTCACGCGGCGGCCGTGCGCGCGGCTGGCCGTCGGCGCGATGCTGGCGGTCGGCCTGAACGGCTGCGCGTGGACGCTGATCCAGGCCGCCGATGCCACCGGCTCGGTGATTCAGGCCGGCTATGCGATCGCAGCAAACTACTCGTCGCCGACCTTCGTCAACGGCCGGCCGGCCGACGTGCGCAACGTCTGCATCGAAGTGAATCAGACGGTGTCGGTGGGCGATTTCGTACCCGCGCTGCAACTCGCGCTCGACCGGCGCGGCATTCGTTCGGACGTCTACAATCCGGGCACCTCGCCCGCCGGTTGCGAGGCGCGGCTCGTCTACAACGCCGCGATCGACTACGGCCGCCGCTCGTTCAGCGACGAATCGATCCAGTATCTGTCGATCATCGATCTGACGCTCATCCAGAACGGCCGCATTCTCGTCACCGCGCGCTATCAGACCGGCGGGCTCAACACCGACCGCTTTTCGTCGGCGTCGACCAAACTCAATGGTCTGATCGATCGGATGGTGGTCGATCAGAGCGACTTCGCGCGCCAATCGATGCAGACCATTCAAACCTCGCAGGCGAACTAGCCGCAGCACGCTGCTTGCCGTCTCTTACACGGGAAAGGATTCGAAAGCGTTACGCGCTTGGCGCCCTCCGTGTCGATCACTAAGATGGCCTGAATGAACCAATCCATTCTGGTCGTCGACGACGACCCCGTCGTACGTGAGCTCGTCAGCGATTATCTGCAGGGGCGTGGCTTCAAGGTCGCCACGCTCGAACACGGTCTGGCGCTGCAGCGCAAATTGCAGGACGAGCGTCCCGCGCTGATCGTGCTCGACATCATGATGCCGGAGCTCGACGGCATCAGTGCGCTGCGCGCGTTGCGCGTGGCCGGCGACGATATTCCCGTGATTCTCCTGACCGCGCGCGCCGATCCGATCGACCGCGTGATCGGCCTCGAACTCGGCGCCGACGACTATCTCGGCAAACCCTTCGAGCCGAGCGAACTGGTCGCGCGCATTCGCACGGTGCTGCGCCGACGCGGCACGATTGCGCCGAGCGCGCCGGAACAGCGCGCGCCGTACAAGTTCGGCCGTTTCGAAGTGAATTTCCCGGCGCGCGAATTGCGTCGCGACGGTGAGCGCATCACGCTACGTTCGAGCGAATTCGCGATGCTCAAAGTGTTCGTCACACATTCGATGACGGTGCTGACGCGCGCGCAGTTGCTGGAGAAACTGCACGGCAATAGCGAGGCGCATCGCAATCGCAGTCTCGATGTGTCGATCTGGCGACTGCGGCGGCTGATCGAAGTCGATCCGTCGGAGCCGCGCTATGTGCAAACGGTGTGGGGACGCGGATACGTGTTCGTGCCGGATGGGGAAATCGGTGCGGCTGAGCGGAGCGCGGCGCCGTTGGCGTAGCGAGGAGAGATGGCGCAGATGTCATCACGCCTCACACCCTCAGCCCCTCGAACTCTCAAAACGTCAGCACGCTCAAAAACATGCGCTGTAACCAGCCCATGGTTGTGGCGTCGGACACCATCCCCGCACCCGCCTGTTCGATCCGCGCGTTGGCGACCTTGCTCGACGCGACATAATTGCCCGCCTCGATGTCCTTGGGATTGACGATCCCCGACAGGCGCAAGCGGTCGCGGTTACCGCTCATCGCAATCATCTTCTCGCCCGACACCACCAGGTTGCCGGTCGACATCGTGCCGATCACGGTCACGGCCAGCGTACCGGTCATGCCGCTCACGTCGGTGAGACTGCCCTGCCCTTTGTAGTCCGTGCTCGCCGAGCCGATGTTGAACAATCTCGCGAGCCGCGCGGCGGCGTTAGTCGACTGATCGGCGGCAGTGGCGGTAATGTTGCTCGACCGGCTCGCCGCCGCCGTCGAACTATTGTTGCCGCTATACGACTCCGACAGACGAATCGTCAGCACATCGCCGATATGCTGCGCACGCGGCGTTTCGTACAGCAGCAGCGGCGTGCCGGCCTGATAGATCGCGCCCTGCGTATTCACGTTCAGCGACGCGGAAGCGAGCGGCGGCGCCATCGGCGTATCGACGATGGAAGGCTGCTGGCCGCCCGAACAGGCCGCGAGACAGAACGCCGCGCCCAGCGCGAGCGTGAGAGGTAGCGTAGTCATGCAGGCTCCTTGAACGGTTCGGCTTGATGGATTGGCTGGCTGGGAAGGGACGCCAGGATCGCCGTGCAACCTGATCGCACGAAGAAAAATTCGCGTGGGCCGCGGGTCATGGCGCGAACGCGCCGCTGGTCGACGTCGCGCATCAACCCGCCTCGGCGCCGCTCGCCTGCCACTGCCGCACGACCGACTTCACCCACGCATCCGAACCCTTCAGCAGATAGGTGAGCGTGCCGTTGCGCGTGCCCGGCAGAAAGCACAAGGTGATCGAACTCACCGCGTTTTCCCAGACGTAGGTTGGCATCGCGCCCGAGGCCGACACGTTCCGCGTCGCGAAGCGCGGCGGCCCGTAACGGTCGGCGAGCGCGTCGCGCAAGTCTTCGGCGGTGATCTCGTCGACCACAAAAGAAATCTCGTACAGACGCAGCGCGCTTTGTCCGTCGACGCGCGCGAAGCGCAGCACATGCTCCAGCGCCGGCGCGCCGTCCACCACGGCTTGCGACACCGCCCAACCGTCATTGCCGCGATGCGCCCAGCGGCACGCCACCGTCAAGCTCTCATGCGACTTCAACCGCATGCCGAGCGCGCCCGCCTGCACATCCGTCTCGCAGACCGGCACGCTGCCCACGGGCGTCGCCCGCACGCTCGACCCCGCGCGAAATTCGTCGAGCGTCATGCCGAGCGCGACGCCACGAAATGCGAACGGCGCGTCCTGCGTGGCCGAGCGCCGGCGCGCATCGGCGGCTGCGTCCTTCTGCGCAGGAGCCGAAGCGGACGCGTTCGGATTCGCGTCACGCGCGACCGGTTGCGCATAAGCGGCCAGCGAAAACAAACCACCGAACAGCGCCAACGCACAGGCAATCCGTTTGAGTGTCATGATTCAGTCGATCGCGGATGAGCACATGTCGAACGGGGCGGCCGCGGCATGGCCAACGACCGGGACGATTTTCAGCGTGGCTGAGGTCAGCCGGCACGGCAGCGCGGCGACGGCGCAGCCGCCGAACGGCAGCAACGCCGCGCCGAGCGTCAACCACGCAACGACACGAATGAAACGGTCAATGATTCTCGGGGTCGACACACGGGCCTCGGTGCGTCAGGCGGTCGTGTTGACGTTATGCCCAACGAGTCCGGCGGGCAGCGAAGGCAATGCTTCGGCTGCGGCCTCCTGAGTGGGCATCGCCGCGGCGGGGTTGGTTTGAGCCGCGGGTTTCGGCGCTGGCGGTGTCGGCGCCATCGAAGAAAAGCGGGTTGAGCTGAAGTTGTTATGAACGGTCATGATGAGCCTCGCGTGGCGCTAGGTTTCGATTTCACACCGCTTGCCGTGGGCCCAAGGCGTTAGGCTGTTTCCGGCTTGCGGCGCAACGTACTGCACGACGAATCATCGCGCTGCGCACACACTGCCGATACACGAAGAAAAGCGCGCTTTCCGGCGGTTCTTCCGAGCCGTTGCGAGCGGTTTCAATTACGCGCAAATTGTTTCTTCGGAGGAATTTTTGGCGATGCTTATCGAATTGAATGGGCGTGGACGGCAAGCCGCGCATTGCCAAATATGGCATGCGTGAAATACGCTATGAGCCTTCGGCAGCGGGCCTTACGCGTCAGCCGGCAGAGGTTGTGCGGGCGAGCGTAAGCATTGGTAAGAAAACAGTCGGCCGCGCGTTGTGCGGGCCAGTCTAGAATTTCGCCATGAATCCACAGGTCCTTATCGTCGACGACGATCCGGTCGTACGCGATCTGCTTTGCAAGTTTCTGCAATCGAACGGCTTCGACGCGTCGGTGCTGCATGACGGCACGCATCTTCAGCGGCGGCTCGAACGCGAGCGGCCCTCCGTCGTGGTGCTCGACATCATGATGCCGAACACCGACGGCCTGCGTGCGCTCACCGCGTTGCGCGCCGCCGGCGACGACATTCCGGTGATCTTCGTGACCGCGCGGGGCACGGTGGCCGACCGCATCGTCGGGCTATCGCTCGGCGCGGACGACTACCTGACCAAGCCGTTCGATCCACGCGAACTGCTCGCGCGCATCCATACCGTCCTGCGCCGTCGCGGGCCGTCCACCACCAGCGCACCGGAATCCCGCAAGCCGTACCGGTTCGGGCCGTTCGAACTCGACTTCGCGACCCGTTCGCTGTCGCGCGACGACACCAAGCTCGCGCTGCGCGACAGTGAGTTCGCGCTGCTGAAGATCTTCGTCAACAATCCGTACAAGGTGCTGTCGCGCGTGCTGATTCACGACCTCGTGCATCGCGACAATCTTGCCTTCCGCGACCGCAGTCTCGACGTGCCGATCTGGCGTCTGCGCCGCGTGATCGAAGAAGATCCGTCCAATCCCTGCTACGTGCAAACGGTGCGCGGCAAAGGCTACGTATTCGTACCCGACGCCGACGGCACGCCCTTTGCCGACGAGGCCGCCTCCACCGCATGAGAAACCCGCTGAACACGCTGTTCGGCAGGATGGCGTTGCTCTCGACGGCGGTGTTGTTCGCGATTCAGGCCGGCTGGTTCGTGCTGATCGTCATGCAACCGCCGCGCCATGAAATCGACGGCTTCGCGCGCGGCATTCTGCTGGTGCTGCAGGCCGTCAACGGCGAGCCGATGAAGGGCGCCGCGCTCGCGCCCGCCATGCGCGTGCATCTCGTGCCGACCTGGAACATGCCGGCGAGCGTGCATCTGGGCGAGCCGACGCGGCATCCGCTGACCGATTTGAGCCGGCAACTGCGCGACAACCTGCCGCCCGGCACCCGCATCGCCGTCGACGATTTACGCCCGCCGCAACTGTGGGTGCTGTTCCCCGGAAAATCGAACTGGGTGGTCGTGCCGGTCGACGTGCCGCCGCGTCCGCGCTTTCTGATCGAAGCCGTTTCGATGCTGGCGGGTGCGCTAATCCTCTCGCTGCTCGCGGTGTGGCAGATGCAGCGGCCATTGTCGCGTGTGGCCGGCGCCGCTCGCGAATTCGGCTCGGGTGGCCGGCCTGAGCCCGTCACCGTGCAAGGCCCGCGCGAACTGCGCGATCTGATCGGTTCGTTTAACGACATGATGCGGCGTCTGAACGAAGCCGGCGACGACCAGGCCGTGATGCTGGCCGGGGTCGCGCACGACCTGAAAGCGCCGCTCACCCGCCTCAAATTGCGCGCCAGCGTGCTGGTCGCGGAAAGCGAACGCGCCGGCCTGATTCGCGATGTGGACTCGCTGACCAACATCGTCCAGCAGTTCCTTGAATTCGCCGGCCAGTCCGCCGACGCCGGGCCGCCGGTCGAAGTCGAAGATTTTTTACGGGAACAGTTTTTCGCGGGCGACAGCAGCGAAACGCCGTTATTCACGCTCGATCTGCGCGCGGGTCCGGCATTCAAATTGCCGCGCACACTGCTCGACCGACTGGTCACGAACCTCGTGGATAACGCGCTCGAACACGGCTCGCCGCCGGTGGATATCGCCACCGCGCGCAGCGATGGACATTGGGTCATCAGCGTGCGCGACCATGGTCCCGGCATTCCGGACGACCGCATCGCCGCCGCGATGAAACCCTTCGTGCGGCTCGACGCCGCGCGGGGCGGCGAAGGTCACTGCGGCCTCGGTCTCGCGATCGTGGCGCGACTCGCGCACGATCGCGGCGGACGCTGTCACGTGCGCAATCACGCACAAGGCGGGTTGGAAGTGCGGATCGAGTTGCCGGTAATGGCGGCTTTAACGTGACGGAGATGGGAAGCTGGCGTGTGCGCTTACGCGCCCTTACTGGAGGGTCTGCTGCATGGGTAGCGGCCTTATAGTCAGCCCCGGCAACCTCGATGCCGCCCTTTCTCCGTCCGCCCGCTTATCGGGGCGGACTTTTTTTTGCGTGTCGCGTAGCGCGTGTCACGCCTCGCAGTTCACTGCTCACTGCTCACTGCTAAACGTTCAAGTTATAAGCCGGCTGTGCAGCATATCGATCGTCGACTGAGCGAGTCCCAAGCCTTGCGTCAGGTAGTTCGTCATCGTGCCGTAGTTCGCCTGCACCTGATCGAAGCCCGCCTGCAGATAACTCTCCTGAACATTCAGAAACGGCGTTTCGACGGTGGCAATCGCGTCGCCGTCCTGTGCTCGCAGCGTCTCGATCTGCGTCTGGATCGACGGCGCCAGAAACACGTTGCTCAGCAGGTAGTCCTGCGTGATGACGTCGAGCGGCACATTGGCGATGCTCTGCAGCAGCGCTGCGACCCAGCCGGTGCGATCCTTACCCGCGCTCGAATGAAATAACTGCGCGCCGGCGCCGTCGGCCAGATGCGTCAGCAGTGCGCCGAAACTGGCACGCTGGGCCGGACCGGTGACGTAAGCACGCGCCTGCGCTTCCATGAACGCGGTAGCGGCGCCGGCGGAATCGAAAGCGGGAGCGACGAAGTCGCCGGTGCCGAGCACATTGAACGTCTGCACGATCGCGCCGCCCGGCAGGATGTCGGCGGTGCGCGCGATCTCGCCCGGCGTACGCAGGTCGTAGACCGTGGCGATGCCGAGCTTATCGATCGTGGCGGCGTCGGCGCTGTTGAGCGTCAGCACGTTCGCGCGATAGAACGCGCCACGGCGCATCTGTTTACCGTCGACAGTCGGATAGCCGGCGGCAGCGCCCGCAAGGTCGCGGAAATTGTCGACCGATGCAAGGCGCGGCGTGGGCGGCTGATCGGCGTCGAGATTGCCGCCGCCGCAGGCGGACAGCAGCGAAGCGCTCAAGCCGGACATCAGCAGCACGCTAGCCGAGCCCTTGAGAAAGGTACGACGCGACGCGCAATCCGCATCGGACACCGTTCTCGGGCCAGTCCCATTCGCTCGCGACAAAGTCGTACTCGCGAAGCGGCGCAGTGGCGAGCAGATTTTTGCGGTGGCGGGCATTAGGCGTGGCTGGCGCGGACGTGAGAGGGTTGTTCGCAGCATAGGCACTGCCGGCGCAGTTTACCGGCCGACAATAACTTTTGCGTTACAGAGTAGTAGTTGGTAAGGAAACGAGAGGTTGGCTCCGGCGGGCTTGCGGCGGGCCGAGCGCCGCGCATGCGCCGCGAGTCTCGATCCGAAGCGATTTCCCCGATCTTGCGTCTCTTATCGATTATTACGCTGAAACGCCATTTTTGACCACAACTGGCCCCGGGACGCCTCGTCCCCGTAGAATACGAACACCCCTTTTTCCAGCCGCCGGCAGGCCAAAAGACCTGGAGACCATAACAAAACATGCCTTCTCTCCAATGGTTCACCGAATTGACCCAGCGCGAGCGCCGCACGCTTTACGCCGGGTTCGGCGGCTACGCAGTCGATGCCTTCGACTTCATGATCTACTCGTTCCTCATTCCGACCTTGATCGCGACATGGGGCATGACGAAAAGCGAAGCCGGCATAATCGCGACCAGTTCGTTGATCTCGTCGGCGATAGGCGGATGGCTGGCCGGCATTCTCGCCGACCGCTACGGCCGCATCCGCGTGCTCCAGTGGACCATTGCCACCTTCGCGCTGTTCACCTTCCTGTCCGGCTTCACGCATTCATTCTGGCAACTGCTCACCACGCGTACGTTGCAAGGCATCGGCTTCGGCGGTGAGTGGTCGGTCGTGACGATCATGATGGCCGAGACCATCCGCTCGCCACAGCATCGCGCCAAAGCCGTCGGCACCGTGCAAAGCAGTTGGTCGTTCGGCTGGGCGGCCGCGGCGATCATCTACTGGGCATTCTTCGCGCTGCTGCCCGAGCAGGTTGCGTGGCGAGCCTGCTTCTGGATCGGCCTGCTGCCCGCGGCGTGGATCATCTACATTCGCCGCAATGTGAGCGACCCGGAGATCTATCTGGAAACGCGCCGCGCTCGCGACAACGGCTTCGATACGTCGCACTTCCTGCAGATCTTCTCGGCGTTGCATCTCAAGACCACCTTGCTCGGCAGCGTGTTGTGCACCGGCATGCTCGGCGGCTATTACGCGATCACCACCTGGCTGCCGACCTATCTGAAAACCGTCCGCCATCTCTCGGTGTTCAACACCAGTGGTTATCTGATCGTTCTGATCGTCGGTTCGTTCACCGGATATATCGTCGGCGCGATTCTTTGCGACAAGATCGGCCGGCGCGCGTCGTTCGTGCTGTTCGCGATCGGCTCGTTCGTGCTCGGCATGGTCTACACCATGCTGCCGATCACCGACGGCATGATGCTCGCGCTCGGCTTTCCGCTCGGCATTGTCGTGCAGGGGATTTTCGCGGGCGTGGGGGCGTATCTGTCGGAGCTTTATCCGAATGCGATACGCGGATCGGGGCAAGGCTTCTGCTACAACCTGGGGCGCGGACTCGGCTCGTTCTTTCCGATACTCGTCGGTACACTGTCGCAAACCATGACGCTGGTGAAGGCAATGGGCATCGTGGCCGGTTCCGGTTATCTGCTGGTGATCGTCGCCGCGCTCTGTCTGCCGGAAACCAAGGGCAAAGTACTCGGCGCGGCTAGCCCCGCCGCCTGACCGCGCTGCACACATTCATGAAAACGATTGTTCTGGGCGGCGGCGTGATCGGCGTCGCCACCGCTTTTTACCTGCGTCAGCAGGGCTGCGACGTTACGCTGATCGAGCGTGAACCCGACGTCGCGCTGTCCACCAGTTTCGGCAACGCAGGCGTGATCGCGCCGGGTTATGTGACGCCGTGGGCCGCGCCCGGCATGCCGACCAAGATCCTCAAATATCTGTTCAAGCCGGCCTCGCCGCTGATCTTCCGGCCGACCTTCGACCCGGCGCAGTGGCGCTGGATCGCGCGCTGGCTGCGGGAGTGCGATCTCGAACGCTTTCGCGTCAACAAGCAGCGAATGCAGCGAATCGCTTATTACAGCCGCGACTGTCTGCACGAATTCCGCCGGGCCCATCCGTTCGAATACGGGCGCAGCCAGGGCTATCTGCAGTTGTTTCGCAGCGAGTACGACGTGGAGCTTGCGCAGCCGGCGCTGACGGTATTGCGCGATGCGGGCATTGCACATCGGGAAGTGAGCGCGGCGCAATGCGTCGAGATCGAGCCGGGTTTGCGCTGGGCGCGCGAGGCGCCGCTTTCGGGTCTCTATCTTCCCGACGACGAAGCCGGCGACTGCGCCCGCTTCACCCGCGAATTGCGCGCGGTGTGCGAGCGTAATGGCGTGCAGTTTCGCTTCGACACGACGATCAAGTCGCTCGATGTGCAAGGCGGTGCGGTGCGCGGCGTGCGTGTGGAAAGCGAGCGCGGCATTGAGACGGTGCCGGCCGATGCGGTCGTGGTGGCGCTGGGTGTCGACAGCGCGGCGTTGCTTGCGCCGCTCGGCGTAAAGGTGCCGCTCTATCCGGTGAAAGGCTATTCGGCGACCCTGCCCGTCATCGACGAAGAAAAAGCTCCGCGCGCCGCGCTGATGGACGAATCGCTGAAAACGGCGATCACGCGCTTCGGCAATAACCTGCGCGTGGCCGGCACGGCGGAACTCGGCAACGGCCGGACCACGTTGCGCGAACAGGCGCTGCAGACGCTAATGAAAGTGCTCAAGGACTGGTTCCCGCACGCGGCGAATCCGACCTCCGCGCACTTCTGGGTAGGCCGCCGGCCGATGACCCCCGACGGCGCACCGCTACTCGGCGCGTGCGGCCTGGACAATCTGTGGCTGAATCTCGGGCACGGCTCGACGGGTTGGGCGATGTCGATGGGGTCGGGGCGTGTGGTCGCGGATCTGATTACGCAGCGTGAGCCGGAGATCGATCTGGAGGGGCTGACGTTGGCGCGGTATCGCGGATAACAACGCGCGGTCGGCATACAACTAAAAAGCCGGGTCACCCTCTCAGGTGCCCGGCTTTGTTTTTTCACGGCTCGAGAATCCAGCCTTGTCGTCTCCACCTCGTCCTGCAAGCAGTAGCCGGTTTCCACCGCAGCGCGGCAGCGGAAACCGGCCGGAGACGTTTAACGCGGCAGTTCCGAATGCCCCATCAGGAACGCGTCCACCGAACGCGCGCACTGACGGCCTTCGCGGATCGCCCACACCACCAGCGACTGGCCGCGACGCATGTCGCCCGCCGTGAACACCTTGTCCACCGACGTGTAATACGCCTTGTCGCCTTCGGTCGCGGCGCGCACGTTGCCGCGCGCGTCCTTGTCGACGCCGAACGCTTCGAGCACCGGCGACAGCGGCTGCGTGAAGCCCATGGCGAGCAGCACCAGATCGGCCTTCATTTCGAATTCGGAGTTCGGCACTTCCTGCATCTTGCCGTCCTTCCATTCGACGCGCGCCGCGATCAGCTTCTCGACCTTGCCGTTCTTGCCTTCGAGGCGCTTGGTCGCAACCGCCCAATCGCGCTCGCAGCCTTCGTCATGCGACGACGACGTGCGCAGCTTGATCGGCCAGTACGGCCACACCAGCGGCTTGTTCTCTTCTTCCGGCGGCTGCGGCAGCAGTTCGAATTGCGTAACGCTCTTCGCGCCGTGACGATTCGACGTACCCACGCAGTCCGAGCCCGTATCGCCGCCGCCGATCACGACCACATGCCTGGCCTTCGCGAGCAACTGGTTCGCAACCTTGTCGCCGGCATTGACCTTGTTCTGTTGCGGCAGAAATTCCATCGCGTAGTGAATGCCTTCCAGCTCGCGGCCCGGCACCGGCAGATCGCGCGGCGTTTCCGAACCGCCGGCAATCACCACCGCGTCGAACTGTTCCTTCAGTTCCACCGGCGTAACGGTTTCCTTCGCCGTGTTGCCGATGTGCTCCGGCAGCGAATCCGCGCGGCCGATGAACACGTTGGCACGGAACGTCACGCCCTCCGCTTCCATCTGCCGCATGCGGCGATCGATCAGCCACTTCTCCAGCTTGAAATCGGGAATGCCGTAACGCAGCAGACCGCCGATCCGGTCGTTCTTTTCGAACACCGTCACATCGTGCCCCGCGCGCGCCAGTTGCTGCGCGACGGCGAGACCGGCGGGGCCGGAACCGACCACGGCGACCTTCTTGCCGGTCTTGTGCTTCGGCGGCAGCGGCGCAACCCAGCCTTCGGCCCAGGCCTTGTCGATGATCGCGTGTTCGATCGACTTGATGCCGACCGGGTCGTCGTTGATGCCGAGCGTGCACGCCGCTTCGCACGGCGCCGGGCAGATGCGGCCCGTGAACTCGGGGAAGTTGTTCGTCGAGTGCAGCACTTCGATCGCGTTCTTCCAGTCCTGATGAAACACCAGGTCGTTGAAGTCCGGGATGATGTTGTTCACCGGGCAGCCGTTGTTGCAGAACGGAATGCCGCAGTCCATGCAACGCGCGCCTTGAATCTTCGCTTCGTCGTCGCTCAGTGCGGCGACGAATTCCTTGTAGTGCTTCACACGCGTGAGCGGAGCTTCGTACGTCTCGTGGCGACGTTCGAACTCGAGAAAACCGGTTGCCTTGCCCATGTGGTTCTCTTCTCTATCTGTATCAGGTGGGGTGATCTACACCCGCCGCGGCGCACCGTTGAACGGTGACCGCGCGCGGCGGGTACGGCTTAAGGGTGACGTCCCGCTGGCAACTTGCCAGCGAAGCGGCGGTGCGGCGATGTGGCAGGGTTAAGCGGCGAGCACTTCCTTGTTCGCCTTCTTCGCGGCCATTTCGCCCAGCGCGCGCTTGTATTCGGTCGGGAACACCTTCACGAATTGACGGCGCGACGCGTCCCAGTTTTCGAGCAGCGCTTTCGCACGCGGCGAGCCCGTGAACTGGAAGTGACGCTCGATCAATCCCTTCAGCAGCGCTTCGTCGGTCACGCCGGTGTGCCACAGGCCCTTGTCGACCGTGCGCTCCTGTTCGGCCGTTTGCAGGACCGGTTCAAGCGCGACCATCGACTTGTTGCACTTGCCCGCGAACGAGTTGTCCGGATCGAACACATACGAGATGCCGCCCGACATGCCGGCCGCAAAGTTACGGCCCGTTTCGCCGAGCACGACGACCGTGCCGCCCGTCATGTATTCGCAACCGTGGTCGCCCGTGCCTTCGACCACCGCCGTTGCGCCCGAGTTACGCACGCAGAAACGCTCGCCGGCCACGCCGCGGAAGAAGGCTTCGCCTTCGATCGCGCCGTACATCACCGTGTTGCCGCAGATGATGTTTTCTTCGGACTTGCCGCGGAAATCGTTGGTCGGACGAATGATGATGCGCCCGCCCGACAGGCCCTTGCCCACGTAGTCGTTACCGTCGCCGACCAGATCCAGCGTGATGCCCTTCGCGAGGAACGCGCCGAAGCTCTGACCTGCCGTGCCCTTCAACTGGATATGAATCGCGTCGTCGGGCAAGCCGTCGTGGCCGTACTTCTTCGCGATCGTGCCGGACAGCATCGCGCCGACCGTACGGTTCACGTTGCGCACCGGCTGGATGAACGAGACGTGCTCGCCCTTTTCGATCGCGGCTTTCGCCTTCTCGATCAGCACGTGGTCGAGCGCCTTCTCCAGACCGTGGTCCTGCATGCCGACATGCTTACGCGCCACGTCCGCCGACACTTGCGGCTGATAGAACACGCGTGAGAAATCGAGACCCTTCGCCTTCCAGTGCTCGATGCCCTTCTTCGTATCGAGCAGTTCGGCGTGACCGATCAGGTCGTCGAACTTGCGGATGCCCAGTTGCGCCATGATTTCGCGCGCTTCTTCCGCAACGAAGAAGAAGAAGTTGACGACGTGTTCCGGCTGGCCCTGGAACTTCGCACGCAGCACCGGATCTTGCGTCGCGACGCCGACCGGGCAGGTGTTCAGATGGCACTTGCGCATCATGATGCAGCCTTCGACGACGAGCGGCGCCGTCGCGAAGCCGAATTCATCCGCGCCGAGCAGCGCACCGATCACGACGTCGCGGCCGGTCTTCATCTGACCGTCGGCCTGCACGCGGATCCGGCCGCGCAACTGGTTCAGCACCAGAGTCTGCTGCGTTTCGGCGAGACCCAGTTCCCACGGCGTGCCCGCATGCTTGAGCGACGACAGCGGCGACGCGCCCGTGCCGCCGTCCGTACCGGCGATCACGACGTGATCCGCCTTAGCCTTCGCGACACCCGCAGCGACCGTACCGACGCCCGACTCCGACACCAGCTTCACCGAGATGCTGGCCACCGGATTCGCGTTCTTCAGATCGTGGATCAGTTGCGCCAGATCTTCGATCGAGTAGATGTCATGGTGCGGCGGCGGCGAAATCAGGCCGACGCCCGGCACCGAGTAACGCAGCTTGCCGATGTATTCCGACACCTTGTGACCCGGCAACTGGCCGCCTTCGCCCGGCTTCGCGCCTTGCGCCATCTTGATCTGGATCTGATCGGCCGACGACAGGTACTCCGCCGTCACGCCGAAACGGCCCGACGCCACCTGCTTGATCTTCGAGCGCAGCGAATCGCCGTCCTTCAGCGGAATGTCGACGATCACTTCTTCGCCGATCACGGACTTCATCGTGTCGCCGTTCTTGATCGGAATGCCGCGCAGTTCGTTGCGATAGCGCGCCGAATCTTCGCCGCCTTCGCCGGTGTTCGACTTGCCGCCAATGCGGTTCATCGCGACCGCCAGCGTGGCGTGTGCTTCTGTGCTGATCGAGCCCAGCGACATGGCGCCGGTCGCGAAACGCTTGACGATGTCCTTCGCCGATTCGACTTCGTCGAGCGGGATGGCCTTGGTCGGATCGAACTTGAATTCGAACAGACCGCGGAACGTCATGTGACGCTTGGTCTGATCGTTGATCAGATGCGCGTATTCCTTGTACGTCTGATACGAGTTGCTGCGCGCCGAGTGTTGCAGCTTGGCGATCGCATCCGGCGTCCACATGTGTTCTTCGCCGCGCACGCGGTACGCGTACTCGCCGCCCGCGTCGAGCATGTTCGCGAGAACCGGGTTGTCGCCGAATGCGTCGCGGTGCAGACGGATCGCTTCTTCCGCGACGTCGAACAGACCGATCCCGCCCACCTTCGACGAGGTGCCCGCGAAGTATTTCTGCACCAGATCTTCCGCCAGGCCGACCGCTTCGAAAATCTGCGCGCCGGTGTACGACATGTAGGTCGAAATGCCCATCTTGGACATGACCTTCATCAGGCCCTTGCCGACCGCCTTGGTGAAGTTGTAGACCGCCTTCTCCGGCGACAGGTCGCCCTTCAGGCCGGCCGCGAGCTGGCCGAGCGTTTCCATCGCGAGGTACGGGTGAACGGCTTCCGCGCCGTAGCCCGCGAGCAGCGCGAAGTGGTGCGTTTCACGCGCCGAGCCGGTTTCGACCACCAGACCGGCGCTCGTGCGCAGACCGTGCTGCACGAGGTGCGTGTGGATCGCGGCGGTGGCCAGCAGCGCCGGAATCGCCACGTTGTCGCGGTCGGTTTTGCGGTCCGACACGATCAGCATGTTGTAGCCGGACTTGACCGCGTCGACGGCTTCCGCGCACAGCGAAGCGAGGCGCGCTTCGATGCCTTCCTTGCCCCACGCCACCGGATAGCAGATGTTCAGTTCGTAAGAGCTGAACTTGCCGCCCGTGTACTGATCGATCTCGCGGATCTTCGCGATGTCCTTGAAGTCGAGCACCGGCTGCGACACCTCGAGACGCATCGGCGGGTTGATGTTGTTCGTGTCCAGCAGGTTCGGCTTCGGACCGACGAACGACACCAGCGACATCACCATGTTTTCGCGGATCGGGTCGATCGGCGGGTTGGTGACTTGCGCGAACAGCTGCTTGAAGTAGTGATACAGCGTCTTGTTCTTGTTCGACATGACCGCCAGCGGCGAGTCGTTGCCCATCGAACCGACCGCTTCTTCGCCGGCTTGCGCCATCGGCGCCATCAGGAACTTGAGATCTTCCTGCGTGTAGCCGAACGCCTGCTGACGATCCAGCAACGCAGCGGCTTCGCGGCGTTCCGTCGCGACGTCTTCGGCCTTCGGCTCGATTTCGTCGAGCTTGATCCGCACGGCGTCGATCCAGCTCTTATACGGCTTGGCGTTCGCGAGGTTGTCCTTCAGTTCCTTGTCGTCGATGATGCGGCCGTGTTCCATGTCGATCAGGAACATCTTGCCCGGCTGCAGACGCCACTTCTTGACGATCTTCGACTCGGGGATCAGCAGCGTACCCGCTTCCGACGCCATGATGACGAGGTCGTCGTCCGTGACGATGTAGCGCGCCGGACGCAGACCGTTACGGTCGAGCGTCGCGCCGATCTGACGGCCGTCGGTGAAGGCGATCGCGGCGGGGCCGTCCCACGGCTCCATCATCGCGGCGTGGTATTCGTAGAACGCGCGGCGGTTGTCGTCCATCAGCGTGTGCTGTTCCCAGGCTTCCGGGATCATCATCATCATCGCGTGGACGAGCGGGTAGCCGGCCATCACCAGCAGTTCGAGACAGTTGTCGAACGAGGCGGTGTCCGATTGGCCCGGATAGATCAGCGGCCACAGCTTCGGCAGGTCGTCGCCGAGCACGTGCGACGCGATCGCGCCGGTGCGGGCGTTCAGCCAGTTGACGTTGCCCTTCACCGTGTTGATTTCGCCGTTGTGCGCAATCATCCGGTACGGGTGAGCCAGTTCCCACGCCGGGAACGTGTTGGTCGAGAAGCGTTGGTGCACCAGCGCCAGCGCCGAGACGGTGCGCTCGTCCTGCAGGTCGCGGTAGTACACGCCGACCTGACCGGCCAGCAGCAGGCCCTTGTAGACGATCGTGCGCGCCGAGCACGACGGCACGAAGTATTCCTTGCCGTGCTTCAGCTTGAGCGCCTGGATGCGGTGGCTCGCGGTCTTGCGGATCACGTACAGCTTCCGCTCCAGCGCGTCGGTCACCATGATGTCCTTGCCGCGGCCGATGAAGATCTGGCGGATCAGCGGCTCGCTCGCCTTGACGGTCGGCGAAATCGGCATGGTGTGGTCGACCGGCACGTCGCGCCAGCCCAGCACGACCTGGCCTTCGGCCTTCACCGTCCGTTCCAGCTCCTGCTCGCAGGCCAGACGCGACGCGTGTTCTTTCGGCAGAAAGACCATGCCGACGCCGTACTCGCCGTTCGGCGGCAGCACCACGCCCTGCTTGGCCATTTCCTCGCGATAGAAGCCGTCCGGGATCTGGATCAGGATGCCCGCGCCGTCGCCCATCAGCGGATCGGCGCCGACGGCGCCCCGGTGGTCGAGGTTTTCGAGAATCTTCAGGCCTTGCTCGATGATCTCGTGGCTTTTCTTGCCCTTGATATGAGCGACGAAGCCGACGCCGCAGGCGTCGTGCTCGTTTTGCGGGTCGTACAGACCTTGCGCGGCGGGAACCGGATGAGTCGGTTGCTGGTGGTCGTTCATGGGGACACCGTCTGTAGGGGGCCGGACAGGCCGTTAAACCATTTTTCTATTGCCGCGGCTCGCAACCGCAACCGCGACGGCGCTTTGAGCGGGACACGCTGAAATGCTACGCGTATCAAAAAGCGCCGGAATTCGGAATATACGCGACGAATCAACGGAATAGCAAATAAAACATGATGATCAATCCCTAATTATCAAGTTGGTGCATTGCGGTGTATTTTTATTGGTGCCACATCAAAACCGTGCAAAAGAAAACGGCATACGAAGATGCCGTTCGGATCCAACCCTTTGCTGCGAAACGCTTTTATTGCTGCTGAGGCGTCTCGCGCACCTTGCGCGGCCGGCCGCGCGGCAGCGGCGACACGCGCCGATTGGCGGCCCGCGCCGCCCATTCGCGGTAGGTATCGCTGCCCAACACCCAGCCTTTTAGCGTGGCCTGCTGAAGCTGACTGGCTTCGCGTTCGTCGAGCGGCTGCTCGCACAGATCGCGATACGCGCGCTGCCGTTCGAACGGCGTATTGCCGAGCGACCAGTACAACGGGTGGTCGGTAATCAGGCTGTCGAGCGTCAGGCCGATGTGATGACGGTAGCTCGACCAGCGGTAGTCTTCCGGCGCGCTCACCAGTTGCGCACGCACCGGACACATTTCGACGACGCGGCTCGCCAGCAGAAAGTAACGTTCGCCTTCGATCACCGTGGCGCGGTAACGCCCTTCCCACAACGTACCGCGACGCGCGTAGCGCCGGTTGAAGTGCGCCACGTAGCGGCGCCCTACCGCCTGCATCGCCTTCGGCAGGCTCGACTCCTCGGTCGGTGTGACGAGCAGTTGCACCGCACCCGGCATCAACGCATAAGCGTGAATCGATAAGTGATGGTCGCGCGAAGCCGCTTTCAAACAGTCGATGAAAAGCTCGTAGTCCTGGTCGTCGACGAACGCGGGCTGCTGGTCGAGTCCGCGGAGGATGACGTGCTGCGGCTGGTCAGGGACATAGAGACGTGCAAGCCGTGCCATGCTGGAGTATCCGATAGTCGCGTTGGTACATACCCGAAGGTCCGAAAAGCCGCATGCGCCCTACGTTCGGCGCGGCGCGGCTGAGCCAGAAACCGCGCGGTGCTTAGGGAGAAAGCTCTAACCGCCGCGTATGGTTTGTTTCAAACGTTGTAGTCATAATGAGCGGGCCTTTTCTGGAGGAGCACATATGAAATTAAAACAGGCCGTAACGGGGCTCGCGGCGCTAGCCTGTATGTCAACGGCAGCGCACGCGCAATCGGCCGGCAGCTTTTTCGTCACAACAGGCTGGTTCCATCTTGCGCCTCAATCGAGCAGCGACCCGTTGAGAATCACAAGTCTTGGCGGCAGCCCCACCAACATTAACGAACCCAACACCGGTGCATCGCTGGGTTCCGCCGACACGCTCGGCTTCACCGCCGGCTACTTCGTCACTGATCACATCGCAACCGAATTCGTGATCGGCATCCCGCCTTCTTTCGACCTGAACGGCACGGGCAGCCTCGAACAATTCGGCAAGCTGGGCCAGGCAAAACAGTGGAGCCCGACTCTGCTGTTCAAGTACTACTTCAACGCACCGACCGCTACGTTCCGCCCATATCTCGGCGTTGGCGTGAGTCGCATCTGGTTCACCGACCAGAAGATCACCAACGGCGCGTTTGAAGCTAATGTTCTGCATGGTCCGACCAGCGTCAGTACGGATAGTTCGTGGGAGCCGGTGTTTAATGCCGGTTTCACTTACGCGTTCAACCAGCACTGGTTCGCGGGCGTCTCGATCTCGTATCTGCCGCTCAGCACGACCGCCAAGCTGACCACCGCCGCCAACACGCCGGTCGGCACGCTGACGGCCACGTCGCAAACCAAGATCAAGCTGAACCCGATCGTTTCCTACGTCAACATCGGTTACCGTTTCTAACGCTTCGCGAAAATAGGGACGCGTTTAGTTAGGGTAGTCGAATTTTCGTGGCTTGGACAACGCCGTCATCGATCCAATGACGGCGTTTTTCGTTTCATGTGTGCTCCGGGGCCGCACGCTGGCCGCGTGCGCCCTATTTCCGGGCCGGTGCGAGTGTTTGTAAATTTGACCCGCAATCGCACCGGCTCGTGCAATATCTGCTGACGAATAGCCGTCGACGAGGCCGCCGTCCGGCGACGCGAACGAGGCTGCGCGGCAATCGGGCCGCGCTCACGGGTTTGGCACCAAAGTTGCGTCCGCAGGGTGTTTCCCGCGTCGTGGACGTGATGTGCGTCTGTGTGACGAGGCGTGGGACCTTTCACCTCATCGACGGAGCGACCATGACAGCACTTCCGAATACGCGAGACGCCCTCGGCGAATCCTGGACCAGCACGAGCCGCCGTGCGAAACGTATTGCACGCCACGGCCGCCACGCGGCCGAAGATATCGCGGGCGAACTGCGCACGCTGATGTCCGAACTTGAATCCACTTTGGCCGATGGCACCCAGGCCGACGCCGTGGCACTGCGCGGCAAACTGCGCAAACAGCTGGAAGCCGCGCGCGCACGTTTGAACGACACGCGCGAAGCCGTGCGCGAGCGCGCTGAAGTCGCGATCGCCGACGCCGACGATTACGTGCATGAAAACCCGTGGCAGACGATTGCGATCGTCGGCGGTGTTGCGCTGATTGCCGGGGCGTTGTTCGCGTCCCGCTTGCGGTAGCACGCGCTAGCCTGCGGTAGTTTGCGGCAGGCAGGTTGCGGCGCCGGTCCACGCCGGCGCCGTGTCGCAATCAGTTGTCTTCGATCACGAACAGCCGCTGATACTCCTTGAGCGCATACCGATCCGTCATCCCCGCGATGTAATGCGCGATCAGACGGGCTTGCTGCGCTCCGTCAGCGGAGAGGTAACCCGGCGGCAGCAGCCGCGGATCTTCCGTGAATGCGTTGAACAGGCCAATCACGACGCGCCGCGCCTTGTTGGCCATCCGCATCACGCGGTAATGGCGGTACAGGTTCTTGAACAGAAAACGCTTGAGCACCGCGGCCTGCGCGGCGATCGCTTCGCTATGCGCGACCAGCACGGGCGCGGCACGCACCGCGTCGAGCGAAGTCGGCGCGTAGCGGACCAGATTCAGCCTGGTCGTATCGATCAGATCGACGATCAGCGTGTTGATGATGCGCCGCACCGTCTCGTGAATCAGCCGGCGCCCCTCGATCTGCGGAAAATCGCTGCGCGCCGCCTCGTAGTGCGTCTGCCATAACTCCACTTCGGCGAGTTGCTCGACCGTGATCAGGCCGGAACGCAGGCCGTCGTCGACGTCGTGGTTGTTGTACGCAATCTCGTCGGCGACATTGGCGATTTGCGCTTCGATAGAGGGCTGGCGGCCTTCGAGAAAGCGCTCGCCCAGCGCGCCGAGCCGTCGCGCGTTTTCCCGCGAACAGTGTTTGAGAATCCCCTCGCGCGTTTCGAAGCACAGGTTCAGGCCGTCGAACGCGCCGTAGTGCTCCTCCAGATCGTCGACCACCGCGAGACTTTGCAGATTGTGTTCGAAGCCACCGTGCTCGCGCATGCATTCATTCAACGCGTCCTGACCGGCATGGCCGAACGGCGTGTGGCCCAGATCGTGAGCCAGCGAAATCGCTTCGACGAGGTCTTCGTTGACTCGCAGATTGCGCGCCACCGAGCGCGCAATCTGCGCCACTTCGAGGCTATGCGTGAGACGCGTGCGAAACAGGTCGCCCTCGTGATTCACGAAGACCTGCGTTTTGTATTCGAGCCGGCGGAACGCCGTGGAGTGCACGATGCGGTCGCGGTCGCGCTGGAATTCGGTGCGGGCGCTGGGCGCGGCTTCCGGATAACGGCGGCCGCGCGACTGCGCCGAATGCGCCGCGTACGGCGCGAGGTGCGCTTCGAGTGATTCCTGGGTGAGCACGCCGAGCGCCGCCGTGCCGGCCAGCTCCGCAGGGTCGTGCTTTACATCGTCGCTGCGCCTGTCTGTCACCGGGTTCTCCGAAACATAAACGGCGCCACGTGACGCGGGTGCGTGATGCTTTGCCCGGCTAGCCGCCGTCGTTAGATCGCGGCAGCCAGCGTGGCCTGCACCTCGTCGTCGGGCGCCTGGGTGATCAGCGTCTCACCGAAACGCTTCAGCAGAATGAATTTGATCATGCCGGCTTCCGCCTTCTTGTCGACCTGCATGAGTTCGACATAGCGCGACTCGCCGAGCGCAGGCGCCCGGGTCGGCAAATGCGCGGCGACGATCACGTCGACCAGGCGTTTGCGCGCGGTCTCGTCGAGATAGCCCATGCGGACGGACAGATCCGCCGCCATCACCATCCCGCAGCCGACTGCCTCGCCGTGCAGCCATTCGCCGTAGCCGAGCCCGGCTTCGATCGCGTGGCCGAAGGTGTGACCGAAATTGAGAATCGCGCGCAGTCCGCCTTCACGCTCGTCCTGCGCCACCACCGACGCCTTGATCTCGCACGAGCGTTTGACCGCCTCGATCAGCGCCGCGGGCTCGCAGGCGTTCAGCGCCGCGACGTTCGCTTCGATCCAGCTGAAGAAACCGGCGTCGGCAATCGCGCCGGTCTTGATCACTTCGGCGACGCCCGCCGCCAGTTCGCGCGCCGGCAGCGTGCGCAACGCGCCGATGTCGGCGATCACGGCTTGCGGCTGGTAGAACGCGCCGATCATGTTCTTGCCGAGCGGATGATTGATGCCGGTCTTGCCGCCCACCGACGAATCCACCTGCGACAGCAACGTTGTCGGCACCTGAATGAACGGCACGCCGCGCATGTAGCAGGCCGCGGCAAAACCCGTCATGTCGCCGATCACGCCGCCGCCCAAAGCGATCAGCGTGGTCTTGCGATCGGCGCGCGAGCCGAGCAGCGCGTCGAAAATCAGGTTCAGGGTGTCAAGGTTTTTGTACGCTTCGCCGTCCGGCAAAACGACCGTGGAGACCTGCTTGCCGAGCGGCGCGAGTGCGGCGCGCAGCTTGTCGCCGTAAAGCGGTTCGACGGTGGTATTCGTGACGATCGTGACCGAACTACCGGCAATATGCGGTGCGAACAATGCGGTCTGGCCGATCAGATCGGCACCGATATGGATGGGGTAGGCGCGCTCGCCCAGTTCGACATTGACGGTAATCATACGGTCCATTATGACGCAGGGTGTTTGGCGACGCCGACCATCTCGAGCTGCATCAGAACCATGTTGACGAGGCCGTTGACCGAAGGCCGGCCGGTTTCGATGACGAAATGCGCGCATTCCCGATATAACGGATCGCGCACTTCGTAGAGCGCTTCGAGACGCGCTTTGGGGTCTTCGGTTTGCAGAAGCGGGCGATTCTTGTCGCGCCGGGTGCGCAGCCAGAGGTCATGCGGATTGGCTCGCAGGTAGATCACCACGCCGCGATTTTGCAATGATTCACGGTTTTCCGGCCGCAGCACCGCGCCGCCACCGGTGGCCAGCACGATATTTTCGCGCCCGGTGAGCTCGGAGATCACGCTCGCCTCGCGCTCGCGAAAGCCCGCTTCGCCCTCCAGCTCGAAGATCACCGGAATGCGCGCGCCCGTGCGCGCTTCGATTTCGTGGTCGGAATCGAAGAACGGGCGATCGAGACGGCGCGCAATGGCCCGGCCCACGGTGGTTTTTCCTGCCCCCATGAGCCCTACAAAAAATACATTGGCGTGTGCGTCCCGCGCTTGCAACGGTGTCCTCTGGCTAATCCGGTATAGGTCGTGCCGCAGCTTACTGGCAAAGCGGCTGCCTTGTCGAGCCTGCGCGCCGCCGCTGGAGAGCGGCGGCGCCATGCCCCTAATTTATCTGAACGACGCGCGGCGTGATGAAAACCGCCAGTTCGCTGCGCTGGTCGCGATGTGCCCGATGGCGGAAAAGCGCCCCCAAAAGCGGTATTTTGCCCAGGAGCGGCACCCGCGTCACATCGTCCCGGTCGTCGGTTGCGTAAATTCCGCCGATCGACACCGTACCACCATCCTCGACTTCGACCCGCGTTTGCACGTGTTTGGTGTTGATCGCGGGTCCGGCGTCGGTCTGTTCGCCGACGCTGTCTTTGGCGACGTCGAGGTCCAGCACGACCCGGCCGTCGGGCATGATTTGCGGCTCGACCTCGAGTTTGAGCGTCGCGCGACGGAACTGCACGCCCGACACGCCCTGCCCCACCTTCGCCTGGTACGGCAGCTCGGTGCCCTGCTCGACCACCGCCTTCATCCGGTCGGCCGTGACGACCCGCGGGCTGGAGACGATTTCCCCGCGGCCTTCGGCTTCCAGCGCGCTCAGTTCGATGTTCAGAAGCCGCGTCGCGGCGGCCGCGAACAGCGTCAGACCGGCGGTCGCGGCGTCGAAACCGGCGATGGGCCGCGCCGACAGATCATAAACCGCGCCGTCTTTGCCGCCGGTCAGGCCACGCGCCGAGCCGTCTTCGCTCGTGGCGGCCATCGAAAGCCGCACGCCGAGATTGCGCGAGAACCCATGTTCACCCTCGACGATCCGCGCTTCGATCAACACCTGGCGGGTCGGCCGGTCGACGGCGCCGAGCAGCGCCGCGATCTGCGCGAGGCGCGCCTCGAGGTCGGTCACGAACAGCAGGTTGGTGCGCGGATCGGCGGTGGCCGCGCCGCGTTTGGACAGCACGCGCTGATTACCGGAGCCGGTCAGCAGGCGGCGCACGTCCTCGGCGCGCGCGTAGTGCAACTGGAACGTGCGGCTGGCGAGCGGTTCGAGGTCGGCGCTGCGGGCATGCGCTTCGAAGCGTTGCCGCTCACGCGCGGCCAGATCGGCCTGCGGCGCGACCCAGATCACGTTGCCGTGGCGTTCCATCGCGAGGCCGTTGACGTCGAGCAAGGTGTCGAACGCCGTGCGCCACGGCACCTTGTCGAGCCGCAACGAGACGGCGCCACGCACTCTTTCGCTCGCGACGATGTTCAGGCCGGTGAACTGCGCGAACGCGTTGAGCACGGCGCCCAGTTCGGCACGCTGGAAGTTCAGCGAGATCGCTTTGTCGTCGGCCGCGAGATTGGCGTCGGCGGCGGTTTTCGGGGCGTCGCTGAGGCGTGGGAGCGGCGGTAGCGGTGTGGGTGGGCCTTCAAGTGCGGAGGCCGAAGCGGCGTCTCGGGTTGTAATTGAGGGTTGTGTGGGCAGTGGGGAAGCGCCGGCTGCGTCCGTGGCACCCATGCCGTCGACGCCGCCAGTCGCAGCGGACGCAGCCGCCTTCGACGCATCCGTCGTCTCCGCCGAATCATCGCGAAACGGGTTCGGCACTTCGACGGCAACCTCGCGCGGCAACGGCGGTGCGTTGTGCGACGTGTCCGGCAACGCGACCGCGTCGTCCGGCAACATGTAGTCGGGCAGCGGCGGCAACGGCGGCGTCGAAGCCCGCGCGGCACCGACGCTCAACGCCGAACTGACAACCAGCCCGAGATACGCGCGACGCCCGCGCCGCAGCCTGCACGCGAGCAGTGAGCGAGACGCGCCTGCTTCCCACCCGCCAGTGGATGGTGCGCAGGACACTCGACCGCCGCGAGATACGTGAGATACGTGAGATACGTGAGATACGTGAGATACGCGAGACACGCGAAATACACGAGGCAGGCGAGCCCCGCGCAAAACGCACGCTCCCGTCGCCACGCCCATACCCCAACACGACCGCGCAATTCGCGCCAATTTTTCCGCGCTCATCATGAAGCCTCCGTCAGCGACAGCGTGCGCGTCTCATCACCTCTGGCGAGCGTGATCCCGAGCGCGTCGAGCCTCGTGACGCGCTCGGCGCCGATCAATTGCCCGGCCACGACCGTAGTCGCGCCATCCGCCGTATCGAGCAACGCCAAACCACGCGTGCGATCGCGCAGCAATCCGACGAGTCGCAACGGCGAAGCATCGGACGCACCGCCTGCGGCGAACATCTGCGGCGGCGAGAACGGATCGAAGAACACGAGGTCCTCGTCATCGTCCGAATCGAGGCTTGCGTCGACGAACACGTCCGCGGACGCATTCAACGGCGCCGGCCGCAGCGCGCTGAACATATTCAGCGTCGCGTTCACCACGAGCGACGCGGCATCGCGTTTCACCGTCACGTCGACTGGAACGGTCAGCACCGGCAGATCCGACAGCCCACGCAGAAACGCCATCAGGTGGATGAAATCGGTGCGTGCGGTGAACTGCAGCGGACGCATGCTCTCGGCACCCGCACCGCTGGCGGCGCCAGGTTCCAGGCTCAATAACGTGACGTCGTTCTGCGCGGCCAGTTCGGAGACGATGCGCACGTCGTCCGCCGAGGTCCATGACGCGCTTGAACGCACCGCGCCCAGCGCCGCAACCTCGCGCCGCAGCGCGGGCAACTGCGCGAGGGAATGCCGCGCGTCAGCCAGGCGTCGCACGCTCGCCGCCAGCGCCGACCGGCTCGCATCGACTCCCGAGAAATCAGCCACGATCCAGCCGTGCGTGCCGAGAGCGAAAACCATCGCGGCAATCAGCAAAGCAACCACCCAGCGGCGACGTCTGCTCCACGCATAGAACGGCAAGCGCGCACGCTTTATCCAATGCGTGAGGAACGGCCGCACGCTGGCCGCGCCGCCAAACTCAACGAATGTCGTGCTCATTTCACACCTCTCGATAGGTCGGACTTAACAGGAAGGGATGACGCGAAGGCCGTCTTGCCGGCTGTCTTCAACACCGCATCGTCCCAACGCAAATGCGCACCGAACTCGACCGGGCCAGACACGCCAGCGCCAGCGCCAACACCAAGGTCAGCGCCAGCACCCGCGCGCCCCGTGGCCCGCGTCGCCGAGCTATGCAGGTCGCTCACCTCCGCGCCTTTCACGCCACGAATGCCGCTCAGGCGTTTGAGCCACGCCGCCGAAGCCGCATGTCCAGCCGATGTCGCCAGCATTTGCGTCTCGTGTTCACGCTGACGCATCTGCTGCAACACCACGCCCTCGCCCGGCTCGGAACTCAGCGCATCGATCAGATCGCGCAAATGCGTGAGCGGGTCGGACAAACGCCTGGCATGAGCGGTGTTTTTGCGTTGCTCGTCCCGCGTGCGCAGCAACGCCGCGTTCTCCGCGAGTGGCGCACTCAGACGCGTGAACGATTGATCGATCGACGCCCGCCGCGCATCGAGCTGCATGCGCTCGAATGCCTGCCACCCGATCAACGGCAGCACGGCGGCGCAGCCGGCGAATGCAGCGGCAGTCCATTCAAGCAGCCGACGCCGACGCGCAAGCCGGGCATTGCGCTGCCGGTACGGCAGCAGATTGAAACCACCGAGCCACGACCGCACGAAGCGCACACCGCGCGAAGGCGACGACGAAGAAGAAGACGAAGACGAAAACACCGGCGGATGCGAGCCCGCTCCCAGCAACAGACCGCCCATCATTCGAACACCCCGCGCAACGCCAGCCCGAACGCCACCGCGCCCTCCGGTTCGTGCAACAACGCGTCGGTCTGCGGCCGCTCGAGGTCGCCGAGCAGCGCCAGGTCGAAGGGCAGTACCGGGCAGCTCAACACATCGGCGATATCCACCATCGAAAAGCCCACCCCGTCGAGCAGATCGACTTCGCCACTCAGGAACGCGCAGCGAACTGCGGCGTCATGACCCAGGTCGCGCAACGCATCGGCGAGATCCGTGTGTTCGGGCGCCGGATAACGCATCTCGCGAACCAGACAGTCTTCGACGAAACGCCATCCGTACACGCCGTCCGTACCGATCCACAGCGCGATGTACGACTCGTGCGGATCGAGTTCATGACTCGCCGCATAGCGCATGGCGCGCAGGGCCGCTTGCGGCTCACCGTCGATGGCGGTCAGCGAAATGCCGGCCGCCGCCGCGCATTCCATACGCGCTTCGAGATGCTGGCGCGCGGTCGCGGCAATCGTCACCGAGCGGCTCGCGCCGGGCCGTTCGTCAACGTACCAGTCGACCGCCAGCGCATGCCGTTCGAGCCCCGCGATCCGCTCGACCTCGTTCATCACCGCCGGCTCCAGTTCGGCCAGTTCATGGCCGCCGTCTTCCGCGCAGCCGCTTTGCGCGGCAAGCCGCGCGAGCGACACCGTGGTCATGACCGTGGCCGACGCGGGCACCGCCATCGCGCAACGCAACGCTTGCACGGCACACGCGCGCGGCAGACCGGCGAACGCTTCGCGCAACGCGCGCGCCACCGCATGCCGGTCGGCGATCTCGGTGCCCGCCATCGCGCCCGGCGCGAGCGGCACGGTCGACACGTACTCGATATTCAGTGCCGAAGCCGGCAACGCGCGATGACTGATCACGACCAGACGCACGCTTTGCGAACCCACATCGATCCCTGCGGCGAAACGCAGCGAGCCTGCCTGCAAGACCTCAAACCACGATTTTTTTACCGTCATATGCCCTCCCTCAGACTCGCGCTGCGAACCATTCGAACGCGAGTAACGAGGAAGAATTGTGCGCAAGCGCAGCGTCGAGCGACACTCAGCCGAATGGCTAACGTTGCGTGACGCACGCCCCACGCGGCATCAAAGCGTCTACAGTGAAGTCAATCCCGCGTGGCGCGCAGGCTTATCGGGCAACACCCGTAAGCCGGCCGAAAGCTGAAAACCGAGGCGGCTATAATCGCGGGACTGTTTTTTGGTGCCACTATGCAATCCACGTCTCCTACGTCCCCGCCGCCCGCGCCCCAGAAGCGCAAACGCCCGTTGTGGCTCAAGCTCGTCATCGGCTTTGTCGGTCTGATCGTCGCAGGCATTCTGTGCGGACTGCTGGTGCTCGGCTATGCGCTGGTCGTGGCCACGCCTAACCTGCCGTCACTCGATGCACTGACCGACTACCGGCCCAAGGTGCCGCTGCGCATCTACACGGCGGACCACGTGCTGATCGGCGAATTCGGCGAAGAACGGCGCGACATCGTCCATATTCAGGACGTGCCCGATAGCCTGAAAAAAGCGGTGCTCGCCATTGAAGACGCACGCTTCTACGATCACGGCGGCGTCGATCTCACCGGTATCGCGCGCGCCGGTATCGTCGCGCTGACCAACGGCCATGCCACGCAGGGCGCCAGCACGATCACCATGCAGGTGGCGCGCAACTTCTTCCTGTCGAGCGAGAAAACCTACACGCGCAAGATCTACGAGATGCTGCTCGCGTACAAGATCGAGTCGAAGCTGACCAAAGATCAGATTCTCGAGGTGTACATGAATCAGATCTATCTCGGGCAGCGCGCGTACGGTTTCGCGAGCGCGGCGCGGGTGTACTTCGGCAAGGATCTGAAGGATCTGACGCTGGCCGAGTCGGCCATGCTCGCGGGTCTGCCGAAGGCGCCGTCCGCGTATAACCCGGTGGTCAATCCGAAGCGCGCGAAGATACGTCAGCAGTACATTCTGCAACGCATGGTCGAGCTGCACTACATCACCCAGGAACAGTACGACGAAGCGAGCAAACAGCCGCTCGTGGTCAAGGGCGCGGGCAAGGAATTCAGCGTGCACGCGGAGTACGTCGCGGAAATGGTGCGGCAGATGATGTACGCGCAGTATCGCGAAGAGGCCTACACGCGCGGCCTGAACGTGGTGACGACGATCGATTCGGCCGATCAGGACGTCGCCTACCGCGCGCTGCGCAAAGGGCTGATGGACTACGAACGGCGTCACGGTTATCGCGGCCCGGAGGCGTTCATCGATCTGCCGTCCGACGCCGACGACCGCGAACAGGCTATCGACGACGCGCTGCTCGAACATCCGGACAACGGCGAGATCATTGCCGCGGTCGTGACCTCGGCGAATCCGAAACAGGTGCAGGCCGCGTTCATCGACGGCAATATCGCGACCATTCAGGGCGACGGCCTGCGCTTCGCGCAAGCCGCGCTCGGTCCGCGCGCGCAGCCGAATCAGCGGGTGCGGCCCGGCGCGATCATCCGTCTGATCAAGAACGACGACGGCAACTGGTCGATCACGCAATTGCCGCAGGTGGAAGGCGCGTTCGTTTCGGTGATCCCGCAAGATGGTGCGATTCGCGCGCTGGTCGGCGGCTTCGACTTCAACAAGAACAAGTTCAACCACGTGACCCAGGCATGGCGTCAGCCGGGTTCGAGCTTCAAGCCGTTCATCTATTCGGCGTCGCTCGAAAAGGGACTTGGACCGGCCACCATCATCAATGACGCGCCGCTCTTTTTCAGCGCCGCTGAGACCGGCGGCCAGGCGTGGGAGCCGAAGAACTACGGCGGCGGTTTCGACGGCCCGATGACCATGCGCACCGCGCTGCAGAAGTCGAAGAACCTGGTGTCGATCCGGATCCTGAACCAGATCGGCACGAAGTACGCGCAGCAGTACATCACGCGTTTCGGCTTCGACGCGGATCGTCACCCCGCCTATCTGCCGATGGCGCTCGGCGCCGGTCTCGTCACGCCGCTGCAAATGGCGGGCGCGTTCTCGGTATTCGCCAACGGCGGTTATCGCGTCAATCCGTATCTGATCGCCGAAGTCACCGATCAGCGCGGCATCGTGGTCGCGCACGCGCAGCCGCTGGTGGCCGCGCAAAGCGCGCCGCACGCAATCGAACCGCGCAATGCGTACGTGATGAACAGCCTGCTGCTGAGCGTCGCGCAACGCGGCACGGGCGCGAAGACCAATGTGTTGAAGCGCACCGATATCGGCGGCAAGACGGGCACGACCAACGATTCGCGCGACGCGTGGTTCGCCGGTTATCAGCACACGCTCACGGCGATCGCGTGGATCGGCTACGACAATCCGCGTAGTCTCGGCGACCGGGAAACCGGCGGCGGCCTGGCGCTGCCGGTGTGGATCGAGTACATGAGCCGCGCGCTCAAGGGCGTGCCGGAGTACAAGATGCCGATGCCGGCAGGCATCACCGAAATCGGCTCGGAACTGTATTTCGACGACTTCACGCCGGGCAACGGTTTCGTCTCGACGGTCGGTATCAGTCAGGCCGCGCTCGACGCCGACGCGAGCGCCGCATCGGCCGCGCCCGAGCAGGTCGGAGAACAGGAAAAGCAGGACATCATGAATCTGTTCCGCGGGCACTGAGGCCGTTTCTTCCTGGCTTGCTGGTTTTTAGGCCGCCAGAAATGCAAAAACGCCGCGTTCGATACGCGGCGGTTTTCGTTTACGCAGTCAGCTCGATTGCGCGCTTACGCTTCGAAGTGAACCGGTTCGCCAGCCTGTTGCGTCGCGTACTCCGACAACGCGGAGAAAAACTCCGTGCCGTTGCGGGTATCGCGCCATTCGCCGTCGATAAAACGGAAGTGAAAACCGCCCGCTTTCGCGGCGATCCAGATCTCGCTCATGGGCGGTTGCAGGTTGACGATAATCTTCGTGCGATTCTCGAATTCGAGGGTCAGCACGTTGCCGCTGCGCTCGAGTTCGATGTCGGCGGCGATGTCGTCAACCGCGCGTTCGATGGCGGCTAGCGCGGCTTCCGCGCGGGTCAGGTAATCACTATCGGACATGCTAAACTCCATCGATTATTTATTCAGGGACAGTCATGCGAGTCGTATCTCGGATGCGCGCGGGGGCGCCCGGCCGCGCGATTGTAGCGGGTTTAGCCATTCTCGCAGGTTGTGCACTGGCCGGCTGCGGACAACGCGGTTCGCTCTATTTGCCGACCGTACCACCGCTCCCGGCCAAGCCGACCGATCGCACGCAAGCACCGCCGGCCGCTACCAACCCCACAGTGACACCGGGCACGCCAAGCTCCATGGGCGAAGTGCCGGACACGTCGGGCTCGCCGCTCTCGCTGGCGCCGGAAACCGAACTCGCCACGCCGCCCGCTTCCGCTGCCTCCGCTACGGCGGCACCGCTGCCTGCCTCTGCCGCCACACCCGTTCAATAAGACTTTCGCATGACTCGATCCGCATTTGACTACGTCGACGGCGTGCTGCACGCCGAAGGCGTATCCGCCGTCTCCCTCGCCGAGCAGTTCGGCACGCCGCTGTACGTCTATTCGCGCGCCGCACTCACCGCTGCATGGAACGCGTATGCGGGCGCTTGCGCCGGCCGTCGCGCGACCGTGCACGTGGCCGTCAAAGCCAATAGCAATCTTGCGGTGCTGAATGTGTTCGCACGACTCGGCGCGGGCTTCGACATCGTGTCGGGCGGCGAACTCGCGCGCGTGCTGGCCGCCGGCGGCAAAGCGGAAAACACCGTGTTTTCCGGCGTCGGCAAGCATGCGGACGAAATGCGCGACGCACTCGCGGCCGGCGTCAAATGCTTCAACGTCGAATCGATTCCCGAGCTTGATCGTCTGAATGCGGTGGCTGCGGCAATGGGCAAGAAGGCGCCGGTTTCGCTGCGCGTGAATCCCGACGTCGACGCGAAAACGCATCCGTACATTTCCACCGGGCTGAAGTCGAACAAGTTCGGCGTCGCGTTCGAAGACGCGCGCGCCACGTATCAAGCGGCTGCGGCCATGGCGAATCTCGAGGTGGTCGGTATCGACTGCCATATCGGTTCGCAGATCACCGAAGTCGCGCCTTATCTGGACGCGGTCGATAAGGTGCTGGAACTGGTCGAGCAGATCGAGCAGGACGGCGTGAAGATTCGCCACATCGACGTGGGCGGCGGTCTCGGCATTACGTACGACGACGAAACGCCGCCGGAAATCGGCGAGTTCGTGCGTACGGTGCTGGATCGTATCGAAGCGCGTGGTCACGGCCATCGCGAAGTGTATTTCGAGCCGGGCCGTTCGCTGGTCGGCAATGCGGGCGTGCTGCTGACGCGCGTCGAGTTTCTGAAGCCGGGCGCGGAAAAGAACTTCGCCATCGTCGACGCAGCGATGACCGATCTCGCGCGTCCCGCCATGTACGAGGCGTATCACGCCATCGACCCGGTACTGAAGCGCGACGTGCCGGCTCATGTGTACGACGTGGTGGGTCCGGTGTGCGAAAGCGGCGACTGGCTGGGTCGTGAGCGCCTGCTCGCGGTCGAACCCGGCGACCTGCTGGCGATTCGCTCGGCCGGCGCGTACGGCTTCGTGATGAGCTCCAACTACAACACCCGTCCGCGTGCGGCCGAGGTGATGGTGGATGGTACACAGGTGCATCTGGTCCGTGCACGCGAAGAGGTCAAGCAGTTGTTTGCGGGTGAAACGATCTTGCCGGCGTAAACGTCGGCGTCGTTACGATATAAGTCACAAGCAATGAAAAAGGGCGATGCCGCGAAACGGCATCGCCCTTTTTCTTTCGGCGCGCTTTGCTCATGAACGTGAGGCTCGCCGGTTATCGCGCCTTCACTCTCCGCTCGCGCAACCATACGATCAACCGCCAGCCCAGCAGCGCCACCATGATCGCGCCGTAGATCTTCGGCAAAACCAGATCGTGTTTGCCCGCCTTCATCCACCAGAAATGCAGGATCGCGAGCGCGCCGATCGCGTAGATCGAACGATGCAGCATCTGCCAGCGTCGCCCGAGCTTGCGCACCATCGCGCGCGGCGACGTCACGGCCAGCACAATCAGCAACACGAACGCCGCGAAGCCTACGGTGATGAACGGCCGCTTGCCGATGTCCTTCAGAATCGCGGCGACGTCGAACCACTTGTCGAACCAGAGGTAAGTGGTGAAATGCAGCGTCGCGTAGAAGAACGCGTAGAGCCCGAGCATGCGGCGAAAACGCACGAACGCGGCCACACCGGTCAACTTGCGCAACGGCGTCACCGCCAGCGTGATGCAGAGGAACACGAGCGTCCATAAACCCGTGGAGCGCGTGATGAACTCGATCGGATTGGCGCCGAGCCGATCGGTCACGCCGAACAGCACGATGCGCGCGAGCGGATACCACGCGGCGATGAACACCGCGATCTTGGCGGGCACGATCCAGCGCGCGCCGCTCGCGGGACGCCTTGACGCCGTTGAAGCTGAACGTGCCGCCTTACGTGGTTCGGTCTGAGTGACAGGTTGCGTATCGGAAGCCATATCGTCGAAGCCGTTCGCTCAAAAATTCTTCTTCAGGTCCATGCCCTGGTACAGCGACGCGACCTGATCGCCGTAGCCGTTGAACATCAGCGTCTTGCGCTTGGGCGTAAAGAACCCGTCTTCACCGATGCGCCGCTCCGTCGCCTGACTCCAGCGCGGATGATCGACATTCGGATTCACATTCGAATAGAAGCCGTATTCGTTCGTCGCGTACGTGTTCCAACTGGTCTTCGGCTGCTTGTCGAGGAAGCGGATCTTCACCAGCGACTTCGCGCTCTTGAAGCCGTATTTCCACGGCACGACGATGCGCACGGGCGCGCCGTTCTGATTGGGCAGCACCTGGCCGTAAAGCCCCATGGTCAGCAGCGTGAGCGGATTCATCGCCTCGTCCATGCGCAGACCTTCGGAGTAAGGCCAGTCGAGCACCGGCGTCGACAGTCCCGGCATTTGCGACGGATCGGCCAGCGTAATGAACTGGACATACTTCGCATTGCCGGTCGGCTGCACGCGCTTGATCAACTCGGCAAGCGGCACGCCGATCCACGGAATCACCATCGACCAGCCTTCGACGCAGCGCAGCCGGTACACGCGCTCTTCGAGCGGCGCGAGCTTCAGCAGTTCGTCGATGTCGTACACCTTCGGATTCTTGATCTCGCCCTCGACGCTCACCTTCCACGGATGCGGCCGCAGCGTTCCCGCGTTTTGCGCGGGATCGGCTTTATCGGTGCCGAACTCGTAGAAGTTGTTGTACGTGGTGATGTCCTTGAACGGCGTGATCTTGTCGAGCGCGACGAATTTGGCGTTGGTCTTCGCCGCCAGCTTCTGCGCCTTCGGATCCGGCGATGAGTACGCCGCCAACGCCTCGCCATTCACGCCGATCAGACTGCCGAGCGCCATCGCGCCGGCCGCCTGCAACACGCGCCGCCGATTCTCGAATACGCGCCGTGGCGTGATTTCGCTACGCGCGATATCGTCGCCGCTAAGTTGAATTCTGTCGCTTCGCTTGATCCACATCGTGCAACTCCTTGCCGGTCCGCCACCGGGTTGTTCGGGTATCTGTCCTGCCACTCCGTAGGTACTCTCAGAGCGAACACCCTGGATGCAGCAAATATTCCGCCAGCCATAAAAAAACCGCCGGTGCGAAGCACGCGGCGGTTTTTAGTCGGCTAGGAGCGGCAGATCTTACAGCTTGCCGTAACTATGCAAGCCCGACAGGAACATGTTGACGCCCAGGAACGCGAAGGTCGTCACCAGCAGGCCGGTCAGCGCCCACCATGCGGCAACCGCACCGCGCAGGCCTTTCATCAGGCGCATGTGCAGCCATGCCGCGTAGTTCAGCCAGACGATCAGCGCCCACGTTTCCTTCGGGTCCCAGCTCCAGTAGCCGCCCCAGGCTTCCGCGGCCCACAGCGCGCCGAGAATCGTCGCGATCGTGAAGAACGCGAAACCGACGGCGATCGACTTGTACATCAGGTCATCGAGCACTTCGAGCGGCGGCAGACGGTCCGCCAGCACGCCACGCTCTTTCGACAGATACGCGACGCCGACCATGGCCGACAGCGCAAAGCTGCCGTAACCGATGAAGTTCGCCGGCACGTGGATCTTCATCCACCAGCTTTGCAGCGCCGGCACCAGCGGCTGGATCTGCTGCGCGTCGCGCGCGACCGAGTACCACATCAGGAAACCGACGGCCGCGCCGATCACCAGCAGTACGAACGCGCCGAGTGCGCGGGTGCTGTAGTGCTGCTCGTAGTACAGATAGAACAGCGCGGTGATCAGGCTGAACAGCACGAACACTTCGTACAGGTTCGAGATAGGAATATGGCCGACGTCCGCGCCGATCAGGTACGACTCGTACCAGCGCACCATCAGACCGACGAAGCCCATCAGCACCGCGGCCCACGTCATCTTCGAGCCGATCGCGGCGCCGGTCGGCGAGCGCGACAGCAGCCCGATCCAGTAGAACACGGTGGCGAACACGAACAGCGCGCTCATCCACAGAATCGCGGACTGGCTCGACAGGAAGTACTTGAGGAAGAACGCGCTATCCGCGCGACTCAGGTCGCCGTGGTAAATCTGAATGGCCAGCAGCGACAGCGCCGCAATACCCACCATCAGCGGACGCACCGGTTTCCAGCGCCAGCCGAGCACCATGAACACCGGCACCGCGCACACCAGCACCAGCTTGTCGTAGTAATTCATGAACGGGTGATAGCGCGACAGCGCAAACCCGGCGCCCGCGACCATCGCGACGGCAAACAGCCAGTCGACGACGCCGAGCCGTTTCAGGAACGGCCGCTCGTCGTATTGCGCGACATTCAGCGCGTTGAACGACTCTTCCGCGCTGACCTTTTTCGGGCGTGCGGGTGAGGAGGAGGAGGAAACCTGAGTCAAGTCCATGATCTTACCGGGTCGAATCTTGTGAGCTTGCGGACGGCGCGCCGGGATGGCCGGGCTTGTCGGAGCCGCCGGATGCTTCAGTGAGTTTGGCGCCCAGTGCGGCGCCGACAGCGTCGCGCGTCTGGACGAACTCTTTCTCGAAGTCGAGCGTTTTACGTGCGCTCGACATGGCCATCACGACATTCGTGCCGCGATCGGTGTCTTTGAGCCAGAACCAGAGGCGCCGTTCGCGGACGTAGAACATCGAAAAGATGCCCAACACGAGAAGCAGGCTGCCAAGATACACGACTTTTTTGCCCGGCGCGCGCGTCAACTGAAATACCGAAGCTTGCACCTGCTTGAATGAGTCGAGCTGTAAATAGACCGGCGAACCATACAGAAAGCTGTCGGAAATCGCGTTGATCGAGCTCTGGATGAAACGGCTCGCGTCCGCATTAGCCGTCGCTGCGGGCTCGCCGAGTTGCTGGCGGGACAGTTGCCACAGATCCCAGGTGGAGCCTTCCAGCATGCGCAGCAGCAGACCAGCGGCTTTTTCCTGCTCGCCCTTCGGCACCGAATGGTCGATAAACCCGGCGATCGCCTGGAAGCCGCCGACCAGTTGGCCGTTGGGCAGCTTGATGCTGTTGTCCGCGCCGGCAAAGAGGGTCAGCACGCGCAGCGCGCTTTCTTCGAGGTGCTGCTGCAGTTCCGTGTTCGAACCCGGCACCGAGCGCAGCGCGAAGCTGTGCGCGGCCGCGGCGCGCATGGCCGGATCTTCCAGCGTGGCGCGCAGGTTCATCCATTCCTTGACCGTGCCGCCGCTGTCGGCGGGAATGCGCAGGTAGCGGAACGGATCGTCCGGATTCACGCGCATGCCGGCGAGGAACATACGCTCGCCGGAGACGTCCACCGGCAGCATGTAGTTGTTGTACTCGCGCGCCTGACCGTCTGTGTCGCGCACCTTGTACTGCACCGACGGGCCGACATTGTGCAGGTCGAGCGGCTTGGACGACTTGGCGCCGGAGCCGAGCCGTTCGTCGAACGCCTCTTTCAACGTGCGATGGGCGGCAACGCCGCGCGCATCGTTCTGGCCGCTGCCGTTCGACACGTTTTCGACGTTGATCGCACGGAAATCGGTGAACTCCACCGTCTTGCCGTCGGCCAGCGGCGTAGCCGTGCTCAACGGCGCATTGCCGCCGATCGTGCCGCCGAACGGCGCGGTCTTCGCGCTCGCGCCGCTCATTGGGTACGCGGTCATCTGCATCTGCGAGCCGCCGTCCTGGAAGCTCGACTGATAGATCGATACGCCGTCGTAAGTGAATGGTTTGTTCACTTCGACGCGCGCCGGCACCCGGGCGCCGGTCTTGTGATCGACGACGACGATGTCGCTCGCGAACAGCTTCGGCATGCCCGTCGAGTAATAGTCGACGATGAACTTGTTCAGCTCGATCGAGAACGGCAGGTCCTGGATCAGCGAGCCGTCCGGCTGATTCAGGATTGCCGTGGATACGTGCTGCCCTTCCGGCACCCACGCATAGCCGCGAAACGTCGGGTTGGACTGCGACATGCGGTGTTCCGGCGGAATGTCGTTGATCACCGTGTTGGCGCGAATCGGCGACTTGTCGAACATCCACATTTGCAGCTTGATCGGCAGATTGCTGTCGAGCAGACCGCCGAGGCAGATCACGACGATCGCGACGTGAGCCGAGATATAACCGAACTTGGTCAACGCCCCGCGCTTCGCGGCGATCAGCGTGGCGCCTTCCGACTCACGCGTGACGAATTTGTAGCCGAGCTTGGCCGAGAGCGTGGCGAGCACCATCGAGGTCTGCGCACGCGTGCCGTTCACCGCGAATTCGCCCTTGTGATGGAACGCGCGCAGGCTGCCTTCGCGAACCTTGTCCTTCCAGCTCTTGGCGTCGGCGACCATCTTCGGCGCATTGCGGATCACGCACAGCGACACCGACACCATCAGGAAACCGAGAATCAGCATGAACCACCACGAGCTGTACACCGTGTACAAGCTCAACGAGCGGAAGATGTCCGCCCAGAACGGGCCGAACTGATTGACGTAGTTGGGATACGGATCGTCCTGCGTGAGAACGGTGCCGATGATGCTGGCGATCGACAGAACCACGAGCAACGAAATGGCGAAACGCATCGAACTCATTACTTCGATGACGTTGCGCGCAATACGATTGCCCGACTTCGACTGCAAACCCGACGTGGTGACGCTCATTCATACTCCGACTGAACAGCAAAAAAGGGTGAAGGGCTGTCGTAGGCACGACGCCCCCACCCTTTTCTTGTTTTGTACCGGCCTCGGCGGGCCGGTTGCATTTGCGTGCGAACCCTTTAATGCAGGCCCGCGATGTAATCGGCGACTGCCTTGATCTCACTATCCGACAACCGTGTGGCAATGGCATGCATTGCCTCATTGTTGTTGCGTGCGCCCGGACCCTGCGTGAACGCCAGCAACTCCGTTACCGTGTACTCGGCCCATTGCCCCGACAGACGCGGATACTGCGACGGAATCCCCTGACCGGTCGGGCCGTGGCAACTCGCGCACGCCGGCACACCCTTGTCCGCGATACCGCCGCGATAAATCTTCTGACCGAGCGGCACGGTGTCTTTGTTGTGCGCGTAGCCGGGCTTAGGCGTCTGCGTCGAAAAATAGGCGGCGACGTTGACCATGTCCTGATCGGACAGCGCGGCCGCCATGCCCGCCATGATCGCATTGTTGCGTGCGGGCTGCTTCGCGCCTGCCTGGGTCTTGAAGTCTTTGAGCTGCTTGACGAGATATTCGGGATGCTGGCCCGCCAGCTTTGGATACGCACCGCCGGCGCTGTTGCCGTCTGCCCCATGGCATGACGCGCACACCTGCACCGCGATTGCCTGCCCCCGATTGATGTCCGGTTTTGCCGGATCTGCTGCTCGTGCCTGAATTGCCAAACCTGAAAGACCTGCCGCTACATGAAGCACCATCAGAGTCTTGCTCAGTCGATTCATTCGCACACCCTGTCTCGTCTTGTGGGATTTTTAGAGAGTCCCCATGGGGACTTTCTTCGGGGCGGAAAACCTGGGACAGCCCAGCGTTTTCTTGAAGATTTTGCAAACTACGACAGCGACCGACAGACCCGTGAAGAGCCGCCAAGGCACGCGGGCTGGCCCCCTCAGGTTTTCAGTAAACCATCGTATTGTACAATAACTCGCTAATCGCTAAGACGCCAGTCGGGCTTGACCCGTCCCCACTCCGGGTTCCCCGGCGTCTCGAATACCGGCCTGATCATGTCCTTCCTGCTCCACCAATCCCGCTTTTTCACGACCGTCAATCATTTGCGTGATCTGCCGGCCACCGCGCAACCCGAGATCTGCTTTGCCGGGCGCTCGAACGCGGGCAAGTCCACGGCCATCAATATTCTGTGCAATCAGAAGCGCCTCGCGTTCGCCAGTAAGACGCCGGGCCGCACGCAGCACATCAATTATTTCTCGGTGGGCAAGGAAGACGAGCCGACCGCGTATCTGGTCGACCTGCCGGGTTACGGCTACGCGGAAGTGCCGGGCGCAGCCAAGGCGCACTGGGAAGCGCTGCTGTCCACCTATCTGCAATCGCGCTCGCAATTGCGCGGCATGATCCTGATGATGGACTCGCGCCGCCCGCTGACGGATCTGGACCGCCGCATGATCGAGTGGTTCGCGCCGACCGGCAAGCCGATCCACACACTGCTCACGAAATGCGACAAATTGACGCGCCAGGAAAGCGTGAACGCGTTGCGCGCGACGCAGAAAGGCCTGGCTGAATATCGCACCGCCGGCTATCAGGGCGAGTTGACCGCCCAGTTGTTCTCGGCGCTCAAACGCGTTGGGATCGACGAAGCGCACGAGCTGGTTGAAAGCTGGCTTATCCCCAATGCGGCGGGCGAAGCGGACGCCGCGCAATAAGCTCTACGGGTGCCGGGAGCAAGGCCAGACGGCTTTTCCGGCCGCCCATAAAAAAACCCGCCGCTTTAACGGCGGGTCAAACAGCCTAATCGAAAAAACGACAGGCACCCGCTCAGGGAGGAGAAGCGGGGAGGTCAGCGCATGGCGCCTTGCTCGATCGGTATGATATACCATTGTCTCGAAAAGTTTCCGGGAGCGGAGGCAGGCGTTACTTGCCCACTCCACACATCCACGATCTTCGAGTCGATATGAGCTTTTATCCGCACTACCGTCCGCGCCGCATGCGCCGTGACGATTTCTCGCGTCGCCTGATGCGGGAAAACATCCTCACCACCAACGACCTGATCTACCCCGTGTTTGTCGTCGAAGGCACCAACGTGCGGCAAGCCGTACCGTCGATGCCGGGCGTCGAGCGCGTGTCCGTCGATCTGCTGATGGCCGTCGCCGCAGAATGCGTTGAGCTGGGCGTGCCCGTGCTGTCGCTGTTTCCGGCGATCGAACCCACGCTGAAAACGCCGGACGGCCGCGAAGCGACCAATGCTGCCGGTTTGATTCCGCGCGCGGTTCGCGAACTGAAGAAGCGCTTCCCCGAGCTGGGCGTGTTGACCGACGTGGCGCTCGATCCGTACACGAGCCACGGCCAGGACGGCGTGCTCGACGAAAACGGCTACGTGATCAACGACGAAACCGTCGAGATCCTCGTCGAACAGGCGCGTGTGCAGGCTGAAGCGGGCGTCGATATCGTCGCGCCGTCGGACATGATGGACGGGCGTATCGGCGCCATCCGCGAAATGCTCGAGAGCGAAGACCATGTCCATACGCGGATCATGGCTTACGCGGCCAAGTTCGCCTCGGCGTTTTACGGCCCGTTCCGCGACGCCGTCGGTTCCGCCACGAACCTGGGCAAGAGCAACAAGATGACTTACCAGATGGACCCGGCCAATTCGAATGAAGCGCTGCGCGAAGTGCAAGCGGACATCAACGAAGGCGCGGACATGGTGATGGTCAAGCCGGGTATGCCGTATCTGGATATCGTGCGTCGCGTGAAGGACGAGTTCCAGTTTCCGACGTACGTGTATCAGGTGAGCGGCGAGTACGCGATGCTGAAGGCGGCCGCGCAGAACGGCTGGCTCGATCACGACAAGGCGATGATGGAATCGCTGCTGGCGTTCAAGCGCGCTGGCGCCGACGGCGTGCTGACGTATTTCGCGCTGGATGCCGCCAAGATTTTGCGCTCGCAGAAGTGAGTTGATGCGCTGCGCTTTGGGGCGTGAGGTAAGGCGGTGAAAAGAACGGAGGCGCGACTTTAAGGTCGTGTCTCCGTTTTTTTTATGGGGTTCTTGCGGGTGGCGAGAGAGGCGACCGCCGTGGGTGCCGTGGGTGCTACGGTGCCGCTGCAGCGAGGCGCTTGCCGTTGGTCGTGCGCGGGCTTCTTCGCCCAACCCCGATGCCCGTTTTAGTCAGCCTCCACCACGATCGCTTTGCGCTCGACACTCAATTCCAGTTGTTTGGTCTCCCGCTCGATTCCCAGCTTCACAGTGGTAGCCGGCTGACCTCGAATCAACGCGGTGATCTGCTCGAGCGACATCGCCGCCGTGGACTGGCCGTCGATGCTCGTGATGCGATCGCCAGCCTTCACGCCGGCAAGTTGTGCCGGCGCGCCGGGAATCACTGCGCGCACCAGCGCGCCCGTGTCGCTCACCGGCTTGGAAATGCCAATCCCGATGCCAACCAGCGATAGCGTCGCCGCCGGCAGACGCAGCCATTTGTCGGGCATACCCCTGTCGCAGTTGGTACACCGCAGCGAGCCGTCCGCCTCACGCTGGAAGCGAAACAGCGGCTTCGCAGTCGACGCGCATCCCCGTGCCTGCGACGTATCACGCAGCACCAGGCCATGCTCGCTCTGGCAGGCACGCAACGTATTGGGCATGGCGGGCAACTGCGAACCGACCAGAATGCCGAATGACACGTAGGCAATATCGCCCTTCACCACCACCGCCGGCTGCGCGGGTTCGAGCAGTTGCCCTTTGCGCCAGGCGTCCCACGCCGTTTTCAGATCCGGATAGAGCGACGCCACGTAGGTGCCGTTCAACGGGCCATTCGGATTCGTGGCGTGTTCGCGTAATCCGGGCGGCAGGACGATGCTCGGCAGGTATCGCGGCGCGGCGTCCTCGCCTCGCAACTGGCCATTGCTAAACGTGAGCATGAACAACTTGCCGTCACGTTCGGCGAGGGCTTGCCCTGATTCGTCGAAATCGCCGATCGCGTCGTAGCTCGGAGACTTTGCCGGACGGCCATCGCTCTGGACGAAACTGATTCGATCGTCTTTACCCACCTGAATCAGGCCGATGGCGTCGAGCGTGCCGGTTTTAACGCTTTGATACGCGAACGGCAGCACGACTGTGCCCGTTTTCGCGTCCAGCAATCCGTATTGCGAGCCGAGCCGGGCTTCGGCGAGATCGGGGAAATTATCGTGTTGTTCGATTTCCAGATCGTCATAGCCGGTGGCATTGAGGGACTTACCGTTCTGGTAGAGGTAGTACTTGCCGTCGCGCTGGATCACTTCAGACGTGGAAGTGGTTGCGGATGGAGTTGCACTTTGCGGCTCGGTTGATTCGCTTGCGGCGAAAACGTGAGACGTGAACAGCGCTTGCGTCAGCAGAAGGGTGCCGATCAGAGTCCCGGCGGCTTTGGATGAGTTCTCGAAGCGGTTGTCACGCTTGGCGTTGTTCGTCTTCGTCGGTCGCACCGGTTCGTCCTTTTTTAGGGTGACGCAGTTGCTTTCTTTTGCTGACGTGCTGACGTGCTGACGTGCTCAGATTCTGCGTGATGCGGCTGCGCCTGGACAGAATTCACGGAAACGACACGCGAGTCGAATTGGGCTACGCGGCGGGCAACTCAGCACCCGGGCGTGTCGCCGCCACGCCGGCTACGCCACGGCTCGGGCACGCATAAAGCTCAACCAATCCCGCTCACGCTCCCGGCGCGCTCGCCCGGTCCAAACTACGCAAGAACTTATCCGCGGACTCGTACCCAACCACCCGCAGCACTTCCTTCCCGCCCTGATCGAAGAAAATGATGCCGGGCGGTCCGAACAGGCTGAAACGCTTGAGCAGCATTTGATCGTCCGCATTGTTCGCCGTAACGTCGGCGCGCAGCAGATTCATCTGTTTCAATTTCGCCTGCACACGCGGGTCGCTGAAGGTGAACTTCTCCATCTCCTTGCAGCTGACACACCAGTCCGCATAGAAATCGAGCATGGCGGGTTGAGCGGCCGTTTTGACGGCCTGGTCAAGCTCCGTTGATGAACGGACTGTCGCAAACGTCAGATCGTCCTGCGCCGCCGTACCGGGCTTATTGGCGGCATTAGCGACAGACGCCCCCTGGCCGCGTGCGGCCAACACCGCAAGCGGCCGCAGCGGATCGGACGATCCGGCCGCCAGACCGACCAGCAGCACCGCGGCCCAGATGGCAAGCGCCGCACCGAAACCCCGGCCCAAGCGACGCCAGACCGACACCTCAACGCCCGGCGCCGAGAACAACCCGAGTGACGCAGCGGCAATCAGCAGCCAGAGCGCGCTCAACAGCATGGTCGCGGTCGCGCCGAGCACCGGCCAGACGATCCACAGCGCTGCCGCGAGCAGCACCACGCCAAAGAAGACCTTGACGCCGTCCATCCACGCGCCCGCACGCGGTAACAGCGTGCCGGCGCCCAGCCCAAGGATCAGCAACGGCACGCCGAGTCCGAGGCCCATAGAGAACAGTGCAGCGCCGCCAAGCACGGCGTCGCCGGTATGTGCGATAAACGCGAGCACGGCAAACAGCGGCGCTGTCATACAGGCCCCAACGACCAGTGCCGACAACGCCCCCATCACAGCGACCGCGACGAACTTGCCGCCGGAACGTCCCGTCGATGCGCGCGACACACCGTCCTGCCAACGCTGCGGCAACGCGATATCGAAGCCCGCGATCAGCGTCAGCGCGAAAATCGTCAGCAGAACGCCGAACGCGCCGAGCACCCACGGATTCTGCAACCACGCGCCGAGACTCTGGCCGACCATCGCGGCGGCGACGCCCAGCGCGGTGTACACAAGCGCCATACCGATCACATACGCCAGCGACAAAGCAAAACCGCGGGCACGCGTCACCCGCGCGCCTTCTCCGATGATGATCGCAGACAGGATCGGAATCATCGGATACGAACACGGCAGCAAGCTGAGCACCGCGCCGGCGACGAAATAGAGCCCGATGATCGCGAAGAACCCACCGCCTTGCAGCAGCGACTGCGCATAGTCGGCGCTCGTGGCGCGCTCATACCAAGGCGCGCCGGCAGCCGGCGATTGCTGCGCGGCGGCAGGAGCCGGTGTGCTCACGGCTGCCTGCAAAGCATCGCCGCTGACGTGGTAGACGCGCTCCATCGGCGGATAGCAAATGCCGGCATCGGCGCAGCCTTGCGACGTCACGGCCAGATCAAAAGGGCCGCTGGCCTGCTTGATCGGGATGCGGATCGTCAGTTCGTTACGATACGTCTCGACATTCTTGTTGAAGGTCTGATCGAACTTCACGTGACCAGCGGGCAGTTGCGGCTCGCCGATCGTGGTCGTGCCGTTGCGGGTCGCGAAGGCGAAGCGCTCGCGGTACATGTAGTAGCCGTCCGCGATCTTGTAGGTCACGTCGACTTCGCCCGGTTTCTCCGTCGCGCTGAATTTGAAGGCAACCGCGGGGTCCAGAAAGTCGTCCGCGGCACGGGCGAGCGTGCCGAACTGCGCGAGTAAGAGGCTGGCGAGCAGCAGAAATACGGTGCGCAGCGCTGCGCGCGCACGTCGGTCAAGACCGTTAAACATGGAGGGGACGTTGGGTTTCAGCGGTGATCCACTGGCCGTACGCGGCGGATGCCGTCGCTTGCCACGAGAGGATTTCCGGCGTGTCGTAGGGATGATGCGTGTGAATGTATTGCTCAAGCTCCAACGCACGTGCGGAGCTGGTCTTGAACAGCAACTGGATCTCTTGCGCAGTCTCGATCGTGCCCTGCCAGTGATAGCTGGACTGCACGGCGCCTAGCTGCGTGACGCACGCGCATAACCGCGCGGCCAGCGCATCCGTAGCAAGTTTCTGAGCGACGGCCGCATCCGGAACCGTGGTCAGAATCAAGGTCACACTCAGGCTCACAACAGACTCCGGCGACGCACGATTCAGGTGCCGTTATCGTATCACCTAGCCCCATGCTCCCGCAGACGAGACCACGGCAAACAGACGACCTCGGGCGTTTTGTCGCGGCGGATATTTATCGAGCTCGCTTTCGGCTCCCAAAAACAAAAAAGCCAGGCTAGATGCCTGGCTTTTCTTTGGTGCTAAAAGCTTACTCAGCTTCTTGCACTTCGACTTCTTCAACTTCCGGACGGTCGAGCAGTTCGACCAGTGCCATCGGCGCATTGTCGCCATTGCGGAAGCCGAACTTCAGCACGCGCAGGTAGCCGCCCGGACGGGTAGCGTAACGCGGGCCCAGAACTTCGAACAGCTTCGTGACCGAGTCACGATCGCGCAGGCGGTTGAACGCCAGACGACGATTTGCCAGCGACGGCTTCTTGCCGAGCGTGATCAGCGGCTCGACAACTTTACGGAGTTCTTTTGCCTTCGGCAGCGTAGTCTTGATGACTTCGTGCGCGATCAGCGAGTTGGACATATTACGGAGCATTGCCAGACGGTGGCTGCTCGTGCGGTTCAGTTTCCGCAAACCATGACGGTGACGCATGTTAATTCCTTCGATTCAGAGTTTTGGTCCAGCTCTTCTATCGCACTCGATTCACCAGGAGGTGTGAGTGCACGGGCCGGTAGTAAAAAAAGACAAGACGCGGATTTTAAAGGAAAATCCGCGTCTTTGCCAGTGCAGCAGCGGGTTCTGTCCCGGTATGACTCTCGACTTACTTGTCCAGACCTGCCGGCGGCCAGTTTTCGAGCTTCATGCCAAGCGTCAAACCACGCGACGCCAGTACTTCCTTGATTTCGTTCAACGACTTGCGACCCAGATTCGGGGTCTTGAGCAGTTCGTTTTCCGTGCGCTGGATCAGATCGCCGATGTAGTAAATGTTCTCAGCCTTCAGGCAGTTCGCGGAACGAACCGTCAGTTCGAGATCATCGACCGGACGCAGCAGGATCGGATCGATCTGCGGCGCACGCGACGGCGCTTCCGCCGTTGCTTCGGTGCCTTCCAGAGCAGCAAACACCGACAGTTGATCAACCAGAATGCGAGCCGATTGACGGATCGCTTCTTCCGGCGAGATCACACCGTTCGTTTCGATGTTCATCACGAGCTTGTCGAGGTCGGTACGCTGCTCGACGCGAGCGCTTTCAACGGCGTAACTCACACGGCGAACCGGCGAGAACGACGCGTCCAGCACGATACGGCCGATGATCTTGGCCGACTCTTCGCCATAACGACGCACATTGCCCGGCACATAGCCGCGGCCCTTTTCGACCTTGATCTGAACGTCAAGCTTACCGCCCTTCGACAGATGCGCAATCACGTGATCCGGGTTGATCACTTCGCAATCGTGTGCGAGTTCGATGTCGCCAGCGGTGACAACGCCTTCGCCTTCCTTGCGCAGCGTAACCGTCACTTCGTCACGGTTATGCAGCTTGAAGACCACGCCCTTCAGGTTCAACAACAGGTTGACCACATCCTCTTGCACACCGTCGAGCGTCGAATACTCATGTACGACGCCTGCGATCGTCACTTCGGTCGGCGCGTAGCCGATCATCGACGACAACAGCACGCGCCGAAGCGCGTTACCCAAGGTGTGGCCGTAACCGCGTTCAAACGGTTCCATGACCACTTTCGCATGGCTCTCGCCAAGCGATTCAACTGCGATGATCTTGGGCTTCAACAAACTGGTTTGCATAGGTTTTCCTTTTCAATACCCTCGGCTCGTTACACCGATAAGGCTGACCGGTAACAACCTGAAAATAAACAGCCGAGACGCCCCCTTGCGCAACGCAATCGGGGTGCCCCGGCCATTAATCCGATTACCGCGAATACAATTCGACGATCAGGCTTTCGTTGATATCGCCAGCGATGTCGCTGCGTTCCGGCTTCGACTTGAACGTGCCTTCGAACTTCTTCGAATCCACAGCGACCCAGCTCGGCAGACCGCCTTGCTCAGCCAGCGACAGCGCTTCGAGAATACGCGCTTGCTTCTTCTTCTGTTCGCGCACGGCAACGACGTCGCCTGCCTTCACTTGCATCGACGGGATGTTCGACACGACGCCGTTCACCGTGATCGCCTTGTGGCCGACCAGCTGACGCGCTTCAGCACGCGTCGAGCCGAAGCCCATGCGATACACGACGTTGTCCAGACGCGATTCGAGCAACTGCAGCAGGTTTTCACCCGTGTTGCCCTTCAGGCGGTCCGCTTCAGCGAAGTAACGACGGAATTGACGCTCAAGAACGCCGTAGATGCGCTTCACTTTTTGCTTTTCGCGCAACTGCGTACCGTAGTCGGACGTGCGTGCACCCGAGGTGCGGCCGTGCTGGCCGGGCTTGCTGTCGAGCTTGCACTTGTCAGCGAGCGAACGACGGGCGCTCTTCAGGAAGAGGTCAGTGCCTTCACGGCGGGACAGCTTGGCCTTAGGGCCGATATAACGTGCCACGTTGATTCCTTCTATGATTAATCACGCAGGTGCTCGCACTTGCGCTAGTTCGAACCCTTTGGGTCGAACGGTGGGCTTAGTCAATTCAATAGCACAAGCGGCCTGCCGCCGCGCAGGGCGGCAACAGGCGCTTGTAAAATCGGCGTCTTAGATACGACGACGCTTCGGCGGACGGCAGCCGTTGTGCGGGACCGGAGTCACGTCGGAGATCGCGGTGATCTTGATGCCAAGACCATGCAACGCGCGCACCGCCGACTCACGGCCAGGACCGGGGCCCTTGATCCGCACTTCGAGGTTCTTCACGCCGTATTCCATCGCCACGCGGCCTGCCGATTCGGCTGCCACCTGAGCTGCAAACGGGGTCGATTTACGCGAACCCTTGAAGCCCTGACCACCCGACGTTGCCCAAGCAAGTGCATTGCCTTGACGATCGGTGATCGTGATGATGGTGTTGTTGAACGACGCGTGAACGTGAACCACGCCCTCGGCGACGTTCTTCTTGACCTTCTTGCGAACGCGTTGCGCCGCGGAGTTGTTCGAAGCCTTAGCCATTACGTTTTCCTGTAACTGTCAGTTCCGCTTACTTCTTCAGCGATTGCGCTGCACGACGCGGACCCTTGCGCGTACGGGCATTCGTACGCGTACGTTGGCCGCGCAGGGGCAAGCCCTTACGATGCCGCACGCCACGGTAGCAGCCGAGATCCATCAGGCGCTTGATGTTCATCGTCGTTTCACGGCGCAGATCGCCTTCAACGATGAACTTGCCGACTTCTTCACGCAGCTTTTCGAGGTCTGCGTCGTTCAGGTCTTTGACCTTCTTCGAAAATGCCACACCAGCAGCGACGCAAATGTCGCGCGAGCGCGTGCGGCCGACACCGTAAATAGCCGTCAGGCCGATTTCGGTATGCTGGTGATTCGGGATGTTAACCCCTGCGATACGAGCCATTGTTTTTCCTCAAACAAAAAGCGCTAGCAAAAAGCGCGGCGTTCAGCCTTGACGCTGTTTGTGGCGCGGATCAGAGCTGCAAATCACGCGCACAACGCCTTTGCGCTTGATGATCTTGCAATTGCGGCAAATGCGCTTAACCGATGCCATCACTTTCATGATATTACCCTTTTTTCAAATCACTTCGCCCGGAACACGATCCGCGCACGCGACAGATCGTAAGGCGTCAATTCAACCGTCACCTTGTCGCCCGGCAAGATTCGGATGTAGTGCATCCGCATCTTGCCGGATATGTGTCCCAATACGACATGGCCGTTTTCCAGCTTCACCCTGAAGGTAGCGTTAGGCAGGTTTTCGATGACTTCACCCTGCATCTGGATAACATCGTCTTTGGCCATAAGTCCTTTCAACGCATCGGGACGCCGCCGCCTTTGAAATTAGCTTTCTTCAGCAGCGATTCATACTGTTGCGACATAACGTACGACTGCACCTGCGCCATGAAATCCATTGTGACGACGACAATGATCAGCAGCGACGTTCCACCAAAATAAAACGGCACGTTCCAGCGCAGTACCAGAAACTCGGGCAGCAGACAAACAAAAACGATATAGATCGCACCGGCCAGCGTCAGACGCGTCAAGATGCGGTCGATGTATCGCGCCGTTTGATCGCCCGGGCGGATGCCAGGGACGAAAGCGCCACTCTTCTTCAGGTTGTCGGCCGTTTCTCTGCTGTTAAACACCAATGCGGTGTAGAAGAAACAGAAGAAGACGATCGCCAACGCGTACAACAACACGTACACGGGTTGGCCTGGCTTAAGAGCTTCGGCCACGTTATGCAACGTGTCTGCGAACCAGCTGGTACGCGACCCCGAACTAAACCAGTTCAGGATGGTTGCCGGGAAGAGAATGATCGACGATGCAAAGATCGGCGGAATCACGCCCGACATGTTCAACTTCAGCGGCAGATGTGAAGACTGTCCGCCGTAAATCTTGTTGCCGACTTGCCGCTTCGCGTAGTTCACAAGAATCTTGCGCTGGCCGCGTTCAATGAACACCACCAGATACGTCACTGCAGCAATCAGCGCGACCACGATAATCGCCGAGATGATGCTCATCGAGCCGGTTCGCACCAGTTCGAAAAGACCACCGATCGCGTTCGGGAAGCCCGCCGCAATACCGCCGAAAATGATGATCGAGATACCGTTGCCAAGCCCGCGCTCCGTGATCTGCTCACCCAGCCACATCAGGAACATCGTGCCAGTCACCAGCGTCACGACCGTCGTCAAACGAAACACCATCCCCGGATCGATCACCAGGCCCGGCTGATTTTCCAGTGCGACGGCAATGCCAAATGCCTGGAACGTCGCCAGCAGAACTGTGAAGATACGCGTGTACTGCGTAATCTTCCGCTGTCCCGCCTGCCCTTCCTTTTTTAGCGCTTCCAACTGCGGCGACACAATCGCCAGCAGCTGCATGATGATCGACGCCGAAATGTACGGCATGATCCCCAGCGCAAAAATCGTGAACCGCGAAAGCGCACCACCCGAAAACATGTTGAACATGCCAAGGATGCCGCCCGACTGGCTTTGGAACAACTTTGCCAGTTGGTCCGGGTCAATACCCGGCACCGGAATATGCGCGCCGATACGATAGACGATCAACGCCAGCAGCAAAAACACTGCTCGCCGACGCAGATCGCCAAACTTCGCCGCGCCGCGACCGGGTTTTGCGAGACTCGGGCTGTTAGCCAAGTACCTTCTCCGATGCTAATGCTAGTGACGGCAAAATCGACTTGCGCGTTACTCGGCGAACGAGCCGCCGGCTGCTTCGATAGCGGCGCGCGCACCCTTCGTCGCACCCAGACCCTTCACAACGACCTTGCGCTTCAACTCGCCGGTTTTGATGATCTTGGCGCTCGTGATCATCTCGCCAATCAGGCCGGCTTGTTTCAGAGCCAACAGATCGATTTCGTCGACCGGCAGCTTCTCCAGATCAGAGAGGCGCACTTCACCAACGAATTCCTTCGTCAGCGAAGTAAAGCCACGCTTCGGCAGGCGACGTTGCAGCGGCATTTGACCGCCTTCGAAGCCAACCTTGTGAAAGCCGCCCGAACGCGACTTCTGACCTTTGTGACCACGGCCAGCGGTCTTGCCGAGGCCGGAGCCGATGCCGCGACCAACGCGACGCTTTGCGTGCTTCGCGCCTTCAGCCGGCTTCAGGTTATTCAATTCCATTATCAACTCCTTGAGTCCTGGTCAGCCGCTTAGCTGATGACCTTAACGAGGTACGAAACCTTGTTGATCATGCCGCGCACAGCCGGCGTGTCCTGCAACTCGCTAACCGAGTTGAGTCGGCGCAGGCCCAAGCCACGCACCGTTGCACGATGCGTTTCACGGGTGCCGATCAGGCTCTTGACGAGCTGGACCTTGACAGTTTTATCAGACATGGTGTCCACCTTAGCCCAGAATATCTTCGACGGACTTGCCGCGCTTCGCCGCGATATCACCCGGCGTCGACTGCTTGCGCAGACCGTCGAGCGTTGCACGAACGAGGTTATACGGGTTCGTCGAACCGTGGCTCTTGGCCACAACGTTCTGCACGCCCATCACGTCGAACACTGCGCGCATCGGACCGCCGGCGATCACACCAGTACCATCCTTGGCCGGAGCCAGGAGGACCATCGATGCGCCGTGCTTACCGTGCACTTCGTGTTGCAGGGTCCCGTTCTTCAACGGCACCTTGAACATGTTGCGGCGAGCCTGTTCCATCGCCTTCTGAACAGCGACCGGCACTTCCTTCGCCTTGCCCTTGCCCATACCGACGCGGCCATCACCATCGCCAACCACGGTCAGAGCGGCGAAGCCGAGAATCCGGCCACCCTTCACGACCTTGGTCACGCGGTTGACCGAAATCATTTTTTCACGAAGGCCGTCGTCGCGTTCGTCAGCCTGAACTTTCGCTTGCATCTTTGCCATGACGAATTCTTCCCTTAGAACTTGAGTCCGGCTTCGCGCGCCGCATCAGCCAGCGCTTTCACGCGGCCGTGGTAACGGAAACCCGAACGGTCGAAGGCGACGGATTCGATGCCGGCAGCCTTAGCCTTTTCTGCGATGCGCTTACCAATCAGAGTGGCAGCAGCGACGTTGCCGCCCTTGCCCGTCTGATCAGCGAGTTGCGCACGCACTTCGGCTTCGAGCGTCGACGCGCTAGCGAGCACCTTGGTGCCACACGGCGAGAACACTTGCGCATAGATGTGCGTGTTCGTGCGATGCACGGCGAGACGCGCGACCTGCAGCTCAGCGATCTTGATACGCGTCTGACGAGCGCGGCGCAGGCGAGATTGAGTCTTATCCATGATTGCGCACCCTTACTTCTTCTTCGTTTCTTTGAGGATCACAACCTCGTTGGCGTATCGCACACCCTTGCCCTTATAGGGCTCCGGCGGGCGATAGCCGCGCACTTCTGCAGCGACTTGGCCAACTTGTTGCTTATTGATCCCCTTGATCACGATTTCGGTTTGCGTCGGGGTTTCAGCCTTGACGCCTTCCGGCATCTGGTGCACCACGGGGTGCGAGAAACCCAGCGACAGGTTCAGCTTGTCGCCTTGCGCCTGCGCGCGGTAACCGACGCCAACCAGCGTCAGCTTGCGCTCGAAACCCTTCGTCACGCCGTTCACCATGTTCGCAACCAGTGCGCGCATCGTGCCCGACATCGCATTCGCTTCGCGGCTTTCGTCAGCCGGCTCGAATTTCAGCGTGCCGTTGTCGTTCACCACCTTCACGAGGCTGTTAGCAGCCTGCGAAATCGTACCCAGCGGGCCCTTGACGGTAATACGTTCGTCGCTCAGGGCCACTTCTGCGCCTTCCAGCGCGATCGGGCTTTTACCTACTCGAGACATGTTTCTCTCCTTTCGGCCTTAAGCGACGTAGCAGATAACTTCGCCGCCAACGCCCGTTGCACGCGCCTTGCGGTCCGTCATCACGCCCTTCGGCGTCGACACGATTGCCACGCCGAGGCCATTCATGACCACAGGGATGTCGTTACGGCCGCGGTACACACGCAGACCAGGCTTCGAGACGCGCTCAATGCGTTCGATCACCGGACGGCCAGCGTAGTACTTCAACACGATGTTCAATTCAGATTTCGCACCTTCGGACTTCACTGCGAAATCATCGATATAGCCTTCGTCCTTAAGGACTTGCGCAATCGCAACCTTGACTTTCGACGAGGGCATAGTCACCGAGACTTTCTCAACCATCTGCGCATTGCGGATGCGAGTCAGCATATCGGCGATAGGATCACTCATGCTCATTTACGTTTCTCCTATTACCAGCTCGCCTTGGTCAGGCCAGGGATCTCGCCGCGGAACGCGATTTCGCGAATCTTGTTACGCGCCAGCCCGAATTTACGGAACGTACCGCGCGGACGACCAGTAATTGCGCAACGATTGCGCTTACGGGTCGGGTTAGAGTTGCGCGGCAGTTGTTGCAGTTCCAGACGTGCTGCGTAATGCTCTTCGTCCGACTTGCTCATATCGCCAATGATCGCCTTCAACTCCGCACGCTTGGGAGCGTACTTAGCAGCGAGGCGAGCACGCTTCTTTTCACGTTCGATCAGTGCCAGTTTAGCCACGGTAACCTCAGTTTCTGAACGGGAACTTGAAGCTGGCGAGCAGAGCCTTTGCTTCGTCGTCGGTCTTCGCAGTCGTCGTGATGCTGATGTTCAGCCCACGCAGTGCGTCGATCTTGTCGTAGTCGATTTCGGGGAAAATGATCTGCTCTTTCACACCGATGTTGTAATTGCCGCGACCATCGAACGCACGACCCGAGACGCCACGGAAGTCGCGCACGCGGGGGAGCGCAACCGTCACGAAACGATCCAGAAATTCGTACATTGCCTGACCGCGCAACGTCACCATTGCACCGATCGGATAGCCTTGACGGATCTTGAAGCCAGCGATTGCCTTGCGTGCCTTCGTGATCACCGGCTTCTGGCCTGCGATCTTCGTCAGGTCGCCAACTGCGTTTTCGATGATCTTCTTGTCAGCAACCGCTTCGCCAAGGCCCATGTTCAGGGTGATCTTGGTGATACGCGGCACTTCCATCACGGACTTGTAACCGAACTTCTCGATGAGGCCGGGCACAACCTTTTCTTTGTAAAACTCTTGCAAACGAGCCATTTTTTTACTCCGCAGCGTCAGGCGCTCAGCTCGGCACCGGTCGTTTTAAGGAAACGGACTTTCTTGTCTCCTTCGACCTTGATGCCTACACGCGACGCCTTGCCATTCGCGTCGACCAATGCGACGTTCGAAATTTGCAGCGGCATCGTCTTGGCTTCCACACCGCCCGTCGTACCCTTCATCGGGTTCGGCTTGACGTGTTTCTTGACGAGATTGATGCCCTCGACAATAACTTTGCTTTCGCCAACGGACAGCACGACGCCGCGCTTACCTTTATCTTTGCCGGTGATGACGATAACTTCGTCACCCTTGCGAATCTTGTTCATCGCGACTCCTTACAGCACTTCAGGTGCCAGCGAAACGATCTTCATGAATCGTTCGCTACGCAACTCGCGCGTGACAGGCCCGAAAATACGGGTGCCAATAGGTTCGAGCTTGGCATTCAACAACACGGCGGCGTTGCCATCAAACTTGATCAGCGAGCCGTCCTGACGGCGCACGCCCTTGGCGGTGCGAACCACCACGGCGTTATAAATCTCGCCTTTCTTCACGCGCCCGCGCGGCGTTGCTTCTTTGACGGTCACCTTGATGATGTCGCCAATGCTGGCATAACGACGCTTCGAGCCGCCGAGCACCTTGATGCACATGACTTCACGTGCACCCGTGTTGTCGGCCACTTCAAGCCGAGTTTCGGTCTGGATCATGGTTTATCTTTCCCAACTTAATCCGGCCACACCACCATGGCGTACCCGGTCAGTCTTGGTCCCGTCAGCCAATCGGCTGCTTGGGTATGAACAGCAGCGACGGCAAACGAAACCCGCCATCGCAATCCGGTGAATCCTACGGAACAGACTGGCGCCCGAACCGCTTCCCCCACCAACTTCGCCCGCGACGGGGCTCCCATAAAAGAGGGAAGACCGAGATCATATCACATAACCCCGGTCTTGCAAGCGAAACTTGCTGCGATTTCAATTACTTCTACAACTTTGCGGCGTCAGATGACGCGAGCAGCCTCGACCAAGCGAGCCACAACCCAAGCCTTCGTCTTCGAAATCGGACGTGTTTCCTGGATTTCAACGAGGTCACCCTCGTTGTACGTGTTCGCATCGTCGTGCGCATGGTACTTCTTCGAACGCACAACGTATTTGCCGTAGATCGGGTGCTTCACGCGGTGCTCAACCAGCACGGTGACCGTCTTGTCCATCTTGTTGCTGACGACCTTGCCGACCAGCGTCCGCTTGAGCGAGGTTTTTACGCTATCGTTCATTTCTGGTTCGCCTTCTCAGTCAGGACGGTCCGCACGCGTGCGATGTCGCGACGAACCTTCTTCAGCTGGCTCGTGTTCGTGAGCTGCTGGGTCGCGAGTTGCATGCGCAGGCCGAATTGCGCCTTCAACAGGTCCGACAGCTCCTTGTTGAGCGCGGCCTGATCTTTCTGGTGAAGTTCGGAAGCCTTCATCATTTGCTCCTTAGGCGCCGAGCTGACGCACGATAAACGTCGTCTTAAGCGGCAGCTTAGCTGCAGCCAGACGGAACGCTTCGCGTGCCAGCTCTTCGGTTACGCCGTCCATTTCGTACAGCATCTTGCCCGGTTGAATCTCTGCGACGTAGTACTCAGGGTTACCTTTACCGTTACCCATCCGTACTTCAGCCGGCTTATGCGAGATCGGCTTGTCCGGGAAAATGCGGATCCAGATACGGCCACCACGCTTGATGTGACGCGTCATTGCACGACGCGCCGCTTCAATCTGGCGTGCAGTCAAGCGACCGCGACCGATAGCCTTCAGGCCGAACTCACCGAACGACACTGCGTTACCGCGGGTGGCGACACCGGTGTTACGACCCTTCTGTTCTTTGCGATACTTTCTGCGTTTCGGTTGCAGCATCGTTATTCTCCAGTCTTACCGTCACCGCCAGCACGACGAGGAGCGCCACGGCGTGCACCTGCCGGACCGCCACCTTCACCATCGCGACGCGGACGGCGATCGCCACCCGGACGTGCATTGCGGCGCGGACGCTTTTCTTCGGCGACTTCTTCAACCACCGGTGCATCGTTGCGGCCGAGCGTATCGCCCTTATAGACCCACACCTTCACACCGATGATGCCGTACGTCGTCTTCGCTTCCGAAGTTGCGTAGTCGATATCAGCGCGCAGCGTATGAAGCGGCACGCGACCTTCGCGATACCATTCCGTACGAGCGATTTCGATACCGTTCAGGCGGCCTGCGCTCATGATCTTGATGCCTTGAGCACCCAGACGCATTGCGTTTTGCATCGCACGCTTCATTGCGCGGCGGAACATAATCCGACGCTCAAGCTGTTGCGTGATCGAATCGGCGATCAGTTGCGCATCGGTTTCCGGCTTACGGATTTCTTCGATGTTGACGTGGACCGGAACGCCCATACGGCGTTGCAGTTCCGACTTCAGCAGTTCGATATCCTCGCCCTTCTTACCGATGACGACACCCGGACGCGAGCTATAAATCGTGATGCGCGCGTTTTTTGCCGGACGCTCGATAACGACGCGACCAACAGAAGCGTTCTTCAGCTTCTTCTTCAGGTATTCACGAACACCGATGTCTTCCTGCAACATCGCCGCGAAATTGTTGTTGTTCGCGTACCAACGCGACGCCCAATTGCGGCTGACGGCCAAACGGAAGCCAGTCGGATGAATTTTCTGTCCCATCGTATGACCCCTTAATTCCCGACCGTCACAGTGATGTGACAGGATTGCTTCTCGATGCGGTTACCGCGGCCTTTAGCGCGCGCAGTAAAACGCTTCAGCGATGCAGCCTTGTCGACCATGATGCTCGTTACTTTGAGCTCGTCGATATCAGCGCCTTCGTTATGCTCCGCATTCGCGATCGCCGACAGCACAACCTTTTTCACGATTCCCGCAGCCTTCTTCGGCGAGAACGTCAGAACGTTCAGCGCCTTGTCGACCGGCAAACCGCGGATCTGGTCAGCCACAAGGCGCGTTTTCTGCGCCGAGATGCGGGCACCGCGATGAATTGCTTTCACTTCCATCATGAGCCCCTTATTTCTTAGCCTTCTTGTCGGCTGCATGACCCTTGAACGTACGGGTCAGTGCGAACTCGCCAAGCTTGTGGCCGACCATGTTTTCCGAGACATACACCGGAACGTGTTGACGGCCGTTGTGGACGGCGATCGTCAGACCGATGAAATCCGGGAGGATCGTCGAGCGACGCGACCAGGTTTTGATCGGCTTCTTATCCCGCGAAGCTGCTGCCGCCTCAACTTTCTTCAGCAAATGGGCGTCGCAGAACGGACCTTTTTTTACAGAACGTGCCATTGCCTACTCCTTAACGCTTGTGACGGCGCTGGACGATCATGCTCGTCGTGCGCTTGTTGCTGCGGGTGCGATAACCCTTAGCAGGCGTGCCCCACGGGCTCACCGGATCGCGACCTGCAGCCGTCTTGCCTTCACCACCGCCGTGCGGGTGATCGACCGGGTTCATTGCAACGCCACGCACCGTCGGACGGATACCGCGCCAGCGGTTCGCGCCAGCCTTACCGATTTGACGGAGACTATGCTCTTCGTTGCCAACTTCACCAATCGTCGCGCGGCATTCAACGTGAACGCGGCGGATTTCACCGGAGCGCAGGCGGACCTGTGCGTAGATGCCTTCACGAGCCAGCAACATCGCCGACGTACCAGCCGAACGCGCCATTTGCGCGCCCTTGCCCGGCAGCATTTCGATGCAGTGGATCGTCGTACCGACCGGAATGTTGCGGATCGGCAGCGTGTTACCAGCACGGATCGGCGCTTCGGAACCGGACATCAGTTGCTGACCGACGGTGAGACCCTTCGGAGCAATGATGTAGCGCCGTTCGCCGTCTGCGTACAGAACCAGCGCGATGTTCGCGCTACGGTTCGGATCGTACTCAAGACGCTCGACCTTCGCTGCGATACCGTCCTTATTGCGACGGAAATCGACGACACGATAGTGATGCTTGTGACCACCACCCTTATGACGCGTGGTGATGTGGCCGTTGTTGTTACGGCCGGCGGTCGAGGATTGCGCGTCGAGCAGCGGCGCGAACGGCTTGCCCTTATGCAGATCCTTGTTGACCACCTTGACCATCGCGCGGCGACCCGGCGAAGTCGGCTTAACTTTAACGATTGCCATGATTACTTGGCCTCCGCTTCAAAGTTGATTTCCTGGCCGGGCTTCAGGCAGACGTACGCCTTCTTCACGTCTTTGCGCTTGCCCATGAAGCGACCAAAGCGCTTGGCTTTGCCCTTCGAAACCAGCACGTTGACGGAATTGACTTCCACCTTGAACAGCAGCTCGACGGCAGCTTTCACTTCCTGCTTCGTAGCATCGGGCGCGACTTCGAACACAACCTGCTCGTTCTTGTCGGCCACCAGCGTCGCCTTTTCGGAGATCACCGGCGCGAGCAGGACCTGCATCAAACGATGATCGTTTTTGCGAATCTCGCTCATGACAGCAACTCCTCGATCTGGGCGACCGCAGCCTTCGTGATCAGGATCTTCTTGAAGTAGATCAGCGACAGCGGGTCGGCGTAACGCGGCTCGACAACCGCCACGTGGGCAAGGTTGCGCGACGCGAGGTACAGGTTTTCATCAACCGTGTCGGTAATCACCAGCACGGAATCGAGACCCATCGCCTTGAATTTTTCGGCCAGCAGCTTCGTCTTCGGCGCTTCGAGCGTCAGCTCGTCGACCACCGAGATGCGGCCTTCGCGGGCCAACTGCGAGAAGATCGAGCAGAGGCCTGCGCGATGCATCTTCTTGTTAACCTTGTGCGAAAAGTTTTCTTCCGGCGAATTCGGGAAGATACGGCCACCGCCGCGCCACAACGGGCTCGACGACATACCGGCACGAGCGCGGCCCGTACCCTTCTGGCGCCACGGCTTCTTGGTCGTGTGCTTGACTTGCTCACGATCTTTCTGCGCGCGGTTGCCGCTACGGGCATTCGCCTGGTACGCAACCACGACCTGGTGAATCAGGGCTTCGTTGTAATCGCGACCGAACACGACGTCCGACGCGCTAACGCCTGCACCTTCCTGACCATTGGCATTCAGGAGCTTAAGTTCCATTATTTCGCTCCTTTCACGGCACGCGTCTTCACGGCCGGCGTAACGAATACCTTGCCACCCTTCGCACCCGGAACGGCGCCCTTGACCAGCAACAGCTTGCGGTCAGCGTCGATACGAGCGATTTCGAGGTTTTGCACCGTTACCGTGTCGTCACCCATGTGACCGGTCATGCGCTTACCCGGGAAAACACGACCCGGATCCTGCGCCATACCGATCGAACCCGGCACGTTGTGCGAGCGCGAGTTACCGTGCGATGCACGGCCGGATGCGAAGTTGTAACGCTTGATGGTACCGGCGTAGCCCTTACCGATCGACACGCCTTGCACGTCGACCTTCTGGCCTACTTCGAACAGCTCGGGACCAACCACGGTGCCGCTCGACAACTCGGCAGCCTTAGCGGCATCGATCTGGAATTCTTTGAGGATTTCACCGGCTTGAACACCGGCTTTGGCGAGATGACCGGCCAACGGCTTCGTCACGCGCGATGCACGGCGCGTACCGAATGCAACCTGCACGGCCGTGTAGCCGTCGGTTTCAACAGTCTTGATCTGCGTCACTCGGTTGTCGGACACGTCCAGCACGGTAACGGGAATCGAATCCCCTTCTGCCGTGAAGATACGGGTCATGCCAACCTTGCGACCTACGAGTCCAAGGCTCATCGTTTTCTCCATTCCCGACTGCGATTGGTCGGGGCTAATTTACAAAATGCCGGCGCCGTTTCGGGCATGAATTCATGCTGCAGCACACCGACTTTTTTGCGCAAATGCGCGAAAAGCCCACTATTATAGCGAGGCCTTTCGTTTTCCGCAAGCAATCAATGACTTAGCGTTGCCCTGCGGACTGGGCAACCGCTGGAAGCCTTATTGCAGCTTGATTTCGACGTCTACGCCGGCCGGCAGATCCAGCTTCATCAGTGCGTCGACCGTCTTGTCCGTCGGGTCAACGATGTCCATCAGGCGTTGGTGCGTACGGATTTCGAGCTGATCGCGCGACGTCTTGTTGACGTGCGGCGAACGCAGGATGTCGAAGCGCTGGATGCGGGTCGGCAGGGGCACCGGACCGCGAACGATTGCGCCGGTCCGCTTTGCCGTGTCCACAATCTCAGCTGCCGATTGATCGATCAGGCGATAGTCGAAAGCCTTCAGGCGAATACGGATTTTCTGGTTCTGCATGACAATTCCTTGGAAAGAGCGAGGCGGTATTGCGCCGCCAGATAGTAAAAGAACGTAGAGCCGGGCGCCCGCTGTGGGCCGGCGCCCGGCTCCGGGCACCACTTACTGCAACTTCAATCCGCGATTTTACTCGAGGATCTTGGCAACCACACCAGCGCCGACCGTACGGCCGCCTTCGCGAATTGCAAAGCGCAGACCTTCTTCCATCGCGATCGGGTTGATCAGCTTCACCGTGATCGACACGTTGTCGCCCGGCATGACCATTTCCTTGTCCTTCGGCAACTCGATCGAGCCCGTCACGTCCGTCGTACGGAAGTAGAACTGCGGACGATAGTTGTTGAAGAACGGCGTGTGACGGCCACCTTCGTCCTTGCTCAGCACGTACACTTCAGCCGTGAAGTGCGTGTGCGGGTTGATCGAACCCGGCTTCGCCAGAACCTGGCCACGCTCCACGTCTTCACGCTTCGTGCCGCGCAGCAGGATACCAACGTTGTCGCCTGCCTGACCCTGGTCGAGCAGCTTGCGGAACATTTCCACGCCCGTGCAGGTCGTCTTCACCGTCGGCTTGATACCGATGATTTCGATTTCTTCGCCGACCTTCACGACACCACGCTCGATACGACCCGTCACCACCGTGCCGCGACCCGAGATCGAGAACACGTCTTCCACCGGCATCAGGAACGCGCCGTCAATTGCACGCTCCGGCGTCGGGATGTACGTGTCCAGCGCGTCGGCCAGACTCATGATCGCCACTTCACCCAGCTCGCCCGTGTCGCCTTCCAGCGCCAGTTTGGCCGAACCCTTGATGATCGGCGTGTCGTCGCCCGGGAAGTCGTACTTCGACAGGAGTTCGCGAACTTCCATCTCGACCAGTTCCAGCAACTCAGCGTCGTCCACCATGTCGCACTTGTTCAGGAACACGATGATGTACGGAACGCCAACCTGACGCGCCAGCAGGATGTGCTCACGCGTTTGCGGCATCGGGCCGTCTGCAGCCGAGCACACCAGGATCGCGCCGTCCATCTGCGCTGCGCCCGTGATCATGTTCTTCACATAGTCAGCGTGGCCCGGGCAGTCGACGTGTGCGTAGTGGCGATTAGCCGTTTCGTACTCGACGTGTGCCGTGTTGATCGTGATACCACGCGCCTTTTCTTCCGGCGCCGCGTCGATCTGGTCATACGCCTTCGCTTCGCCGCCAAACTTCTTGGTCAGAACCGTCGTGATCGCTGCCGTCAGCGTGGTCTTGCCGTGGTCAACGTGACCGATCGTGCCGACGTTCACGTGCGGCTTGGTCCGTTCGAATTTACCTTTAGCCATGTTTCTCTTCTTTCAAAAAGTTAATCGTTGAATGACTTTGCCGCGCGATTACTTCGACTTGGCGTTGATGATCGCTTCCGACACGTTGCGCGGTGCTTCAGCGTAGTGCTTGAATTCCATCGTGTACGTTGCACGACCCTGGCTCAGCGAACGCAGCGACGTCGAGTAGCCGAACATTTCCGACAACGGGACTTCGGCACGAACGATCTTGCCGCCGCCAATCATGTCTTCCATGCCCTGAACAATACCGCGACGGCCCGACAAGTCGCCCATCACGTTGCCCATGTAATCTTCCGGCGTTTCGACTTCCACAGCCATCATCGGCTCGAGGATGACCGGTTGAGCCTTGCGCATCGCTTCCTTGAACGCCATCGAACCGGCCATGCGGAACGCATTTTCGTTCGAGTCAACGTCGTGGTACGAACCGAACGTCAAGTGAACCTTCACGTCAACGACCGGGAAACCTGCCAGCACGCCAGCCTTCAGCGTTTCCTGGATACCCTTGTCGACTGCCGGGATGTATTCACGCGGAATCACACCGCCCTTGATCTCGTCCAGGAACTCGTAGCCCTTGCCTTGCTCATTCGGCTCGAGCGTGATGACCGCGTGACCGTACTGGCCGCGACCACCCGACTGCTTGACGAACTTGCCGTCGACATCTTCCGCCTTACCGCGGATCGTTTCGCGGTAAGCCACTTGCGGCTTGCCAACCGTTGCTTCGACGCCAAACTCGCGCTTCATCCGGTCGACCAGAATTTCCAGGTGGAGCTCGCCCATGCCCGAAATAATGGTTTGACCCGATTCTTCGTCCGTTTGAACGCGGAACGACGGATCTTCCTGAGCCAGACGATTCAACGCCAGACCCATCTTTTCCTGGTCGGGCTTCGTCTTCGGCTCAACAGCCTGCGAAATCACCGGCTCCGGGAAAATCATGCGCTCGAGCACGATCGGATGCAGCGGATCGCACAGCGTGTCGCCCGTCGTTGCATCTTTCAGACCGACTGCAGCAGCGATGTCGCCTGCGTGCACTTCCTTGATTTCTTCACGCTGGTTTGCGTGCATCAGCAGAATACGACCGAGACGTTCCTTCTTGTCCTTGGTCGCGTTCAGCAGCGTGTCGCCCGACTTCGTCGTGCCGGAGTAGACACGGAAGAAGATCAACTGGCCGACAAACGGGTCGGTCATGATCTTGAATGCGAGCGACGAGAACTTCTCGTCGTCAGCTGCGCGACGCTCAGCCTTTTCACCGTTTTCGAGCTCACCCGTAACCGGCGGAATGTCGATCGGCGACGGCAGGAAGTCGAGCACGGCGTCCAGCATCCGTTGCACGCCCTTGTTCTTGAACGCGGTGCCGCACAGCATCGGCTGGATTTCGCAAGCGATCGTACGGTCACGCAGGCCCTTGACGATTTCAGCTTCCGTCAATTCGCCTTCTTCGAGGTACTTGTTCATCAGCTCTTCGCTCGACTCAGCGGCAGCCTCGACCATCTTCTCGCGCCATTCGTTGCACGTGTCGACGAGTTCTGCCGGGATGTCTTCGTACGAGAACTTCGTGCCTTGGGACGCTTCGTCCCAAATGATCGCTTTCATCTTCAGCAGATCAACCACGCCGGTGAACGTTTCTTCAGCGCCGATAGGCACTACGACCGGAACCGGGTTGGCCTTCAAACGCAGCTTGAGCTGGTCGTAGACCTTGAAGAAGTTCGCGCCGGTACGGTCCATCTTGTTGATGAACGCGAGACGGGGAACCTTGTACTTGTTAGCCTGACGCCACACGGTTTCAGACTGGGGCTGCACACCACCCACAGCGCAGTACACCATGCACGCGCCATCGAGCACGCGCATCGAGCGCTCAACTTCAATCGTGAAGTCGACGTGGCCCGGGGTGTCGATGATGTTGATACGGTGCTCAGCGCGGTCGCCGGCCATGCCTTTCCAGAACGCCGTGGTAGCAGCGGACGTGATCGTGATGCCGCGTTCCTGCTCCTGCTCCATCCAGTCCATGGTGGCAGCGCCGTCGTGAACTTCACCAATCTTGTGGTTCACGCCGGTATAGAACAGGATGCGCTCGGTCGTCGTCGTTTTGCCGGCGTCGATGTGAGCGCTAATACCGATGTTACGGTAGCGCTCGATAGGTGTCTTGCGAGCCACTTTGATCCTCTATTGGGATGACGCGATGCGAGAAAATACCCATCGCGCTGTAACACAAACGGGCGAGGCGCTTTGTAAGCGCACCCGCCCGGAATTTCTTTCCGCTTTTTCTGCTAACCCGAACTCGGGAAGCTTAGAAACGGAAGTGCGAGAACGCCTTGTTGGCTTCTGCCATCCGGTGAACTTCGTCGCGCTTCTTCATCGCGCCGCCACGGCCTTCGGCCGCTTCGGAGAGTTCACCTGCCAGACGCAGGGCCATCGACTTCTCGCTGCGCTTCTTCGCGGCTTCACGCAGCCAACGCATCGCCAATGCCATACGACGCGACGGGCGCACTTCGACCGGAACCTGATAGTTCGCACCACCAACGCGGCGGCTCTTCACTTCGACCACCGGCTTGACGTTGTTGAGCGCTACCGTGAACACTTCCAGCGGGTCCTTGCCACCCTTGGTCTGGATCTGTTCGAAAGCGCCGTACACAATGCGCTCAGCAACCGACTTCTTGCCGGAGAGCATCAGCACGTTCATGAACTTAGCTACATCAACGTTACCGAATTTCGGATCCGGCAACACTTCCCGCTTGGGGACTTCGCGACGACGCGGCATGTTTCTTCCTTTAACTTTTCAGTTGGAGCTCTTGAGCCCCGCGGCCACCAACTAACCCGATTCATCTCTTACGACTTACCAGCCCGGTCGGGTGACCACTTACTCGACAGCACCGGCGATTCCGGCACCACCGCTAATACCGCCTTTGCAGGCGACCTGAAACGACAGACCGGCTAATTACTTGCCAGCCTTGGCACGCTTCGCACCGTACTTCGAGCGAGCCTGCTTACGATCCTTGACGCCCTGGGTATCCAGCGAGCCGCGAACCATGTGGTAACGCACACCCGGCAAGTCCTTGACACGGCCGCCGCGAATCAGCACGACCGAGTGTTCCTGCAGGTTGTGGCCTTCACCACCGATGTACGAAATAACTTCGAAGCCGTTCGTCAGACGAACCTTGGCAACCTTACGCAGCGCCGAGTTAGGCTTCTTAGGCGTCGTGGTGTACACACGGGTGCACACGCCGCGACGCTGGGGGCAGTCCTGCAAAGCCGGGCTCTTGCTCTTCGTCGTTTCCGACGCGCGGCCTTTGCGAACCAGTTGATTGATGGTTGGCATTGTTTATTCCTGAAATTGAACAAAATCGACGCATCTGTTTCCGGGCAAAGCAGAAACGATTGCGCATCGAACTTCCGGACCCTCTTGTCAGCGCATGAATTGACTTCGCGCGCAGGCATCCCAAGAACCGGAACCTAGCATAATATTCCGAAAATACTAAGGGAGTCAATAGGTTGCGATGTTCCGCGCCGCTGTCGGTCGGCGAGGACGGCGGCCGAACCTTAGTCCGCAGCGACCACTTCGAGCAATTCGTCGCCGAAACGGTCGAGTTTACGCACGCCCATGCCCGGAATGCCACGCAGATCCTCAATGGAATCGGGGCCGTTACGCGCGATCTCTGCGAGCGTCGCGTCGTGAAAAATCACATAGGCGGGCACGCCGTCGCTCTTCGCCGTTTCGGTACGCCACGCGCGCAGACGCTCCCAGCGGGCGCGTTCGCGCGGCCCCATGCCGATCGTCGGGTCGGCGCGCTCGCTGGTACGGGTGGACGACTGGCGGCTACGCGTCGGTTTCACATAGCGGCGCATGGTGACGTTCTGCTCGCCTTTGAGCACCGGCTTGCTGGCTTCAGTCAGGACCAGTGAGCCGAAACCCTCATGGTCCACGGTCAGATAGCCGAACGCGACCAATTGGCGGAACACCGCGCGCCACTCCGGCTCGCCCAGCGCCGCGCCGATTCCAAACGTGGTTAGCTTCTCGTGGCCACGCTGCATGATCTTTTCACTACTGTTACCGCGCAGGATGTCGATCAGATGCCCGGCGCCGAAATGGAAGCCGCTCGCCCGTTGCGCACGAAATACGCAGGACAGCGCCATTCGCGCCTCACGCGTGGCGTCCCACGTGTCAGGCGGCTCGATGCAGTTGTCGCAGTTGCCGCACGGCTTGCTCGTCTCGCCGAAATAAGCGAGCAAACGCACCCGGCGGCAAGTCGCGGCCTCACACAGGCCGAGCAGCGCGTCCAGCTTGCCGGTTTGCACGCGCTTGTGGGCGTCGTCCGCGTCGGATTCGTCAATCATTTTGCGCTGCTGCACGACGTCGCCGAGGCCGTAAGCCATCCACGCGTTCGCCGGCATGCCGTCGCGGCCCGCGCGCCCGGTTTCCTGGTAATAGCCTTCGACGCTCTTCGGCAAGTCGAGATGCGCGACGAAGCGCACGTCCGGCTTGTCGATGCCCATGCCGAACGCAATCGTCGCGCACATCACGATGCCTTCTTCGCGCTGAAACATCTCCTGATGTTTCTGGCGGATTTCGAACTCCATGCCGGCGTGATACGGCAGCGCGCGCATGCCCTTCTCTTTGAGCCATTCCGCCGTTTCTTCCACCTTGCGACGCGACAGGCAATAGACGACGCCTGCGTCGGTGGTGCCGTCGGGCTTCGAGTGCTCGGCGCGGATAAAGTCGAGCAACTGCGTGCGCGCGTTGTCCTTTTCGACAATGCGGTAGCGGATGTTCGGCCGATCGAAGCTCGACACAAAAATGCGCGCGTCGTCCAGAGCCAGACGATGGATGATCTCGTCGCGAGTAATGTCGTCCGCGGTCGCCGTGAGCGCGATGCGCGGCACATTCGGGAAGCGCTCGTGCAGTACCGACAGTTGAATATATTCCGGCCGGAAATCGTGCCCCCACTGCGATACGCAATGCGCTTCGTCGATCGCGAACAGGCCGATGCGCGTGCGCTCGAGCAATTCCTGGAAACGCGGCGTCATCAACCGCTCGGGCGCCACGTAGAGCAGGTCGATCTCGCCTTCGCGCAACGCGCGCTCGGTCGCCATGGCCTCGGCGCTCGAAAGCGTCGAATTCAGATAAGCCGCGCGCACGCCTACTTCGGTAAGTGCGGCGACCTGGTCCTGCATCAGCGCGATCAGCGGAGAAACGACAATGCCCGCGCCGAATCCGCCTTCACGTCGCACCAGAGAGGGAATCTGATAACACAACGACTTGCCGCCGCCAGTGGGCATCAGCACCAGACAGTCACCGCCGGTCGAGACATGCTCGACAATTTCGCCCTGCTGCCCCCTGAACGCGGGATAGCCGAAGACTTCGTTGAGGATCTGGAGCGAACGGGACATGAGATAGAGGTTGAACAGCGCGATGCCGGTGGGCGGATTTTACCAACCCCTTGGCGCGCCGCCCGAAACGTTTGCACACGTTCGCCGTTCGGCTTAGGAAATCACAAGACACCAGCGCAAGAATCGCCCGTTCCTCGCCCTGTATTTCTCTTGCGCGGGTTACGACACTTCTGTCCGCGTGCGACCGAAAAGTCAGCACGCGCGACCTGCCCACCTAGAACTGGTTACCCAACTGGAAATACACGTTACGCGCGCCGCCGGGCGCCATTGCAACGCCCAGATAGACCGGCCCGAACGAAGTCGTCGCGCCGAGAAACGCACTGGCGCTGCCTCGCCATGGACCACGCGCAAACGCGCTGCTGCTGTTCCAGACGTTGCCCGCTTCCAGACTGGCGCCGGCAAATGTGCCCCGGATTGGACCCGAGTTGAAGTGCTTCAATTGCGCAAAATAGGTAAGGCGACCGTACATGACGTAATTGCCGCTGAACTGATTCTGCGCATACGCGGCCAGATGCTGGAAGCCACCGAGGTCGAACGTATACGCGCCCACGTCCTTGTTACCGAATTGGCCGCCGGCCTCGAACGCGGCGTTCAGGCTGTGCCGGCCGAAGCTTTCTGCCCAGAGCGCGCGAAGGTGGGCCGTGTTGTAGCGACCTTCCGATTGATCGAGCGCCATTTCCGCGTATCCGTCGACGTAGTAGCCGTGACGTGGAAACAGCACGTCGTCGAGCTGATCGATCTCGAATTCGACACGGCCGATCGTCTCGGAAGACGAATCCGGCGCCACCGGCACAGACACCGAATCGTCGCCGTCGAGCGAGACCATCACTGTCGGTGCGGCAGTCATTAACGTGGAGGACGTATGCACCTGGGCGATACCCGCTCGTATTTCGCCAAGTTTTCCCAACGGCAAGCCAGCATTGAGCCCGACCCGGAACTCCTGCTGACGAAGTTTCATCATGGGAGGTGCACCGTCGGGTTGGTCATCATCGTAGACGTCCAACAGATTTCGCTTGATCGACGCGAAGGGTGCCAGATAGACGCCATCGTGGGAAAAAAGCGGCTGCCGCAGTTCGGTTTTCAGCATCAAATCGCGGCTACCGAGCACTGCGTCATTGCGCCATTCGAGCCCGCTTTGCGTGATCCACGGCATGCGATGCCCTACGCGCAGCGCGAATGCACCGTCGCCGCTGAAATTGCTCTGCAAACCAAGGCCGAACAGCAGGAAATTAGGCCCCCAGCTTTTCGAGTTCGCCGTGACACGCAGCACGCGGTCACCATCGGTGCCGGTCAAACTATCGGAGACGCTTTCGAAATCGCTCGTGCTGTTCAGCGCGGCGAGGTCCTGTTCGATCGTGCGCGGATCGTAGACGTCGCCCGGTTTCGTGCGCAGTGCCTGCCGCACCCGGCTCGCCGGGACACGGCCATTCACCACGACTTCCACGCGGTCGACCTTTGTTCCTTCCCGCAGAGACGCGTGCTCGTTGCGATCGGCCAGATAGGCGGTCCATGCTTGCGGCGTCAGCGAAAGCGCGCTGATTCGTACTTGCGAGGAGTCGACCGCAACAGCGCCGGCGGCAATGCCGCGACCGGCATCCGCAAAATCCGTGAACGCGAGACCAGAGAGATCGGGGCGCAGCAGGATGTCCGCTGCGTCGAGATTGGCCCTTTGGCTCCGCACGTTCTGACTGATCAACGCACCGATAACCTGCTGCGTGACGCTCGCCATCGACGTCAGCTGGTTCGCGCGCTTGAGCGGCGTGCCGATATCGACGGCAATCACGATATCCGCGCCCATCAGCTTCGCGACGTCGATGGGTAAGTTATCGGCAATACCGCCGTCCACAAGCGTGCGCGCCTCCAGCACGACAGGCGCGAACAGTCCGGGCACGGCCATGCTGGCCCGGATCGCCTGCGGCAGTGAGCCCTTCCGGAGGACGATTTTGTCGCCCGTTTCGATGTCAGCTGCGACCGCTCTGAACGGCACGGGAAGATCGTCGAAACTGACGTCGCCGGGGAGGCGGCTCGTGTGCTGTTGCAAAAGCGCGAGCAGACGATTGCCTTGAATCAGCCCACTTGCCGACCGAACCCCGTCACGGCCAAAACCAAGCGGCAAGCTCACCGGATAGTCGAGGTTGTCTTTGCGGACCGCTTGCGGCTGGTCCCCGCGTGCTTCGCGATCGAACGCAACGTCGGTCAGGTCCATGCCGGCCAACGCCTTTTCGATTGCCGCAGCCGACATCCCGCTTGCGTAAAGACCGCCGATCAACGCGCCCATGCTCGTCCCCGCGATGCAGTCGATCGGCACATGCAACGCCTCGAGCTTCTTCAACACGCCGATATGCGCATAACCGCGCGCGCCGCCGCCGGACAGCGCGAGACAGATTCGCGGCCGCGCGCCGAGCGGGTGGCTCTCGACTCGATTCGTCGTAAATGGGATGGGGTTCGCCTTTTCGTCAGCGAAAACCACGCTCTGCGTCACACTCGCCGCGACGAGCAACGCCGCGCAAAAAACACGTGACCGCACAGGACTACTCGCCCGCCAGTTTTCGCGCGATCGACACGTAGTCGCTCATTGCCACTTCGCGAGCAGTGCCGCGCAACGCGGCCCATGTGTCGTATTTTGCACGGCCGACCACATCGGTCATAGCCGGGCGATCGCCGCTGATATCGCCGACGCGCGCCTGCTTATAGAGCGCGCGCAAACGCAACATGATGGCTGGCGCAAGTGGGCGCCTAATGCCGCCCACACCTGCGACGGCCGTATCGAATGCTGCCTCCAAAGCCGGCCCAGTAAGACGCGCGTCGGTCTGGTCGTCATCGTGCCGCACCGTGCCGACAGTTACACCGTCGGCTACGGCGGCCGCGCTCCAGAACGCGTCTTCGTCAACGGGACGATCCGATACATAAGTCACCATGCGGATCCGGCGATTGCCAAAGCCCAACTCGAGAACACCGCTCGTCACAAGCGTCTTTTCAGCGGCAGAGGCTTCGCTGAAGATGCGCAGTCGGACCGCGTCGTTGTCGTACTCCGGCTCGCCGAATCCCGTCACGGAGAACGTGTCGCCAGACAACGTCACGAATTGCGAAAAGAGATCGATGAGCGCGTTACGGTCTGCGTAGAGGCGAGCCAACGGGTTCGATCCGCGCTGATCCCAACGGATGTCGGCCGTGAAGAGCGGAAACACCTCCTCATACCGTTGCTCCCGCATCCCGCTCATGAAACGCGCAACAAGCGATTGAATCTCAGTTGGCGAGCACGGCTCCGTCACCGTAGGGCCCGCCGCCGTCTGCGCCTGCGCACCGAGAAAATCGAGCACGCTGGTTGCGACCTGCTCGCGATCGTTATCGACACAAATCATGTGATAACTATTTTCGAGCACGACAACGCGTGCATCCCGAGCGGTGCGCTCAATGAATTCCGCTGACTTCAGACTCGTCAGCTCGTCTTGCCTGGCGTGAACGACCAGCGTCGGACAGCTAATCTGTCCGGCCTCACGGATGACCTGGCGACGCAAACGGTCCACTTCGCGAATGCATGCGAGGGGCACCCATTTGTAGTGGAAGTTGTCGCCGCGCTCAAACTTCGCCTTGACGATATTGCGTACGAGCATGTTCTTGATGCCGTACGGCTCGCCCTCTTCAATCTTCATTCGTGCGGGCAGCAGCGGCAGACGGTAGGCGACGTAGCGCGCGGCACGCCACCACGGGGTGCTCCAGCCGTCGATGTAGATGGGCGGCGCCAGTGTGACCAACCGGCCTTTACTGTGCCGCTCCCGGGCGCACAACGCTGCGGCAAGGAGCGCGCCCATACACATGCCCATCACGTGGAACCTATCGTACCGGTCGACCAGTTCACGGTATTTTTTCGTGACCGCATCGACCCACTCCTCCGCGCGCACCGACATCAATGCCTCGGGCGTGGTGCCGTGGCCCGGCAGTGTCAGCGAATGTGTCTCGATGCCGCAGCGTTTCAGATGCTTGTGCATCGACCCGAGGTCGAACTGTGTGCCGCCCAGTCCATGGATTAAGAGTGCGCCGGTGCGAATCGACATAGCTCAACTCGCCACGATCGAATGACGCTGCCAGACGCCGGCAACAAACGCGACTCGACCGTTGCCGTCGGAAAGCGATGAACCGAGGTCTACCAACTCGATCCAGCCGACGTTGGCAATGCGTGTGGCAAGACGAAACGAAATGGGGGCGGGCGCGTCCGTCGTCACCAATGCATGGGGACTCCATCGATCACGCAGGCGATCACGGTCGAGCGGATGGACGCAAGCAAGAACGCGTTCGACGTTGGAGAGTGATTCCGTGGGGTAACCAAGCAGCCGTTCCACGTCGCCACGCCATTGAACAATCTGCGTACGCGGATCGATCGAATAGGCGATCAATACGCTGCCTGCAAGGGCGAGTTCGAGTTCGGTGCGCCACCGCTCGGCCTGGAGATAGGCGTGTGTTTCAGCGTCGCGCAGCGCGTGCACGATCAACACGAGCATCGCCGATACGCCGACGTAAAGTTGCGCCTGCAACAAAGACGAAGAAGCCGACGCGGACGGCAACGCGAACGGTCCTTCACCGCCTGCGGTGTGGCCGAGGCAGATCAGCGTCAGCACAAATACGGCGAGCGTTCCGCCCCGTGCGCCGCCAACGATCGAGACGATCACGACGCAGAACATCGGCAAATAAATTGGGTAGGTGATGCCCGCCGCTTCGAAGCGCGGCGGTGCGGCTCCGTCGAAGAGCCACCATGTCAACGCGACCATCGTGGCAAATGCGATGGCGCCGACCATCTCACGTTGCCAGTTGGACGGTGCCGATCGCTTTGGCCGGAACTGCGCCCATACCGCGAGTAACGGCATCGTGATACATACGCCGACAAAGATCGCTGCGCTCCATTCGCGAAACGGCAGCATGAACGGCATGCCCTTCGTCAACGCGAAGTAGAACGCACCGCCGCCGCCCAGAAGGACAGCGCTCACGACCGCAGCGACAGTCACGGCACGCAATAAATCGAGACCCTGGAGCGGCACGTGCATCCATCGCACGACGGCCGACGCGATCAACGGAGCGATCCCGGCCAACGCGCCAAGAACGAGCGACGACGGCACGTCCCGGCCGCCAAAATGCGATAACACGGCTTGCACCAATGCGAATGCAACGGCAAGACGACCGCTTGCGCTCGTGCGCGATAAAAGCATGGCCGCGAGACTTACGCCGGCCGGCAACCAGACATAGGGCGCAAGAGCGGCCGTCGGGACATTGAACTGCCCCGACACGACACCCGCGGCAACATAAAGTCCCACCCACAACGCCGTATCGGACAACGGCAACCTACGCACTTCGACAACGTTCATTCGACCACCAGGCAATGCCGATGCGACGCCTGCTGAGCGTCCGCATCGCGCGGGTTAGCGTGATGTCGACGCGATATTCGACTGCTTACGGCCACATCGCGACGACGGCCCCGCATGCTAGGGAAGGTGGTCGTTAGCCAACATAGGAGGAGTCTGAAATGCCGAGCCGCGGCACGGAGACCGGTAAGAAAACCAGTCGAGGAATGAACGTGGAAAGCGATACGCTTTTACAGGTGATGACTGATCCAAAGATCCACAGCGTCACGTCAAATCGACCGTTCACGATCGACGTGCCCGATTAAAGCGCAAAAAAAAGCCGCCCGGTCGAAACCGGGCGGCTTTGTCAGCGTTCAGTGAAAGCGGCTTTCGCCGCTCGCACTTATTCGCCGGAGTGTTGCTGTTCGGCGGCCGGGGTTTCCGGCGTACCGAATTCGAACGACTCTTCCGCTGCGATCTGATCGAAACGCTCGCGGTCGGACAGTTCCTTGCTCTTGCGCGCCTTGTGGAACGCGAGACCCGTACCGGCCGGAATCAGACGGCCGACGATCACGTTTTCCTTCAGACCACGCAGGTCGTCGCGCTTGCCCATGATCGCCGCTTCGGTCAGCACGCGGGTCGTTTCCTGGAACGATGCCGCCGAGATGAACGAGTCGGTGGACAGCGACGCCTTCGTAATACCGAGCAAGACGTTTTCGTACGTTGCCGGGATCTTGTCTTCCGCAGCCATCCGGTCGTTTTCGTCGAGCATATCCGAACGCTCGACTTGTTCGCCCATGATGAAACGCGTATCACCGTTGTCGACGATCTGCACGCGGCGCAGCATCTGACGGACGATCACTTCAATGTGCTTGTCATTGATCTTCACGCCCTGCAAACGATACACGTCCTGCACTTCGTCCACGATGTAGCGCGCCAGCGCTTCGACGCCCTGCAGACGCAGAATGTCGTGCGGATCAGCCGGCCCGTCGACAATCATTTCGCCCTTGTTGACGACTTGACCATCGTGCACCAGAACCTGCTTTTCCTTCGCGATCAGGAACTCGTGCTGGTTGCCCTCGAGGTCCGTGATAACGAGACGCTGCTTGCCCTTCGTGTCCTTACCGAACGACGTCGTGCCCGTGACTTCCGCCAGAATGCCGGCGTCCTTCGGCGAGCGCGCTTCGAACAGTTCGGCCACACGCGGCAGACCACCGGTAATGTCACGCGTTTTCTGCGATTCAACCGGGATCCGTGCGAGCACTTCACCGACCTGCACTTGCTGACCGTCCTTCACGGTGATCAGAGCGCCGACCTGGAAGCCGATCTGCACCGAGTGCTCGGTGTTCGGGATCTTGACTTCGTCGCCGTTCGCGTCGAGCAGCTTGACCTGCGGACGCACCGTCTTCGCAGCTTGCGAGCCACGACGCTTCACGTCGATCACGACCAGCGTGGACAGACCCGTCACATCGTCGATCTGCTTCGCAACGGTCACGCCTTCTTCGACGTTTTCGAACTTCACCGTACCGCCCCACTCGGTGATGATCGGACGCGTCAGCGGATCCCACTGCGCCAGTTGCGTGCCGGCCTTGATCTGCGCGCCGTCGAGTTGCAACAGCGTCGCGCCGTACGGCACCTTGTGACGTTCGCGCTCGCGACCGTGGTCGTCGGTAATCATCGCTTCGCCCGAACGCGAGATGACGATCTGCTCGCCCTTCGCGTTGGTGACGTAACGCATCGTTGCCGTGAAACGCACCGTACCGTTCGACTTCGCTTCAACCGACGAAGCCACTGCCGCACGCGACGCCGCACCACCGATGTGGAACGTACGCATCGTGAGCTGCGTGCCCGGTTCACCGATCGACTGAGCAGCGATCACGCCAACTGCTTCACCGACGTTGACCGACGAGCCGCGGCCCAGGTCGCGGCCGTAGCAGGCTGCGCACAGGCCGTAACGCGTTTCGCAAGTCAGCGGCGTACGCACGCGCACTTCGTCGATGCCGAGGCGTTCGATTTCTTCGACCGCATCTTCGTCGAGCAAGGTGCCCGTTTCGTACAGCGTTTCCTGCGTTTCCGGATTGACGACGTCAGCCACCGTCACGCGACCCAGGATACGGTCACGCAGCGCTTCGACGACTTCACCACCTTCGACCAACGCCTTCATGGCGACGCCGTTGGACGTACCGCAATCGTCCTCGACCACCACCAGATCCTGCGTCACGTCGACGAGACGACGCGTCAGGTAACCCGAGTTTGCCGTCTTCAGTGCCGTATCAGCCAGACCCTTACGTGCACCGTGGGTCGAGATGAAGTACTGCAACACGTTCAGGCCTTCACGGAAGTTCGCCGTAATCGGCGTTTCGATGATCGAGCCGTCCGGCTTCGCCATCAGGCCACGCATACCGGCCAGCTGACGAATCTGAACTGCGGAACCACGAGCACCCGAGTCCGCCATCATGTAGATGGAGTTGAACGATTCCTGACGCGTTTCGTTGCCGTCGCGATCGACCACCGGTTCCGTCGACAGCTGTTCCATCATCGCCTTGCCGACCGCTTCCGACGTTGCCGACCAGATGTCGACCACGTTGTTGTAGCGCTCTTGCGACGTGACGAGACCCGACATGTACTGACGGTCGTATTCCTTTACCTTCTTCGCGGCGTCGCCGACGATGGTTTCCTTCTGCGGCGGCACGAGCATGTCGTCGACGCAGATCGAGATACCAGCGCGTGTTGCCAGACGGAAACCCATCTGCATCAATTGGTCGGCGAAAATCACCGTTTCGCGCAGACCGCACTTGCGGAATGCGGTGTTGATGAGACGCGAGATTTCCTTCTTCTTCAGCGGCTTGTTCAGCACTGTGAACGGCAGGCCCGGCGGCAAAATTTCCGACAGGATCGAACGGCCGACGGTCGTCGCGTACAGCGAGATCTTCGGCACGAACGCCGGCGCACCTTCCGACTTGTCTTCGTTGTGGACCATTTCCGTGATCCGCACGTTGACGCGCGAGGCCAGCTCGACTTCCTTGTTCTCGTACGCACGCAGCGCTTCCGAGACGCCGGTGAACGTCAGGCCTTCGCCCTTGGCGTTCACGGCTTCGCGGGTCGCGTAATACAGGCCCAACACGATATCCTGCGACGGCACGATCGACGGATCGCCGTTGGCCGGGAACAGAATGTTGTTCGACGCCAGCATCAGCGTGCGCGCTTCCATCTGCGCTTCCAGCGACAGCGGCACGTGAACAGCCATCTGGTCACCGTCGAAGTCGGCGTTGAACGCCGCGCAAACGAGCGGGTGCAGCTGGATTGCCTTACCTTCGATCAGCACCGGCTCGAAAGCCTGAATGCCAAGACGGTGCAGCGTCGGCGCACGGTTCAGCATGACCGGATGTTCGCGGATCACCTCTTCGAGGATGTCCCACACCACCGGCGTCTGGTTCTCGACTTCCTTCTTCGCAGCCTTGATGGTGGTAGCGACACCCATCACTTCGAGCTTGTTGAAGATGAACGGCTTGAACAGTTCGAGCGCCATCAGCTTCGGCAGACCGCACTGATGCAGCTTGAGCGTCGGGCCGACCACGATCACCGAACGGCCCGAATAGTCAACGCGCTTACCGAGCAAGTTCTGACGGAAACGACCGCCCTTACCCTTGATCATGTCAGCGAGCGACTTCAGCGGACGCTTGTTCGCGCCGGTCATGGCCTTACCGCGACGACCGTTGTCGAGCAGCGAATCGACGGCTTCCTGCAGCATCCGCTTTTCGTTGCGGACGATGATTTCAGGCGCCTTCAGTTCGAGCAGGCGCTTCAGCCGGTTGTTACGGTTGATCACGCGGCGATACAGGTCGTTCAGGTCCGACGTCGCGAAACGGCCGCCGTCCAGCGGCACCAGCGGGCGCAGTTCCGGCGGCAGCACCGGCAGCACTTCGAGCACCATCCAGTCAGGCTTGATGCCCGAACGCTGGAAAGCCTCGAGCACCTTCAGGCGCTTCGCGTACTTCTTGATCTTCGCTTCCGAACCCGTGTTCTTGAGTTCGGTGCGCAGCATCTCGACCTGTTCGTCGATGTTGATCGCGCGCAGCAGCTCGCGAACGCCTTCCGCGCCCATCTCGGCACGGAACTCGTCACCGTATTCTTCGACCTTGTTGTAGTAATCCTCTTCCGTCATGATCTGCCGCGCTTTCAGCGGCGTCATGCCCGGATCGATCACCACGTAAGCTTCGAAGTACAGCACGCGTTCGATGTCGCGCAGCGTCATGTCGAGCACCATGCCCAGACGCGACGGCAGCGACTTCAGGAACCAGATGTGAGCGACCGGCGAGGCCAACTCGATGTGGCCCATCCGTTCGCGACGCACCTTCGCCAGCGTCACTTCGACGCCGCACTTCTCGCAGATCACGCCACGGTGCTTGAGGCGCTTGTACTTGCCGCAAAGGCATTCGTAGTCTTTGATCGGCCCGAAGATCTTCGCGCAGAACAGACCATCGCGTTCCGGCTTGAACGTCCGGTAGTTGATGGTTTCCGGCTTCTTCACTTCGCCGAACGACCACGAACGGATCTTGTCTGGCGACGCCAGACCGATCTTGATCGCGTCAAAAACTTCGGGTTGTTGGACTTGCTTGAATAGATCGAGCAGAGCTTTCATTGCCTTCTCTCCGTAGTCCGATTAGTTGCGGTCGAGGTCGATGTCGATACCCAGCGAGCGGATTTCCTTCACCAACACGTTGAAGGATTCCGGCATGCCTGCATCGATCACGTGATCGCCCTTGACCAGGTTCTCATACACCTTGGTCCGGCCTGTCACGTCATCCGACTTCACCGTCAGCATTTCTTGCAGCACGTACGATGCGCCGTACGCTTCGAGCGCCCACACTTCCATTTCGCCGAAACGCTGGCCACCGAACTGCGCCTTACCGCCCAACGGCTGCTGCGTCACGAGCGAGTACGGGCCCGTGGAACGCGCGTGCATCTTGTCGTCGACCAAGTGGTGCAGTTTCAGGTAGTGCATGTAGCCGACCGTCACCGTACGTTCGAACATTTCGCCCGTGCGGCCGTCGTACAGACGAACCTGATTCTTCGACGGCGTCATGCCGAGGTTCTTCGCGATGTCGTCCGGGAATGCCAGATCCAGCGCGCGCGACATTTCTTCTTCCGTCGCACCGTCAAACACCGGCGTAGCAAACGGCACGCCTTCGCGCAGGTTCTTTGCCAGTTCGACGATTTCGTCGTCGGTGAAGCTGTCCAGCTCTTCAGCGCGGCCCGACTCGTTGTAGATCTTGATCAGGAATTCGCGCAGTTCAGCGATCTTCGCCTGACGTTGCAGCATTTCGGCGATACGCCAGCCGAGACCCTTCGCGGCCCAACCCAGATGCACTTCGAGAACCTGACCCACGTTCATCCGCGACGGCACGCCGAGCGGGTTCAGAACGACGTCAGCCGGACGGCCGTCGGCCATGTACGGCATGTCTTCGATCGGCACGATCTTCGACACGACACCCTTGTTACCGTGACGGCCGGCCATCTTGTCGCCAGGTTGCAGACGGCGCTTGACTGCCAGATACACCTTGACCATCTTCAGCACGCCCGGCGGCAGTTCGTCCCCTTGCGTGAGCTTCTTGCGCTTTTCTTCGAACGCCAGATCGAACTGGTGACGCTTCTGTTCGATCGAGTCCTTGATGGCTTCGAGCTGTGCCGCCGATTCTTCGTCCGCGAGGCGGATGTCGAACCAATGGTAGTGATCCAGATCTTGCAGGTAAGCCTGGTCGATCTTCGTGCCCTTCGCCAGCTTCTTCGGACCACCGTTCGCGACCTTGCCGTCGAGCATACGTGCGAGACGCTGGAACGCATCGCCTTCCACGATGCGCAGCTGGTCGTTCAGGTCGAGGCGATAACGCTTCAGTTCATCGTCGATGATCTGTTGCGCACGCTTGTCGCGCTGAATGCCTTCACGCGTGAACACTTGCACGTCGATGACCGTGCCGCTCATGCCCGACGGTACGCGCAGCGACGTATCCTTCACGTCCGAAGCCTTCTCACCGAAGATCGCACGCAGCAGCTTTTCTTCCGGCGTCAGTTGGGTTTCGCCCTTCGGCGTGACCTTACCGACCAGCACGTCGCCTGCTTCGACTTCAGCGCCGATGTAGACGATGCCCGACTCATCGAGACGGCCGAGTTGCACTTCAGCCAGGTTCGAGATGTCGCGCGTGATTTCTTCCGGTCCGAGCTTCGTGTCGCGAGCCACGACATTCAGTTCTTCGATGTGGATCGAGGTATAGCGGTCGTCAGCAACCACCTTTTCCGAGATCAAGATCGAATCTTCGAAGTTGTAGCCGTTCCACGGCATGAACGCGACCAGCATGTTCTGGCCGAGAGCCAGTTCGCCGAGATCGGTCGATGCGCCGTCAGCCAGCACGTCGCCACGCGACACGATATCGCCGACCTTCACGATCGGGCGCTGGTTGATGTTCGTGTTCTGGTTCGAACGCGTGTACTTGATCAGGTTGTAGATGTCCACGCCGACATCGCCAGCAACAGCTTCGTCGTCGTTCACGCGGATCACCATACGGCCTGCGTCGACGTAATCGACCACACCGCCGCGGAATGCCTGAACCGTCGTACCCGAGTCGACTGCCACCGTGCGTTCGATACCCGTACCGACCACGGCCTTTTCAGGACGCAGACACGGCACAGCCTGACGCTGCATGTTCGAACCCATCAATGCGCGGTTCGCGTCATCGTGCTCGAGGAACGGAATCAGCGATGCTGCCACCGACACGATCTGCGACGGCGCCACGTCCATGTACTGGATGCGGTCCGGTGTGACCATCAGCGTTTCGCCCGCTTCACGCGACGACACCAGTTCGTCGGTCAGGGAGCCGTCGGCAGCCACCGCCGCGTTCGCCTGAGCGATCACGTAACGGCCTTCTTCGATCGCCGACAGATAGTCGATCTGATCCGTCACCTTGCTATCCACGACCTTGCGATACGGCGTTTCGAGGAAGCCGTATTCGTTCAGGTGCGCGTACAGAGCGAGCGAGTTGATCAGGCCGATGTTCGGACCTTCCGGCGTTTCAATCGGGCACACGCGACCGTAGTGAGTCGGGTGCACGTCGCGGACTTCAAAGCCAGCGCGTTCACGCGTCAAACCGCCCGGGCCAAGTGCCGAAACACGGCGCTTGTGGGTGATTTCCGACAGCGGGTTCGTTTGGTCCATGAACTGCGACAGCTGCGACGAACCGAAGAACTCGCGAATCGCCGACGAAATCGGCTTCGAGTTGATCAGGTCGTGCGGCATCAGGTTTTCGCTTTCGGCCTGGCCGAGGCGTTCCTTCACAGCACGTTCGACACGCACGAGACCTGCGCGGAACTGGTTTTCCGCCAGTTCGCCGACGCAACGGACACGACGATTGCCCAAGTGGTCGATATCGTCCACTTCGCCCTTGCCGTTACGCAGTTCGACCAGGATCTTGATCGTGGCGAGGATGTCGTCGTCTTGCAGCGTCATCGGCCCGATGATCTCGTCGCGACCCACGCGACGATTGAACTTCATACGACCCACCTTGGACAGGTCGTAAGCGTCTTCGCTGTAGAACAGACGGTTGAACAACGCCTCGACCGCTTCTTCGGTCGGCGGTTCGCCCGGACGCATCATGCGGTAGATCGCGATACGTGCGGCCATCTTGTCCGCGGTTTCGTCGATACGCAGCGTCGACGAGATGTACGGACCTTGGTCCAGATCGTTCGTGTAGAGCGTCTGGATATCTTTAATCTTCGATTCGCGGAGCTTTTCGAGGACGGTTTCGGTGATTTCGTCGTTCGCGTTCGCGATGACTTCACCGGTGTCGCCGTCGACAACGTTCTTCGCAAGCACGCGGCCGAGCAGATAATCTTCCGGCACCGAGATGAACTTGGTCTTGGCGCTGTCCAGATCGCGAATGTGCTTCGCGTTGATCCGCTTGTCCTTCTGGACGATCACGTTGCCGTCACGGTCCGTGATGTCGAAACGCGCGACTTCACCACGCAGACGCTCGGGCACGAATTCCATCTGCGCGCCTTCCGGCATCAGCGTGAAATTGTCGAACACGAAGAAGTTTGCGAGGATCTGTTCCGGCGTGAGGCCGATTGCCTTCAGCAGAATCGTGACCGGCATCTTGCGACGACGGTCGACGCGGAAGTACAGCACGTCCTTCGGGTCGAACTCGAAATCGAGCCACGAACCGCGGTAAGGAATGATACGTGCCGAGAACAGGAGCTTGCCCGAGCTGTGCGTCTTGCCCTTGTCGTGTTCAAAGAACACGCCTGGCGAACGGTGGAGCTGCGAAACAATCACACGCTCCGTACCGTTGATAACGAACGAACCGGTCGGCGTCATGAGCGGAATTTCGCCCATGTAGACTTCTTGTTCCTTCACTTCCTTGACGACTGGCTTGCTCGGCGATTCCTTGTCGAGCAGCACCAGGCGCACTTTCGCGCGCAGTGCCGAACAGTAAGTCAAACCTCGCTGCTGACATTCTTTGATGTTGAATGCCGGCGGCGACAGCATGTAGCTGACGAACTCTAGACGAGCAAACCCGTTGTGCGAAACAATCGGAAAAACGGAAGTAAACGCAGCCTGCAGGCCTTCCGGCTTGCGTTGCGTAGACGACGTGTCTGCTTGCAGAAACGTGCTGAATGATTCAAGCTGGGTAGCCAGCAGGAAAGGTACTTGGTGAACGATGGGGCGCTTCGCAAAACTCTTGCGAATGCGCTTCTTCTCGGTGAAGGAATATTGCATACGATCTCCGAATCACGGCGGGCATTGTTGTCGAGGCAGGATACCTTGATGAGACAACCCGAGTGTTCACCGACTGAGACCCGATGGCCGTCCGATGGCTTGAACGAGCCTAGAAGCTTGGTGGTTGGCCGCTACCAACCGCTGGCTGACGGCAGCGGATGCCTGTGTTGCCCGCTACCCGACCAAACTTGCCTTCTGCAGTCGCTTCAGAAGACAAAGAGAAACGCCGGTCAATGTTGCCGATAGGCGGTTTTCTTTGGCTTCTGGGAGTCACGTTCTTGCCGAAAATGCCATGCAAAAACGCGCCCCCCACAAAGCACAAAAAGGCCGGCGGTGGAAAACCGCCAGCCTTCGCACAACGCGCTGAAACTTACTTGATTTCAGCCTTCGCGCCGGCTTCTTCCAGCTTCTTCTTGGCTTCTTCAGCAGCAGCCTTCGGTACCGCTTCCTTAACAGGCTTCGGTGCACCGTCGACCAGGTCCTTCGCTTCCTTCAGGCCGAGACCCGTCAGTTCGCGAACAGCCTTAATGACCGAAACCTTGTTCGCGCCGACTTCCGTCAGGTTGACCGTGAATTCGGTTTGCTCTTCAGCAACAGCCGCAGCTGCGCCTGCCGGGCCTGCCACTGCAACAGCAGCTGCCGACACGCCAAACTTTTCTTCGAACGCCTTAACCAGTTCGTTCAGTTCCAGAACCGACATCGAGCTTACTGCCTCGAGGATGTCTTCTTTTGCGATTGCCATTTGAAATACTCCTAAATTGAATTCGGATACAGCCAGCGATCAATCACGCTCGACTGAAGTGCGTTACGCAGCGGTTTCTTCGCCTTGTTTCTTTTCTGCCAGCGCGGCCAAAGCGCGCGCAAAGCCGGAAACAGGTGCTTGCATAACGTACAACAGCTTGGAGAGCAGTTCTTCGCGGCTCGGGATGTTTGCCAGCGCTTGCACGCCAGCCTTGTCCATCACCTTGCCTTCGTAGGAACCAGCCTTGATGATCAACTTGTCATTGGTTTTGCCGAAGTCGTTGACGACCTTAGCAGCTGCAATTGCATCTTCCGAGATGCCGTAGATCAGGGGACCAGTCATCTGCTCTGCCAGCGAAGCAAACGGGGTACCTTCGACAGCGCGACGCGCCAGCGTGTTCTTCAACACGCGAAGGTAAACCTGTTGCTCACGCGCTTTCGCGCGCAGCTTGGTCAGATCGCCAACCGCGATTCCACGATACTCAGCCAGAACCACGGTCTGGGCTTTCGCGACTTGCGCGGCAACCTCAGCGACGACGGCCTGCTTGCTTTCTTTGTTAAGTGGCACGGTTAACCTCCAGATTCGATACACGCAGCGTGCGCCTTGTGTACCGCGTTCAATAACGGCGTCCGACCAGTCAGGAGTATTTCGACCGCCTGACGCCTGCATCTCTGCAGGCATCAACCAGCTTCATCACTACAAAACCTTTTCGGGTTCGCCATCTGCGTTGGCTTGCATTAAGGACCCGCCTACCTGATGCGCGCCCGCCAACGGTCTTTGACAACCGGTTGCTTAATGCAGACTGCCATTTCGCAACCGCCCAAAGCCCATAAAACCGCCTCGATTTCCATCGAGGCGATGAAATTTCTTACTGCGCTGCGATCGATGCCTGGTCGACGCGAACGCCAACACCCATCGTGCTCGACAGCGCAACCTTACGCAGGTAGACACCCTTGCTCGTTGCCGGCTTCGCCTTTTGCAGCGCGTCGACGAGAGCGTTCAGGTTGCTACGCAGAGCCGTCGGCTCGAACGAAGCCCGGCCGATCGTTGCGTGGATGATACCGGCCTTGTCGACACGGAATTGCACCTGACCAGCCTTGGCGTTCTTCACTGCGGTTGCCACGTCCGGCGTAACCGTGCCAACCTTCGGATTCGGCATTAGGCCGCGCGGGCCCAAGATCTGACCGAGCGTACCGACAACGCGCATCGTGTCCGGCGAAGCGATCACGATGTCGAAGTCCAGCTTGCCAGCTTTGACTTGTTCAGCCAGATCTTCCATGCCGACGATTTCTGCGCCAGCTGCGCGTGCTTGTTCGGCCTTTTCGCCTTGCGCAAACACAGCAACGCGGACCGACTTACCGGTACCTGCCGGCAGCACGACCGAACCACGAACCACTTGGTCCGACTTTTTCGCGTCAATGCCGAGTTGCACTGCGACGTCGATCGACTCGTCGAACTTCGCGCTTGCGCATTCCTTCACGAGCGACAGAGCTTCGTCGATTGCGTACAGCTTTTGACGGTCAACCTTGGCTGCAAATGCTTGCAGACGCTTCGAAAGCTTAGCCATTTACACGCCCTCCACGGTGATGCCCATCGAGCGGGCGCTACCAGCGATCGTGCGGACCGCTGCGTCCAGATCAGCTGCCGTCAGATCAGGCATCTTTGTCTTGGCGATGTCTTCAGCTTGAGCGCGGGTGATCGTGCCGACCTTGTCGGTATGCGGCTTGCTCGAACCCTTGTCGATCTTCGCTGCCTTCTTGATCAGAACGGTAGCCGGCGGCGTCTTCAGAACGAACGTGAAGCTCTTGTCCGCGAACGCGGTAATCACAACCGGAATCGGCAGACCCGGTTCCATAGCTTGAGTCTGCGCGTTAAACGCCTTGCAGAACTCCATGATGTTCAGGCCACGCTGGCCCAGTGCCGGACCGACCGGCGGCGACGGGTTGGCTTTACCTGCAGGAATCTGCAGCTTGATAAAGCCAATGATTTTCTTTGCCATGTTGAAAACCTCGTTGGAACGCTGCTTTTATGCATGCGAACGTTCAGTGAGTAGTAGCGCGCGTTCGTCAAAAGATTGACTACTTGCGCTCCTCAACGGTCATTACGCGGACCGTAAGCACGAAATACGGGGCGTACCGATCGGCTCGCCCCGCAAAATTCTCGATCACAATTTTTCGACCTGGCCGAATTCCAACTCGACCGGCGTTGCGCGGCCGAAAATTGTAACGGAAACACGAACGCGCGACTTTTCGTAGTTCACTTCTTCGACGCTGCCGTTGAAATCCGTGAACGGACCGTCCTTCACTCGCACCATCTCGCCTACTTCGAACAGGGTCTTCGGGCGCGGCTTTTCCACACCTTCCTGCATTTGCGACATGATTTTTTCGACTTCTCGAGGAGAAATCGGACTTGGTCGATTGCGCGCACCACCAACGAAACCCGTAACCTTTGCCGTATTTTTCACGAGGTGCCACGTTTCGTCAGTCATTTCCATTTCCACAAGCACATAGCCCGGGAAGAAACGACGTTCGGTCACAGACTTGTGACCGCCCTTCACCTCAACTACTTCTTCAGTCGGCACGAGGATCTGACCGAACTGGTCCTGCATGCCAGCGCGCTCGATACGCTCTTGGAGCGCACGTTGCACGCTCTTCTCCATTCCGGAGTAGGCGTGCACCACATACCAACGCTTGCCGCTCGGGGATGCCGGAGTATCACTCATATCATTTCCAACCCAGAATCACCGAGAAAATCGCCCATTCAATGGATTTATCACTCACCCAAAGAAAAATAGCCATGACGAACACGAAGCCGAATACGACGAGCGTTGTTTGGGTCGCCTCTTTGCGAGTTGGCCAGACAACTTTCCGGACTTCCTTGTATGAATCTTTGGCGAAAGCGATGAAACCCTTGCCAGGCGCAGATAGAAGACCGACAACAACACCCGCGATCGCTCCAACAGCCAAGGCAGCTCCGCGGATGTACCATTCCTGGCCGTTGAGCCAGAAGAACCCCACGAACCCGGCCAAGACCAACAATACGCCCGCGACGAGCATCAGCTTGTCGCTGGATGTATTTACAGTTTCGACGGAAGGATTCGCCATAACACCTTAACGAAGCGCCACATATGACGCGAGATTTGGCAGGGGCAGAGGGAATCGAACCCCCAACCTTCGGTTTTGGAGACCGACGCTCTGCCAGTTGAGCTATACCCCTAAACCATTTAGGGCTGACGACTTCGCCAACCCCGAAACTACCGATCAACGAGAACTATCTGGCGTTACTCGAGGATCTTGGCAACCACACCAGCGCCGACCGTACGGCCGCCTTCGCGAATTGCAAAGCGCAGACCTTCTTCCATCGCGATCGGGTTGATCAGCTTCACCGTGATCGACACGTTGTCGCCCGGCATGACCATTTCCTTGTCCTTCGGCAACTCGATCGAGCCCGTCACGTCCGTCGTACGGAAGTAGAACTGCGGACGATAGTTGTTGAAGAACGGCGTGTGACGGCCACCTTCGTCCTTGCTCAGCACGTACACTTCAGCCGTGAAGTGCGTGTGCGGGTTGATCGAACCCGGCTTCGCCAGAACCTGGCCACGCTCCACGTCTTCACGCTTCGTGCCGCGCAGCAGGATACCAACGTTGTCGCCTGCCTGACCCTGGTCGAGCAGCTTGCGGAACATTTCCACGCCCGTGCAGGTCGTCTTCACCGTCGGCTTGATACCGATGATTTCGATTTCTTCGCCGACCTTCACGACACCACGCTCGATACGACCCGTCACCACCGTGCCGCGACCCGAGATCGAGAACACGTCTTCCACCGGCATCAGGAACGCGCCGTCAATTGCACGCTCCGGCGTCGGGATGTACGTGTCCAGCGCGTCGGCCAGACTCATGATCGCCACTTCACCCAGCTCGCCCGTGTCGCCTTCCAGCGCCAGTTTGGCCGAACCCTTGATGATCGGCGTGTCGTCGCCCGGGAAGTCGTACTTCGACAGGAGTTCGCGAACTTCCATCTCGACCAGTTCCAGCAACTCAGCGTCGTCCACCATGTCGCACTTGTTCAGGAACACGATGATGTACGGAACGCCAACCTGACGCGCCAGCAGGATGTGCTCACGCGTTTGCGGCATCGGGCCGTCTGCAGCCGAGCACACCAGGATCGCGCCGTCCATCTGCGCTGCGCCCGTGATCATGTTCTTCACATAGTCAGCGTGGCCCGGGCAGTCGACGTGTGCGTAGTGGCGATTAGCCGTTTCGTACTCGACGTGTGCCGTGTTGATCGTGATACCACGCGCCTTTTCTTCCGGCGCCGCGTCGATCTGGTCATACGCCTTCGCTTCGCCGCCAAACTTCTTGGTCAGAACCGTCGTGATCGCTGCCGTCAGCGTGGTCTTGCCGTGGTCAACGTGACCGATCGTGCCGACGTTCACGTGCGGCTTGGTCCGCTCAAACTTACCCTTGGCCATTTTCGACTCCTAAGAGGATTTATCCGTACGTTGCGCCGCGCGCAAACAATCACCGAGACTTCTGGTGCCCATGGGCAGGATCGAACTGCCGACCTCTCCCTTACCAAGGGAGTGCTCTACCACTGAGCCACATGGGCGCTACTTTTGTGTTGCTGGAGCGGGTGAAGGGAATCGAACCCTCGTCGTAAGCTTGGAAGGCTTCTGCTCTACCATTGAGCTACACCCGCAAGAACTCATGGATCCCAACAACCGCTACAACTTGCATTCTGGTGGAGGAGGTTGGATTCGAACCAACGTAGGCGTAAGCCAACAGATTTACAGTCTGCCCCCTTTAGCCACTCGGGCACCCCTCCGCAGAGAACTGATGATTATGAGGGAACAACCGCTCGCTGTCAAGGCTTGCTTGACCATTCCAAACTCATAGCTCTCACTTATAGTGAATTCAGCCCTGCCGTAAACGACAGAAACCCCACCTTTTAGGGTGGGGTTTCTGTTTTCTGCTAGGGAGCCTGACGATTACCTACTTTCACACGGGCAATCCGCACTATCATCGGCGTGGAGTCGTTTCACGGTCCTGTTCGGGATGGGAAGGGGTGGTACCGACTCGCTATGGTCATCAGGCATGACTTGTTGCCGCACTGCCTTTGGGGCAATACAGCCAATCTGGAAGAAGTAGTTGAGAGGATGCCTCTCGGTATTACTTTGGGTTGTGCCTGTATTGCACAACACTGATCTCAACCGTGTGTCTTCCCCTTCGGGGATCGGACCCGTGTAAGCGCTAAAGCGCTAACGCGGGTCGAGAGAGAGACACACCTGTTATAGGATCAAGCCTTACGGGCAATTAGTATCAGTTAGCTTAACGCATTACTGCGCTTCCACACCTGACCTATCAACGTCCTGGTCTTGAACGACCCTTCAAGGGGCTCGAAGCCCCGGGGATATCTCATCTTAAGGCGAGTTTCCCGCTTAGATGCTTTCAGCGGTTATCTCTTCCGAACATAGCTACCCGGCGATGCCACTGGCGTGACAACCGGTACACCAGAGGTTCGTCCACTCCGGTCCTCTCGTACTAGGAGCAGCCCCCTTCAAATATCCAGCGCCCACGGCAGATAGGGACCAAACTGTCTCACGACGTTTTAAACCCAGCTCACGTACCTCTTTAAATGGCGAACAGCCATACCCTTGGGACCGGCTACAGCCCCAGGATGAGATGAGCCGACATCGAGGTGCCAAACACCGCCGTCGATATGAACTCTTGGGCGGTATCAGCCTGTTATCCCCAGAGTACCTTTTATCCGTTGAGCGATGGCCCTTCCATACAGAACCACCGGATCACTATGACCTGCTTTCGCACCTGCTCGACTTGTCGGTCTCGCAGTTAAGCACGCTTATGCCATTGCACTATCAGCACGATTTCCGACCGTACCTAGCGTACCTTCGTACTCCTCCGTTACACTTTGGGAGGAGACCGCCCCAGTCAAACTGCCTACCATGCACTGTCCCCGATCCGGATTACGGACCAAGGTTAGAACCTCAAACAAACCAGGGTGGTATTTCAAGGATGGCTCCACGCAGACTGGCGTCCACGCTTCATAGCCTCCCACCTATCCTACACAGATCGGTTCAAAGTCCAATGCAAAGCTACAGTAAAGGTTCATGGGGTCTTTCCGTCTAGCCGCGGGGAGATTGCATCATCACAAACACTTCAACTTCGCTGAGTCTCGGGAGGAGACAGTGTGGCCATCGTTACGCCATTCGTGCAGGTCGGAACTTACCCGACAAGGAATTTCGCTACCTTAGGACCGTTATAGTTACGGCCGCCGTTTACCGGGACTTCAATCAAGAGCTTGCACCCCATCATTTAATCTTCCGGCACCGGGCAGGCGTCACACCCTATACGTCCACTTTCGTGTTTGCAGAGTGCTGTGTTTTTATTAAACAGTCGCAGCCACCAGTTTATTGCAACCCCTTCACCCTACGCGCGCAGGCGCATCAGGCTACAGGGGCGTACCTTATCCCGAAGTTACGGTACCAATTTGCCGAGTTCCTTCTCCCGAGTTCTCTCAAGCGCCTTAGAATACTCATCTCGCCCACCTGTGTCGGTTTGCGGTACGGTCTTGTTAAACTGAAGCTTAGAGGCTTTTCTTGGAACCACTTCCGATTGCTTCTTCACCTAGGTGAATGGCCTCGCACCCTTGAATTCCGCGCCCGGATTTGCCTAAGCGCCTTCTCCAATGCAAGGACCGGGACTTCCAACACCCGGACAACCTTCCGCGATCCGTCCCCCCATCGCATTTAACAATGGTGCAGGAATATTAACCTGCTTCCCATCAGCTACGCATTTCTGCCTCGCCTTAGGGGCCGACTCACCCTACGCCGATGAACGTTGCGTAGGAAACCTTGGGCTTACGGCGAGGGGGCTTTTCACCCCCTTTATCGCTACTCATGTCAGCATTCGCACTTCCGATACCTCCAGCGCACTTTTCAATGCACCTTCGCAGGCTTACGGAACGCTCTCCTACCATGCACATAAATGTGCATCCGCAGCTTCGGTATATTGCTTAGCCCCGTTACATCTTCCGCGCAGGACGACTCGATCAGTGAGCTATTACGCTTTCTTTAAAGGATGGCTGCTTCTAAGCCAACCTCCTGACTGTTTTAGCCTTCCCACTTCGTTTCCCACTTAGCAATATTTGGGGACCTTAGCTGGCGGTCTGGGTTGTTTCCCTCTTGACACCGGACGTTAGCACCCGATGTCTGTCTCCCGTGATTGCACTCTTCGGTATTCGGAGTTTGCTATGGCGTAGTAATCCGCAATGGACCCCACAACCATGACAGTGCTCTACCCCCGAAGGTGATACACGAGGCACTACCTAAATAGTTTTCGGAGAGAACCAGCTATTTCCAGGTTTGTTTAGCCTTTCACCCCTATCCACAGCTCATCCCCTAACTTTTCAACGTTAGTGGGTTCGGACCTCCAGTACGTGTTACCGCACCTTCATCCTGGCCATGGATAGATCACCTGGTTTCGGGTCTACACCCAGCGACTGAATCGCCCTGTTCGGACTCGCTTTCGCTACGCCTGCCCTAATCGGTTAAGCTTGCCACTGAATGTAAGTCGCTGACCCATTATACAAAAGGTACGCAGTCACCCCTCAAGGAGGCTCCTACTGTTTGTATGCATGCGGTTTCAGGATCTATTTCACTCCCCTCCCGGGGTTCTTTTCGCCTTTCCCTCACGGTACTGGTTCACTATCGGTCGATCACGAGTATTTAGCCTTGGAGGATGGTCCCCCCATCTTCAGACAGGATTTCACGTGTCCCGCCCTACTTGTCGTACACCTAGTTCTTCCTCGCTGTTTTCGTCTACAGGGCTATCACCTGCTATGGCGGCACTTTCCAGAGCCTTCGACTAACAATGAAGATAAAGAGTACAGGCTGATCCCATTTCGCTCGCCACTACTCTGGGAATCTCGGTTGATTTCTTTTCCTGCGGTTACTTAGATGTTTCAGTTCACCGCGTTCGCTTCGCATGACCTATGTATTCAGTCATGGATACTCCATTCGGAGTGGGTTTCCCCATTCGGACATCTACGGATCAAAGCTCGTTTGCCAGCTCCCCGTAGCTTTTCGCAGGCTACCGCGTCCTTCATCGCCTGTGATCGCCAAGGCATCCACCACATGCACTTGTTCGCTTGACCCTATAACGGGTGTGTCTCATACCGCGTTCACTGGGAACGCAGCGCGGGTCACATCGTTACAGGTTGAGTATTCGTGTTGCGCCGTATTCCAAGGCAATCTTTCGATTACCTTTTCATACATTGATACAATCACAACCCTGATTCACCTACTCACACACCCATCTCTAGATATGCTTTCGTGAATCTCTTTACTACTTCTTCCTGATTGTTAAAGAACGACAGCCGATATCGCGGTTGCTATAACCACGTATCACTCTGACTGGCTCAATCGCCAATGCACAACCCTCTGCCCGACCTGCCGCAGAACGCTATGCATTGATGATTGGTGGAGGATGACGGGATCGAACCGACGACCCCCTGCTTGCAAAGCAGGTGCTCTCCCAGCTGAGCTAATCCCCCAGTCACACATGAACTTCAGGGTGCCTTCAACCGGTTAGCACAGCCACCGCAGAAACAGTGGTGGGTCTGGATGGATTCGAACCATCGACCCCCGCCTTATCAAGACGGTGCTCTAACCGACTGAGCTACAGACCCCTGAGTCTGTCTGAATTTACAGCCGATAAGCGTGAGCGCTCAACGTTCGACACGTTCAGCTCTAGAAAGGAGGTGATCCAGCCGCACCTTCCGATACGGCTACCTTGTTACGACTTCACCCCAGTCATGAATCCCACCGTGGTAAGCGCCCTCCTTGCGGTTAGGCTACCTACTTCTGGTGAAACCCACTCCCATGGTGTGACGGGCGGTGTGTACAAGACCCGGGAACGTATTCACCGCGGCATGCTGATCCGCGATTACTAGCGATTCCAGCTTCACGCACTCGAGTTGCAGAGTGCGATCCGGACTACGATCGGTTTTCTGGGATTGGCTCCACCTCGCGGCTTGGCAACCCTCTGTTCCGACCATTGTATGACGTGTGAAGCCCTACCCATAAGGGCCATGAGGACTTGACGTCATCCCCACCTTCCTCCGGTTTGTCACCGGCAGTCTCCCTGGAGTGCTCTTGCGTAGCAACTAGGGACAAGGGTTGCGCTCGTTGCGGGACTTAACCCAACATCTCACGACACGAGCTGACGACAGCCATGCAGCACCTGTGTTATGGCTCCCTTTCGGGCACATCCACCTCTCGGCAGACTTCCATACATGTCAAGGGTAGGTAAGGTTTTTCGCGTTGCATCGAATTAATCCACATCATCCACCGCTTGTGCGGGTCCCCGTCAATTCCTTTGAGTTTTAATCTTGCGACCGTACTCCCCAGGCGGTCAACTTCACGCGTTAGCTACGTTACTAAGTCAATGAAGACCCAACAACTAGTTGACATCGTTTAGGGCGTGGACTACCAGGGTATCTAATCCTGTTTGCTCCCCACGCTTTCGTGCATGAGCGTCAGTATTGGCCCAGGGGGCTGCCTTCGCCATCGGTATTCCTCCACATCTCTACGCATTTCACTGCTACACGTGGAATTCTACCCCCCTCTGCCATACTCTAGCCCGCCAGTCACAAATGCAGTTCCCAGGTTAAGCCCGGGGATTTCACATCTGTCTTAGCGAACCGCCTGCGCACGCTTTACGCCCAGTAATTCCGATTAACGCTTGCACCCTACGTATTACCGCGGCTGCTGGCACGTAGTTAGCCGGTGCTTATTCTTCCGGTACCGTCATCCTCCCGCCGTATTAGGACAGAAGTTTTCTTTCCGGACAAAAGTGCTTTACAACCCGAAGGCCTTCTTCACACACGCGGCATTGCTGGATCAGGCTTTCGCCCATTGTCCAAAATTCCCCACTGCTGCCTCCCGTAGGAGTCTGGGCCGTGTCTCAGTCCCAGTGTGGCTGGTCGTCCTCTCAGACCAGCTACAGATCGTCGCCTTGGTAGGCCTTTACCCCACCAACTAGCTAATCTGCCATCGGCCGCCCCTGTAGCGAGAGGTCCTAAGATCCCCCCCTTTCCTCCGTAGAGCGTATGCGGTATTAATCCGGCTTTCGCCGGGCTATCCCCCACTACAGGACACGTTCCGATGTATTACTCACCCGTTCGCCACTCGCCACCAGGGTTACCCCCGTGCTGCCGTTCGACTTGCATGTGTAAGGCATGCCGCCAGCGTTCAATCTGAGCCAGGATCAAACTCTTCAGTTCAAACCTGTTACTGTTTTTCGGTTCCGTTAAGAACCGGTCGCTCACTCAACGTACTGACGAATTGTTCGATCGTCTTTCGACAGTCAAACCTTCCTTTCATTACTGTGTGAGACTTGATACTTTCGCTTTGCGGCAGACCCCGAAAGATCCACCTCGCGTCTCGCATCAAGCGCCCACACTTATCGGCTGTTAATTTTTAAAGATCGATTACGCATTCACTACCAAACCAGCACCGCGTGTTGTCAACATCACAACTACCCGGCACCGCTTCGTTCTGCGTCGCTGCATCTGCAGCAGAGAAACGAGATTATGAAGGCTCTTTTTCGTTTCGTCAACAACATTTTTTGCTTTCGCTTAAAACCTTGTTGACGCTACGGCCGCTGGTTTCTGCCGCGGCCCTCGTTCGCAAACGAGGAGGCGAATCTTAGGACAACATTCGCCATATGACAAGGGTTCGGTGGAAATATTTTCCCGCAGCTCATTTGCGCATGGAATTTACTACTGCGTCCAGCGGAACGGCGTCCGCCATTGCCGCATAGCCGGCGTCGCTCGGATGGATGTGATCGCCACTGTCGAAGTTCCGCCGCAGGCGGTCCGGCTGCCCCGGGTCACGCAACGCCGCATCGAAATCCACGACGCCGTCAAATGCATGGCTGGTCCGAATCCACTGGTTGACAGCGAGTCGGATGCTCTCCCGCTGCGCCGGCAGCGATGCCGGCGTCAAAGTTGCGCCGAACACCTTCACGCCGGCGTGCCGCGCCGCGGTAATCACCCGTTGGTACCCCGCGATCAGATCGGGCGCCGTCACCGAGGTATGCGGAAAATCGCAGTCGAGGCCGCTGCGAGCCGGCATCGAGGCGAAATTAATGTCGTTGATGCCGATCAGCAGGATCGCCGTCTTGACGCCCGGCCGCCCGAGAACATCGCGCTCGAAGCGTCTGGCGAGCGCATCCCCGTAGCAAGGCGAGTCGCTCAGCAGCCGATTGCCGCTGATGCCGAGGTTGACGATCGCCGTCGTCCGGTCGTTGCTACCGGCCAGTCGGCGCGCCAACGCGTCCGGCCAGCGGTGATTCTGATTCAGGCTGGAGCGCATGCCATCGGTGATCGAGTCGCCAATGGCGGCGACCGCGCCCGATGACGGCGTCGCCTCCACCGATACCCCCGTCACCCACACATATTGAGTGAAACGCCCACGGAACGCTTCGGCGGAAGCATCCGCTGCATGATTCCCCGGCTCGGAAACGTAATTGACCTGGCTCGATACGCGATGCCACGCAACGATTCGCTGCTCCGGGCCCATGAACGCGCTGATGGCATACGGCGCGCCGTCGGCGATGTCGATCGTGACCGGATCGCTATCCAGCTCGCCGCCCGCCGGGATGCTCACCGCCGATTTGCCGCCGAAAGTCACGCGTGCCCCGTCATTAGCAACCGCGGCCGCGCCGCCCGCCGAGCGGGCGATGCGCAAATCGTCGATCACGAGCGGCGTCTTGCCGTACTCGTTGCTGAGGTGAATTCGCGCGGCTCGTCCCGACAGCGTCGGATACACGATCTGGCGCACGGTGCGTCCGGCGACTTCCGGCGCGCGATACAAAGGTGGCAAGTCCTCGCGTTGCGGAATCGGCTGCAGCGCGGTCGCCCAGGCGGCGACCCAGTGCGCGGGGGCATCGGCGGCGAAAACGGTCGGGGAAACAGCGAATTGGGCAAGCAGCGCCGCGCCGCATGCGGCAGCCAGGGTGCGAAAAGTCATTCGGATGGTCGGTTCGAGGCGAAGCGTCCATTGTGCCCGAACGCTAGATCGATCGCGGCGCACCTTGGGTGCTGGGTGCTGGGTGCTGGGTGCTGGGTGCTGGGTGCTGGGTGCTGGGTGCTGGGTGCTGGGGCGCCGGGCATGGCCACGCCCACTGGCACTGGCACTGGGAACCGGTGCGCAGTGCCGAGCTTTGAGTGCGGGGCCGTGGACATCGGGCCCCGATCACCAAGCCTCAGACGCCAACCTCATCCGCTAATACCAAGACCAAGCCACCACCCACCCATAACCGCACCCTCACCCAATACCAGCCGCCCCTTACACCCCCGCCATCTTCAGCGCCACCGCCTCAGCCACCTCGATCCCATCAATCGCGGCCGAATAAATCCCGCCCGCATACCCGGCGCCCTCACCCGCCGGATACAAGCCCTCGACATTCATGCTCTGGTAATCATCCCGCCGACGCACCCGGATCGGCGAAGACGTTCTCGTCTCCACGCCTGTCAGCACGGCGTCATGCATCGCAAATCCGGCGATCTTCTTGTCCATCTGCGGCAAAGCTTCGCGAATAGCTTCGATCACATAATCAGGCAGCGCGGTGCTGAGATCAGTGGGATGCACGCCCGGTTTGTAAGAAGGCACCACCGAACCCAACGACGTAGACGGCCGCCCAGCAATGAAATCGCCGACCAGCTGCCCAGGCGCCATATAGTTACCGCCGCCCAACTCGAACGCCCGCTCTTCCCACTTCCGCTGGAAAGCGATGCCGGCGAGCGGGCCGCCCGGATAGTCCTCCGGCGTAATACCGACGACAATCCCCGCGTTCGCGTTGCGCTCCGCCCGCGAATACTGGCTCATGCCGTTCGTCACCACACGACCCGGCTCCGACGTCGCCGCCACCACCGTGCCGCCCGGGCACATACAGAAGCTATACACCGCGCGCCCATTGCTGCTGTGATGCACGACCTTATAGTCGGCGGCGCCCAGCTGCTTATGGCCGGCAAACTTGCCGAAACGGGCACGATCGATCAAACCCTGCGGATGCTCGATCCGGAATCCAAGCGAAAACGGCTTCGCTTCTATATAGACGCCGCGGTCGTTCAGCATCTGGAAGGTATCGCGCGCGCTGTGCCCAACCGCCAGCACCACGTGGTCGCAGCGCAGCGTCTCGCCGGTCGACAGCTTCAGCCCGCGCACCTTGCCCTGATCGATCTCGATATCGTCGACGCGCGTCTCGAACCGCACTTCGCCGCCCAGCTCGTGAATGGTCGCGCGCATCTTCTCGACCATGCTGACAAGCCGGAACGTGCCGATATGCGGCCGGCTCAGGAACAGAATGTCTTCCGGCGCGCCGGCCTTGACGAATTCGTCGAGCACCTTGCGGCCGTAGTGCTTCGGGTCCTTGATCTGGCTATACAGCTTGCCGTCCGAAAAGGTACCTGCGCCGCCTTCGCCGAACTGCACGTTCGACTCCGGATTGAGCACCGACTTGCGCCACAGCCCGAAGGTGTCTTTGGTGCGCTCGCGCACGGCCTTGCCGCGCTCGAGAATAATCGGCCGGAAACCCATTTGCGCCAGGATCAGCCCGGCGAACAGCCCGCACGGCCCCATGCCGATCACCACCGGCCGCGGCACGGTCAGTTGCGCCGGCGCCTTCGCGACGAACCGGTAAGCCATGTCAGGCGTCACGCCGCAATGCGGCACGTCGGCAAGCCGCTTGAGCGCGGCGGCCTCATCCGCGACCTCGACGTCGACGATGTACGTGAGCTTGATGTCGGCGCGTTTGCGCGCGTCGTGCGCGCGGCGAAACACGGTGTACCGGATAAGCCCGTCGGCGCCCACGCCGAGTTCCGCGAGGCGCGCGCGGACAGCGGCTTCGAGGTCGCTATCGGGGTGATCGAGCGGGAGTTTGATTTCGCTTAGACGTAACATGAGTACCGGGGGATGCAGGAAGGCCGCAAATCGCGGCCAATTCGCAATTTTATAGGTTAAGTGTCGGCACGGGGCATCGGCTCCGTCGAAACGCCCTCCGTCACGGAAATCTTGCCCCTATCAACACTGTCAGTCTGTCTCAAAAAATTTATTAACCGACCGGTCGGTTGGCTTATACTGTGCGCACACAGACAACTTCCGCAGAGAGCGTCCCCATGTACACGCAATCCCTGGATATTCCCGGCAATGTCGCCCCGCTGGATGCGGGCGCGAGTTCGCCCGAGCAGGCGCAATTCGATGCGGTCATGGCCGCCGACGGCAAGATCGAAGCTCAGGACTGGATGCCCGAGGCTTACCGCAAAACGCTGGTGCGGCAGATCTCGCAGCACGCGCATTCGGAAATCGTCGGCATGCTGCCGGAAGGCAACTGGATCACGCGCGCGCCCAGCCTGAAGCGCAAGGCGATTCTGCTCGCCAAGGTGCAGGACGAAGCCGGTCACGGCCTCTATCTCTATAGCGCGGCGGAAACGCTCGGCGTCTCGCGCGATCAGCTGATCGCCGCGCTGCACGCGGGCAAAGCCAAATATTCGAGCATCTTCAATTACCCAACGCCCACCTGGGCGGACGTCGGCGTGATCGGCTGGCTGGTGGACGGCGCGGCGATCATGAACCAGATTCCGCTGTGCCGCTGCACGTACGGTCCGTACGCCCGCGCGATGATCCGCATCTGCAAGGAAGAGTCGTTCCATCAGCGCCAAGGTTTCGACGCGCTGATGTCGATGATGGCCGGCACCGACGCGCAGCGCGAACTGGTCCAGCAGGCGGTGAACCGCTGGTGGTGGCCCGTGCTGATGATGTTCGGCCCGAGCGACAAGGATTCGATCCACAGCAATCAGTCGTCGAAATGGGGCATCAAGCGCATTTCGAACGACGACCTGCGGCAGAAATTCGTCGACGCCACCGTCGACCAGGCCAAGGTGCTCGGCGTCACGCTGCCGGACCCGGACCTGAAGTGGAACGAAGCGCGCGGTCAGCACGACTACGGCGACATCGACTGGGAAGAATTCTGGCGCGTCGTCAACGGCGACGGCCCGTGCAACCGCGAGCGCCTCGCCACCCGCGTCAAAGCTCACGACGACGGCACGTGGGTCCGCGAAGCCGCCCTCGCCCACGCCGAAAAACAGCGCCAGCGCGCGCAACAGCACGCCGCCTGATTCGCGCGGCACGCCAGACACAGCATCAGGAGATCAGCAATGAACAAGGAATGGCCGATTTGGGAAGTCTTCGTGCGCAGCAAGCAGGGACTCGACCATAAACACTGCGGCAGCCTGCACGCCGCTGACGCGCCGATGGCGCTGCGCATGGCGCGCGACGTCTACACGCGCCGCCAAGAAGGCGTGAGCATCTGGGTGGTGCCGTCTTCGGCGATCACGGCGTCGTTGCCGGCAGACAAGGCAGAGCTGTTCGAACCGGCGGGCGACAAGATTTACCGCCATCCGACGTTCTACACGCTCCCCGACGAAGTCAACCACATGTAAGCGCGGCCATGGATATCACGCCCCAACATCTCCAATACGTACTGCGTCTCGCGGATACCGCGCTGATTCTCGGTCAGCGCAATACCGAATGGTGCGGCCACGGCCCTATCCTCGAAGAGGACATTGCGCTGTCGAACATGAGCCTCGATCTGATCGGCCAGGCGCGTCTGCTGTACACGCACGCCGCGTCGCTCGAACAGCAGGTCACCGGCAAGACCCGCACGGAAGACGACTACGCGTACTTCCGCGCCGAGCGCGAATTCGCCAACTACACGCTCGCCGAGCTGCCGCATGTCGGTCCGCTGTGTGGCACCGCGCAAGCCGAGAAGGATTACGCCGTTACGATCGTGCGCAATTTCCTGTATTCGACGCTGATGGCGCATCTGTGGACGGCGCTGACCGCGTCCCCGGACGAGCAACTGGCCGCGATCGCGTCGAAGTCGATCAAGGAAACGAGCTACCACGTACATCACGCAAGCGAGTGGCTGATCCGTTTCGGCGACGGCACCGACGAATCGCATCGCCGCGCGCAAGCCGCGCTCGACTACCTGATGCCTTACACCCGCGAGTTTTTCAGCGCGGACGCCGTGGAGGAGACGATCGCGGCGGCCGGCATCGGCCCGTTGACGTCGGATCTCGAAGCCGCCTGGCTCGACGACGTGCGCGCCACGCTCGACGAAGCCACGCTGAGCCTGCCCGAAGCGGTCAAGCACATCACGACCGGCAAGCACGGCGAGCATTCCGAGCACATGGGCTTTGTGCTGGCCGAAATGCAGAGCCTCGCGCGCCAGCATCCCGGCGCCACCTGGTGACGCGGCTTAAGCCAAGCGACCTAAGCCAAGCGACTTGACCCAAGCGATTTAACCCAACGGTAAAGCGACGATGACGACCTCGACAGCCACTTACAGCACCGACGCTACGCTCGATCACGCGTGGGCCGTGCTCGAAACGGTGCCCGATCCGGAGATTCCGGTGGTGTCGATTCGCGAGCTTGGCATTCTGCGCGACGTGCGGCGCGCCGCCGACGGCGCGCTCGAAGTCGTCATCACGCCGACCTACTCGGGCTGCCCGGCGATGTCGCAGATCGCCGAGGACGTCGCGCACGCGCTCGACGTCGCGGAACTGAAGCCTTACCGGATTTCCACCGTGCTCGCGCCGGCCTGGACCACCGACTGGATGACCGCCGACGCCCGCGAAAAGCTGCGCGCCTACGGCATCGCGCCGCCCACCGGCAACTGCGGTTCGGCCGCGGCGCCGCAAGAAAAAGTAATGCGCTTCGTGCCGCGCGCGCTGCCCGCGCCGTCGTGTCCGCGCTGCGGCTCGGCGCATACCGAACGTCTCGCGCAATTCGGCTCGACCGCCTGCAAAGCCCTGTACCGCTGCATCGACTGCCGCGAACCCTTCGACTACTTCAAACCATACTGATATGGCCACCCCGCAATTCCACTCGCTGCGTATCCGCGAAGTACGGCCCGAAACCGCCGACGCGGTCTCGGTCGCCTTCGAAGTCCCCGTCGAACTGCGCGATCACTATCGCTTCACGCAGGGCCAGTTCGTCACGCTGAAAACGCATTTCGACGGTGAGGAAACGCGCCGCTCGTATTCGATCTGCGTCGGCGTCACCGATTACGACCGCGACGGCGAACTGCGCATCGGCATCAAGCGCGTACGTGGCGGGCGTTTCTCGAACTTCGCGTTCGACACGCTGCAGCCCGGCCACACGATCGACGTGATGACGCCGGACGGCCGCTTCTTCACGCATCTGAACGCCGATCAGGGCCAGCAATACCTGGCGTTTTCGGGCGGTTCGGGCATCACGCCGGTGCTGGCGATCATCAAGACGACGCTCGAAATCGAGCCGCGCAGCACGTTCACGCTGGTGTACGGCAACCGCAGCGTCGATCAGATCATGTTCGCGGAAGAGCTCGAGGATCTGAAGAACCGCTTCATGAACCGCTTCGTGCTGTATCACGTGCTGTCCGACGATCTGCAGGACGTCGAGCTGTTCAACGGCGTGCTCGACCAGCAGAAGTGCGCGGCCTTCATTGAAAATCTTCTGCCCGCGGATGCGATCGACGAAGCCTTCATCTGCGGTCCCGCACCGATGATGGACGCCGCCGAAGCCGCGTTGAAAGCCGCCGGCGTGCCGCAGGAAAAGGTCCACGTGGAGCGCTTCGGTTCGCCGCTGCCGCAAGCGGGCGTACCGGCCGTCGAAATCACCGAAGACACGCCGGCCGCCGAGCTGGAGATCGTGCTCGACGGCAAACGGCGCAAGCTGCGCCTGCCGTATCAAGGCGTCAGCGTGCTGGATGTCGGGCTGAAGGCCGGGCTCGCGCTGCCTTATGCGTGCAAGGGCGGCGTCTGCTGCACCTGCCGCGCCAAGGTGCTGGAAGGCGAAGTGAAGATGGACAAGAACTACACGCTTGAAGAGCAGGAAATCCGCGATGGTTTCGTGCTGACCTGCCAATGCCATCCGATCAGCGATCGCGTGGTGGTGAGCTACGACGAACGGTAAATCGTACACGGCACGCGGGCAGGAACGACGCCCGCAATCCTTTGAGCCGTTCCACGATCCGCTTACACTAGGGGCCGCTCACGATCGGACACCTGTTCCGGTCGTCGAGCGGCCCCTTTTTGTCAACTGCCGAAGCCACTGCCGATGAGCACGATCCACCTCACCAACGGCGACGTCGCCGCCGAGTCACTGCGCACCGCGCTGCAGCAAGCGGGCCGCGACGATCGCGTGCATGCGTTGCGCGACGATCTGGCGGTCGGCCCGTTGCGCGGTGCCGACGACACGCCCGACGTGCGCGCGGACTTCTGGGAACGGGTCAGCGCGGACACGAAGCGCGATTTCCTGCGCGAATTCCGCGAGCAGGGCGCGACGCTGGACGCGATTGCGCGCGGCGAAGCGAACCTCGTGGTCTGGCACGGCGACAGCGCCGCCGATCAACTGATGCTCCGTCGCGTCTGCTATTACCTGCGCAACAATCCGCAGCGGCTGAACGAAGTGCGTCTGTCGATTCGCGACCTCACCGATCCGGGCGCATGGGCGCACAGCCGCAAAGATCACGCGACGTCCGTCGGCATGTTCGCACCCGACGTGCTGCAAGCGCGCCTCCCGGACGCGGCGCCGATTTCCGTGCTGCGCATTAGCCGGCTGGCGCTCGAATGGCAAGAAGTCAAACACGCGAACGGCGAAACCCGCCGGTGGCGTGACAACACGTTCACGAGCGGCCATTTCGCCGATCTGGACGCGCTGATTCTCGAACATATCGCCGACGGCTGGCAGCCCGCCGCGCACGTCGCCGCCGAACTGATGGCCGCCGAACTGGGCTTTCTGGTCAGCGACAACATGGTGCTGTGGCGCTTGCGCGAGCTGTCCGCGACCCGGCGCATCCGGCTGCGCGGCGATGCGAACACCTGGCGCACGCTGGAATTGTGCGCGGTGCTCGCTCCCTGTCCACACTAATAAAATCAACGACCATGGCCCGCACCCGAGCGCCCGACCACGAAACCCAGCGCGAACAGATTCTCGAACTCGCCGCAGCGAAATTCGCCCAGACCAGCTATCCGAGCACGTCGATGGCGGATCTGGCCGCCGCGAGCGGCACCTCGAAAGCGCGCCTGTACCACTACTACGCGAGCAAGGAAGCGATCCTGTTCGATCTGCTCGACCGCTACACGAAGCGGCTGATGCTGATCATCGCCGAGGTGGAAGGCGCGAGCCAGCGCCGCGGCCTGACGGAGCGGGAAACCTTCGCCGAACTGATTCGCGCGTTTCTGTCCGAGTACGAGACGTCGCATAGCCGGCACGTGGCGCTGTTGAACGACGTGAAGTATCTGGTCGACACCCAGCGCGAGGTGATTCTGAACCGCCAGCGCGACGTGGTCGCGGCGTTCGCGCGGCAATTGGCGCGGGCGTATCCGGAGCGCGCCACGCGCGACAACCAGACCGCGCTGACCATGATGGTGTTCGGCATGATCAACTGGACCTTCACCTGGCTCAAGCCGGACGGCCGGATGAACTACACCGAATTCGCCGAGCAGGTGGTAAATATGGTGGACCACGGATTAAGCTCGACACCCGCCTGATGACGCAAAGCAGCAATATTCATATGAAATAAAGGCTTGCCCGTCGCGTAGGTGTGGCATTGAGTCATGAACGCCCGTTCATTTTATTTTTCGTGATGAATCAACATCCTAAAAATAGGGCGCAATATTTTTAGGCATTTAACTCAAAACGAGATACGGGTTTTCCCTAGGCTCAGGGTCGGCTTTCCGCTAAAATGATTTTTGCGGTGCACCACGCCGCTTGATCCAAGGAGAACCCGACCATGAACTTGATTACACCCCGCGTTGCTGAGCAGATCGTTCCGCGCGATCCGTTGTCGCAACCTGCCGGTCGTGCGCCTGCTCTGGTCCGTGAACTCACCGCGGTCGACCGCGAGCGGCTGCTGACCCACTTCCTCGCGCTCGGCGAAGACGACCGCCTGCTGCGCTTCGGCCAGATCGTGCCGAACCACGTGATCGAAAACTACGTCCGCGCAATCGACTTCACGCGCGACACGGTGTTCGGCGTATTCAACAGCCAGTTGCAACTCACCGGCGTCGGCCATCTGGCGTATCTGCCGGCCGAAGGCGACAAGCGCACCGCCGAATTTGGCGTCTCGGTGCTGGAAAGCGTGCGCGGCCAGGGCATCGGCTCGAAGCTGTTCGAGCGCGCCGCCATTCGCAGCCGCAATACGCACGTCAGCTCGCTGTACATGCATTGCCTGTCGCGCAACTCGACCATGATGCACATCGCGAAAAAGGCCGGCATGAAGATCGAATACGCGTACGGCGAAGCCGACGCTTATCTGACGCTGCCGCCGGCGGATCAATCGAGCATCATCGCCGAGATGCTGCAGGAGCAGGCCGCCGTGTTCGACTACGCCATGAAGCGCCAAGCGCGTCAGGCGTCGAAACTGTTCGAATCGTTTATGCCGACCGCCGCCGCGGCCTGAGGCTGAGCAGCAAACGCTTCGGCGCAATGACAGAGGGCAGCCCAATGGCTGCCCTTTTTGTTTGGCCTGCGCGTTTTTTCCGTTCGCGGGTTGCGGTCCCGCATCGCGCCTACAAAATAGGCAGCGCCGTGGTCTCTTTGATCGTGTCGAGCGAGAAGCTCGTCTTGACGTCGATCACCGACGGATGGTGCAGCAGTTGATCCTGCATGAAGCGGGAAAAGTGCGCCATATCCTCTACCTGAACACGCAGCAGATAGTCCATGTCGCCCGTCATTGCGTGGCATGCGACCACTTCGGGCCATGTCTGCACGGCCGCGCGAAACTGATCCGCGTGCGTGACGTCGCCGCGCGGACGAGGCGCCGGCCCGCCACGCTTTTCCAGCCGCACGTTCACGTACGCGAGCAGATCCAGCCCGAGCCGCTGCGCATCCAGTAGCGCGACATAGCCGCGGATCACGCCGCACTCTTCCAGCCGACGAATCCGCCGCAGACACGGACTCGGCGACAGGTTCACGCACTCGGCGATCTCCTGATTCGACAGCCGGCCATTCTCCTGAAGGACCGCCAGAATGCGCCTGTCGATGGCGTCCATCTCTAAATCGGCCATTTTCTGCCTTCCATGTGAGTTACTGCGCTAGAAAATAGCGCCAGCGTATCCACACGTGCTTTATTTCGCAAGTTTTCGCCGTGATGACGCCTTTACACTGGCGTCATCCGAATCGCGCTCAACACCCCTTCCCCACTCGCACAACGCGCCGGCGCACTTCAGGAATCAGGAGACAGACCATGCAGGTTTCAACTTGGGACAATCCCGTCGGCACCGACGGCTTCGAATTCATCGAATACACCGCCCCGGATCCGGTTGCGCTCGGCAAGCTGTTCGAACAGATGGGCTTCACCGCCGTCGCGCGGCATCGCCATAAGAACGTGACGCTGTATCGCCAGGGCGAGATCAACTTTATCGTCAACGGCGAACAGGATTCGTTCGCGCAACGCTTCACGCGCCTGCACGGCCCGTCGATCTGCGCGATCGCGTTCCGCGTTCAGGACGCCGCCAAGGCCTATCAGCAGGCAGTCGAAAAAGGCGCCTGGGGTTTCGACAACAAGACCGGCCCGATGGAACTGAACATTCCGGCGATCAAGGGTATCGGCGACTCGCTGATCTATTTCGTCGACCGTTGGCGCGGCAAGAACGGCGCGGACGCGGGCAGCATCGGCAACATCGATATTTACGACGTCGACTTCGAACCGATTCCGGGCGCAAACCCGAATCCGGTCGGCCACGGCCTCACCTATATCGACCACCTGACGCACAACGTCCATCGCGGCCGCATGGATGAATGGGCGGAGTTCTACGAGCGCCTGTTCAACTTCCGCGAAGTGCGTTACTTCGACATCGAAGGCAAGGTGACCGGCGTGAAGTCGAAGGCGATGAGCTCGCCGTGCGGCAAGATCCGGATTCCGATCAACGAGGAAGGCTCGGAAACGGCCGGCCAGATTCAGGAATACCTCGACGCGTATCGCGGCGAAGGCATTCAGCACATTGCGCTCGGCAGCAATGACATCTACCGTACCGTGGACGGTCTGCGCACCGCGAACATTTCGCTGCTCGACACGATCGACACGTACTACGAGCTGGTCGATCGCCGCGTGCCGAACCACGGCGAGCCGCTCGAGGAACTGCGCAAGCGCAAGATCCTGATCGACGGCGCGCCGGACGACCTGCTGCTGCAGATCTTTACCGAAAACCAGATCGGCCCGATCTTCTTCGAGATCATTCAGCGCAAGGGCAATCAGGGCTTCGGCGAAGGCAACTTCAAGGCACTGTTCGAATCGATCGAACTGGATCAGATTCGCCGCGGCGTGGTGCAGGACAAGGTCTGACAGCCAGATTGAGTTGAGGTGAGCCGGTGCGCGCAACCCGCGCACGGCCGATAAGAAGAAAGGGCGAGGATCTTGCGATCCCCGCCCTTTTTTTGCACCGCGTATTTGCACCGTTATCTCAACAGGATCAACGGCTAGTTATCCAACGACATCGACACACCGCTCGGGCGGTGCATCACGAATTCTGGTCTTCCTCGTCGTCCTTGCTGGAGCGCGTAACGCGTTCCATGGCGATGCTCGCGGGCGCCACTTGCGCCGTACGGGTCACCGCGTTCGACAACGCCCCCGCACTACCCGTGCTCGAGCGTACCGGTGCGCTCATTGCGAAAAAAGCGGCCGATACCATCAGGAAGGTCTGGATGTTTCTCGTGTTCATGCGTACTCCTTTTTCTAACTGCCCTGCTGTCGTGAAGCTCCACCGAATGCGGAGCGTTGCGCTGACATTGCTCGCAGGTGGGGGTTAGACAGGTATTTCAACTACGGTTCCGTGAATTTGTAGTTTTTACAGCTTGTTACATGCTCGTCGTCAAAGATTGCCACGCGTCGCAATGCAGAGCGCATCAATGCGCCAAATCCCTTGCAGCGCAGCATTTTTGGCGCACTGCGGCGGGTTTTCACCAGTGCTACCATCACTTAAAACACGTCAATATGGCGACCCCGGGCACAAGCATTCAAAAGATGCCGAGGCCCAAAAAGTTTTGGTGATCCCAAACTGGTTGGAGGAGTACACATAATGAATGCCCCGCTAGACGCAGGTCAGCGAGCCTCGCTCGAAGCTGCCTTGTCTTCCGTCACGCTCGACGACAAATACACCCTCGAACGCGGCCGCGCGTATATGAGCGGCATCCAGGCGCTAGTGCGTCTGCCGATGCTGCAGCAGGAACGCGACCGTGCAGCCGGACTCAATACGGCCGGTTTCATCTCCGGCTACCGTGGATCGCCGCTCGGCGGACTCGACCAATCCTTGTGGAAAGCGAAGCAGCATCTCGCCGCGCATCAGGTCGTGTTCCAGCCCGGCGTCAACGAAGACCTCGCGGCAACCGCCGTCTGGGGTTCGCAGCAGGTCAATCTGTATCCCAGCGCCAAATACGACGGCGTGTTCTCGATGTGGTACGGCAAGGGCCCCGGCGTCGACCGTTCCGGCGACGTCTTCAAGCACGGCAACTCGGCCGGCTCCGCGCAGCACGGCGGTGTGCTGGTGCTGGCCGGCGACGACCACGCGGCCAAGTCCTCCACGCTTGCGCACCAGTCCGAACACATCTTCAAGGCGTGCGGCCTGCCGGTGCTGTTCCCGTCGAACGTGCAGGAATATCTCGACTTCGGTCTGCACGGCTGGGCCATGAGTCGCTACTCCGGCCTGTGGGTCGCGATGAAGTGCGTGACCGACGTGGTCGAATCGTCGGCGTCGGTCGACATCGATCCGCACCGCACCAAAATCATCCTGCCGGAAGACTTCGCGATGCCCGAGGGCGGCCTGAATATCCGCTGGCCGGATTCGCCGCTGGTGCAGGAAGCGCGTCTGCTCGACTACAAGTGGTACGCGGCGCTCGCCTACGTGCGCGCCAACAAGCTGGACCGCGTCGAAATCGATTCGCCGCATGCGCGCTTCGGCATCATGACCGGCGGCAAGGCGTATCTGGACGTGCGTCAGGCGCTGACCGACCTCGGTCTCGACGACGAAACCTGCTCGCGCATCGGCATCCGGCTCTATAAGGTCGGCTGCGTGTGGCCGCTCGAAGCGCAAGGCGCGCATGCTTTCGCGAAGGGCCTCGACGAAATTCTCGTGGTCGAGGAAAAGCGCCAGATTCTCGAATACGCGATCAAGGAAGAGCTGTACAACTGGCCGGATGCGCAACGTCCGCGTGTGTTCGGCAAGTTCGACGAGAAAGACGGCGCCGGCGGCGAATGGTCGGTGCCGATGGGTAACTGGCTGCTGCCCGCACATTACGAACTGTCGCCCGCGATCATCGCCAAGGCGATCGCCACGCGGCTGGACAAGTTCGATCTGCCGTCGGACGTGCGTGCGCGTATCGCATCGCGCATCGCGGTGATCGAAGCGAAGGAAAAAGCACTGGCCCGTCCGCGCGTCGAAGCCGAACGCAAGCCGTGGTTCTGCTCGGGCTGCCCGCACAACACGTCGACCAATGTGCCGGAAGGTTCGCGCGCCATGGCCGGCATTGGCTGCCACTACATGACGGTGTGGATGGACCGCAGCACCAGCACCTTCAGCCAGATGGGCGGCGAAGGCGTGGCGTGGGTCGGTCAGTCGCCCTTCACTAACGACAAACACGTGTTCGCCAACCTCGGCGACGGCACCTACTTCCACTCGGGGCTGCTGGCGATTCGCGCGGCGATCGCCTCGAAGGTGAACATCACCTACAAGATTCTCTATAACGACGCGGTTGCGATGACGGGTGGCCAACCGGTCGACGGCGTGCTGACCGTGCCGCAGATCACGCATCAGCTCGCCGCCGAAGGCGCAACCAAGATCGTGATCGTCACCGACGAGCCGGAGAAGTATTCGGCGAACGTCGGTCTGGCGCCGGGCATCGACATTCACCATCGCGACAAGCTCGACGAGATCCAGCGTCAACTGCGCGAAGTGTCGGGCACCACGATCCTGATTTATGACCAGACCTGCGCGACCGAAAAGCGCCGCCGTCGCAAACGCGGCACGTATCCGGATCCGGCACGCCGCGTGGTGATCAACGACGCGGTCTGCGAAGGCTGCGGCGATTGCTCGGTGAAGTCGAACTGCCTGTCGGTCGAGCCGCTCGATACCGAATTCGGCACCAAGCGCCAGATCAACCAGTCGACCTGCAACAAAGACTTCTCGTGCGTGAACGGTTTCTGCCCGAGCTTCGTCTCGGTGGAAGGCGGTCAGTTGCGTAAGCCGAAGGCCGCCTCGGGCGCCGCCGGCGACACCCTGCCGCCGGTGCCCGAACCCGAACTGCCGTCCATGGAACGTCCGTACGGCGTGCTGGTGACGGGCGTCGGCGGGACAGGCGTGGTCACGATCGGCGCGTTGCTCGGCATGGCCGCGCATCTGGAGAACAAGGGCGTCACGGTGCTCGACGTCACCGGCCTCGCGCAGAAGGGCGGCGCCGTGATGAGCCACGTGCAGATCGCCAAGCATCCGGCCGACATCCACGCCACCCGCATCGCCATGGGCGAAGCGAGTCTCGTGATCGGCTGCGACGCGATCGTCACGGCCAGCGACGAATGCGTGTCGCGGATGCAGGTGGGCCGCACGCGCGTCGTGCTGAACAGCGCGCACACGCCGACCGCCGACCTGATCAAGAACCCGAACTGGCGCTTCCCGGGCAGCAGCACGGAAGCCGACGTGCGCGCCGGTGCGGGCGAAGACGGTGTCGATACGGTCGACGCGAATCACTTCGCGCTCGCGCTGCTCGGCGACGCGATCTACACGAACCCATTCGTGCTCGGCTACGCATGGCAACGCGGCTGGGTGCCGTTGACGTATCAGTCGCTGATGCGCGCCATCGAACTCAACAACGTGCAGGTCGACAAGAACCGCGCGGCTTTCGAGTGGGGCCGTCGCGCCGCGCACGATCTGGCTGCGGTGCGCAAGCTGGTACAGGCGCAAGGCAATGGCGTGAAGGCGGAAACGGCGAGCAGCAAGATCATCTCGCTGCACACCCCGAAGGCGCTCGACACGCTGATCGACAAGCGCGCCGACTACCTCACGGCATGGCAGAACGCCGCGTACGCGGACCGTTATCGCGCGCTGGTGTCACAGGTGCGGGTGGCGGAATCGGCGCTCGATTCGATCGACAGCCAGTTGCCGTTGACCGAAACCGTCGCGAAGAACCTGCATAAGCTGATGGCGTACAAGGACGAGTACGAAGTCGCGCGTCTGTACAGCGACCCGGCGTTCATCGACAAGCTGAAGGCGAATTTCGAAGGTGACTGGAAGCTGCATATTCACCTCGCACCGCCGACCTTCTCGAAGAAAGACGCTCACGGCCATCTGGTCAAGAAGAAGTACGGTCCGTGGGTGTTCAGCGCGATGCATGTGCTGGCCAGGTTCAAGTTCCTGCGCGGCACCGCGTTCGACGTGTTCGGCAAGACGGAAGAGCGTCGCACCGAGCGGGCGTTGATCGGCGAGTACGAAGCGCTGGTGCGTGAGCTGATCGGCGGGCTGACCACGCAGAAGCGTGAACTCGCGGTGGAGTTGGCGAATCTGCCGGACGGCATCCGCGGCTACGGTCACGTGAAGGAAAATAACCTGAAGGGCGTGCGCATCAAGTGGAACGAATTGCTGGCGCGCTGGCGTTCGCCTGAAGCCGGCAAGACGCAACACGCGGCTTGAATAAGCGGCTTGAATGGCTCGAATGATTTGATGCAGGCCGGTTAGCTTGCAAATAAAAAGGCGGCGGTCCTCACGGACCGCCGCCTTTTCTCATTTCAACGCCTGGCTTACTGCGCGCTCACCCGCTTACGCGCGTTGGCCGATGCCACCGCCGTCATGTTGATGATCCGGCGCACGGTCGCGGCCGGCGTCAGGATATGTACCGGCTTTTCCGCGCCCAGCAGGAACGGACCGACCGTCACGCCTTCGCCGCCGATCATCTTCAGCAGGTTGTACGTGATGTTCGCCGCTTCCACGTTCGGCATGATCAGCAGGTTCGCTTCGCCGCTCAGCGTCGTGCCCGGGAACGCCGCCTTGCGCACCGCTTCCGACAACGCCGCGTCGCCGTGCATTTCACCGTCGATTTCCAGCGTCGGCGCACGTTCCGCGATCAGCTTGCGAGCCGCCGCCATGCGTTGCGACGACGACGACGGCGCGCTGCCGAAGTTCGAGTTCGACAGCAACGCCACCTTCGGCGTGATACCGAACTTCTCGATTTCGCGCGCAGCCAGCATGGTCATGTCGGCGAGTTGCTCGGCGGTCGGCGTTTCGTTCACGTACGTGTCGCAGATGAACAGATTGCGGCCCGGCAGCATCAGCAGGTTCATTGCGGCGAAGTTCTGCACGTCTTCCGCCTTGCCCAGCACCTGCTCGATGAAGTTCAGATGCGCGTGGTACTGGCCGATCATGCCGCAGATCATGCCGTCCGCTTCGCCGAGGCGCACGAGGATCGCGCCGATCAGCGTGTTGAACTTGCGCATGGCGGCTTTCGCGACGTCCGGCGTGACGCCTTCGCGCGCGCCGACTTCGTGATAAGCCTGCCAGCATTGCTGATAGCGCGGATCGTCTTCCGGATCGACGATCTCGAAGTCTTCGCCACACTTCAGCTTCGAGCCCATCTTCTTCAGACGCATCTCGATCACCGACGGACGGCCGACCAGAATCGGCTTGGCGATCTTTTCCAGCAGCACGAATTGCGCGGCGCGCAGCACGCGCTCGTCTTCACCTTCGGCGAACACGATGCGCGCCGGCTCCGCCTTGGCGGCCTGGAACACCGGACGCATCACCATGCCGGTGCGGTACACGGTCGTGCCGAGTTCTTCGCGGTACGCGTCCATATCTTTGATCGGACGGGTCGCGACACCCGAGTCCATGGCCGCTTGTGCGACGGCCGGCGCGATCTTGATGATCAGGCGCGGATCGAACGGCTTCGGAATCAGGTACTCCGGACCGAATTCGAGCGAGTGGCCTTCGTAGGCCTTCGCGACTTCATCGCCCTGGTCGGTTTCTTCGGCCAGCTCGGCAATCGCGCGCACGCACGCGAGCTTCATTTCTTCCGTGATCGTGGTCGCGCCGACATCCAGCGCGCCGCGGAAGATAAACGGGAAGCACAGCACGTTGTTGACCTGATTCGGGTAGTCCGAACGGCCGGTCGCGATGATGCAGTCCGGGCGCACGCGCCTGGCTTCTTCCGGGCGGATTTCCGGCTCCGGATTGGCCAGCGCGAGAATCAGCGGCTGGGTGCCCATTTCGACGACCATTTCCGGCTTCAGCACGCCCGCGCTCGAGCAACCGAGGAACACGTCGGCGCCGCGGATCGCGTCAGCCAGTGTGCGTGCTTCGGTGTTCGCCGCGTAACGTTCCTTCGACGGATCGAGGTTGCCGCGACCTTCGTAGATCACGCCCTTCGAGTCGGTGACGAGCACGTTCTTCTTCGACAGGCCGAGGTTCACCAGCAGATCCAGACACGCGATCGCCGCAGCGCCCGCGCCGGAGCACACCAGCTTCACTTCGTCGAGCTTCTTGCCGACCACTTTCAGGCCGTTCAGGATCGCCGCCGACGCGATGATCGCCGTGCCGTGCTGGTCGTCGTGGAAAACCGGAATCTTCATGCGCTCGCGCAGCTTCTTCTCGATGTAGAAGCATTCCGGCGCCTTGATATCTTCGAGGTTGATGCCGCCGAGCGTGGGCTCGAGCATGGCGATCGCTTCAACGAGCTTGTCCGGATCGGACTCGGACAGTTCGATGTCGAACACGTCGATGCCGGCGAACTTCTTGAACAGACAGCCCTTGCCTTCCATGACCGGCTTCGCCGCGAGCGGGCCGATGTTGCCGAGGCCGAGCACAGCCGTGCCGTTCGTGATCACGCCGACCAGGTTGCCGCGCGAGGTGTACTTCTGCGCGTCGAGCGGGTCTTCGTAGATCGCCATACAGGCCGCGGCGACACCCGGCGAGTACGCGAGCGACAGGTCGAGCTGGTTGGACAGCGGCTTGGTAGGCGTGACCGAGATCTTGCCGGGTTTCGGAAACTGGTGGTATGCGAGAGCGCTTTGCTTAAGTTGTTCGTCCATTTTTTGGCCTGCGAGACGTAAGTAATTGGGCCCGGCATACCGCACCGCTGACGACGCTTCCACCTATCGAATGGATGATCGACTGAGACGGCTGACGCGTGCGCCGGTTAGGCGCGGCGTCGAACCTCAGCGGAGGACAAGACGGTGCGGAGTGCTACGCGGGTCGGTTAGTGTACACCCCGAATGAGTCGATGCACTGAGTGGTTAATCCGGCTCACCATCGGCGAAACAATGGTGCAGCGCCGCATCCGGCGGGCATTTGACGGGGGTCATGCGAGGGGCAATGCGCGGGCCGTTCGAGCTTAGTCGAGCTCGGCGCCGCGTCGTTCGGCAATCAGGAAAAGTGTCGCGAAGATGTCGAGCAGATAGATCGACGCGAGCAACGCCAACGCGGCGCCGAACGAATAGCGCGCGGCCAGCGCGCCCACCACGACCGGCCCGAAACCACCCACCGCCCGGCCGATGTTCAACAGCACGTTCTGCGCGGTGGCGCGCGCCTCGGTCGGATAGAGCTCGGAAATCAACGCACCGTATCCGCCGATCATCCCGTTGACGAACACACCCATCGCCGCGCCGCCGATCAGCAGCGCCGACGGCGTCGTGAGGTGCGCGTAGACGAACACCATCACGACGGCCCCGGCCTGGTAAAACAGAAATGTCGGCTTGCGGCCGAAGCGGTCGGCGGCGATACCGAACAGCCAGATGCCGGCCGCCATGCCGAGCACCGTCACCGCGGTCCACACGCCGGATTTGGTCAGCGAGTAGCCGAAGGTCTTCGACAGATAGCTCGGTAGCCAGATCATCAGCCCGTAATAGCCGAAGTTCTGCACCGAACAGAGAATCACGACGCCGATGCTGGCGCGCGTGGTGCGGCCATCGGCAACCAGTCGTTTTAGCGGCAGCTTGCGCGTGCCGAATGTGCTTCGTGCAACGCGTTCGGTGAACAGCGCCGGCTCCTCGACGCGGCGGCGCACGAAAAACGACACGACCGCGGGCAGCAACCCGAGCGCAAACATGCCGCGCCAGCCGATCACCGGCAACAGCAGCGGCGTCAGCAACGCGGCCGCCAGCACGCCGAGCTGCCACCCCAGGCCGACATACGACGAGACGCGCGCCCGCTGCGACGCCGGCCACGCTTCGGCCACCAGCGTCATGCCAATGCCGAACTCGCCGCCGAGCCCGATTCCCGCGATGGTCCGGTAGGCCAGCAGGTCCGTATAACCTTGCGCCAGCGCGCACAGGCCGGTGAACACGGCGAAGATCAGGATCGTCCACGTCAGCATCCGCACGCGGCCGAAATAGTCGCTCAATACGCCGAAAATCAACCCGCCCGCGACGGCGCCGATCAGCGTCCACGTCACGAGCGAGCCCGCCTGCGCGGAACTCAGATGCAGATCGGCGGCGATCACCGGCAGCATGAAACCGAGGATCAGCAGATCGAAACCGTCCATCGCGTAACCGAGCACCGAGGCAATCAACGCGCGTCCGGCATAGCCTTGTTTAGCCGATGCGCGGGAGTCGGTGGCGGAGGAGGCGGCAGTCATCGAAAGCATTCCGTAGGTCAAGGGGCGCTAAAGCGATCAGCCGCCCGGGAAATTCGCGTGAGTGTAAAGGCGGCTTCCGTGGCTCACAAGCCGACGCAAAAAAGGCGCGGCGAGACACGCTATACACCACGCGGAAAGCCGGTGAAACGCACGCGCCGAGCAAGTCGCGTCGAAGCCGGCCAGACTCGGCCAGAGGCGCCGTTATGACCGCCATTCGGCGCCGCACCGCACAACGGCCTCCTCGAAAGAGCCCGTTTCGGGTAAAATGTCGGGCTACGCGCGCAGCAAAAACCGACCTGCACTCCACTGGCCGGCAGCGTATTCGCCTATCAGGGCGCCGCCCGTCAGGGCGGACATACTCCACTTGCTGCGCCACCGGGCCCCGCGCCCGCTTCTCCCCGCTCACACCCAAGGATCCGCCCATGACAGGCTTCGATCGCCAGACGATCTCCGACACGACCGCCAAGATGCTGCTGGAAGTTCAGGCAGTGCACTTCAACGCGGAGAAACCGTACATTTTCACGTCCGGCTGGGCGAGCCCGGTTTACATCGACTGCCGCAAGCTGATCTCGTATCCGCGCGTGCGCCGTGGCCTGATGGAAATGGCTGAAAGCACCATTCTGCGCGACGTCGGCTATGAGCAGATCGACGCGGTGGCCGGTGGCGAAACCGCCGGCATCCCGTTCGCGGCCTGGCTGTCCGATCGCCTGATGGTGCCGATGCAATACGTGCGCAAGAAGCCGAAGGGTTTCGGCCGTAACGCGCAGATCGAAGGTCTGCTGACCGAAGGTCAACGCGTGCTGCTGGTCGAGGACCTGACCACCGACAGCCGCAGCAAGATCAACTTCATCAACGCGCTGCGCACCGCCGGCGCGACGGTGAACCACTGCTTCGTGCTGTTCCACTACAACATCTTCAAGGAAAGCGTGTCGGTGCTGAAAGACATTGACGTCGATCTGCACGCGCTTGCCACGTGGTGGGACGTGTTGCGCGTCGCCAAGGAAAACAACTACTTCGACACGAAGACGCTCGACGAAGTGGAAAAATTCCTGCACGCACCGGCTGAATGGTCGGCTGCGCACGGCGGCGCCAACGCGACGCCGCAGTAAGCATCTCAGTTAAGCGCTACGGTCCTTTGCGGACCGGTTAAGCGGGCTTAATGCAAAAGGGCTGCCTGTCGACAAGACAGGCAGCCCTTTTTTCGTTTCGCGCGGTTTCATGCGGTTAAGCGGTGTGCGCGCACCCGCTCATGCCCGACCGGGCGCGCGTTGCTAAGACGCTTCGCCGGTATCTTCCACCGAACTGGACGACAGATTCAGCAGCCCATTGCTTTGCGCATACTGGAACAATTCGGAATCACGCTCGATACCGAGCTTGCGCATGGCCGTGTTCTTCTGCGTGCTGATCGTCTTGATGCTGCGGTTGAGTTGCTCCGAGATTTCCTTGATCGTCATGCCGGACACGAAGCGGCGCACCACCTCGAGTTCGCGCCGCGACAACATCACTTCGTCGGTCTTGCCGCCGGCGTTCATGCGCAGCGCGTCCAGCGAAGCTTTGACGGACGGGCTCATGTATTCGAGCTTGCGGCTAACGTGCTGCACCGCAAGGCCAATATGACTCAGATCGTCGGACTTGTTGACCACCGACGTCACGCCAAGCTCGCTCAGTCGCTTCAGCAACGCGGCGTTCTCCAGCATGGTTAGCACGACGATGGGCAGGTTGGGGAAATTGCGGCGCAAATAACCGATGAGCGGCAGCCCGTCGCCGTACTGTCCGCCTGGCATGGCGAGATCGGTGACGAGCACGTCGCAGGCTACGGTTTGCAGCACCTTGATCAATTCTGTGGATTGCCGCGCACGCGCGACGACCTGCAGCCCGGGAAACTTGAGCAAAGCCTGCTCGGCGCCGAACAGAATTACCGGATGGTCGTCGGCGACCACGACCCTGACTGGATCTTGCATTGCCCTCCCCTCGACGGTTAAAACTCTCTCCAGAACTTCTGACATGCTTTTCTATTGTAGGAATTCAATCGGATGAAAACGCGGCAGTACTGGCGCGGACAATTCCTCCGACTATAGCCGATATTCCATCCGCAAATTCCAGCCAACGACAACAATGATGTGTCGCAGAGCTAATGTTAGACATGATTCGACCTGGGGGCACAAAATAGGGACAATGATGATGCGAGGACGACCGCCTCGCGCCCTGACAGGAGAACCGGCACATGCGCTCGCGTTGCCTGGTTGTTTCGCTTGTTTCGCCGTTCCGCCGTACGCCGTCCTTCCTCTGCGCCGCGCTGGGTGTCGCGCTGCTTGCGGCGCATAGCCCGAACGCGCTATCCGAGAACGCATTCACGCTAACCAGCGCGAGCTTCCACGCGGGCGGCACGGTGGCGGACGCTCAGGTTTTCAATCAGGACGACTGCAAAGGCGGCAATCGCTCGCCGCAACTCACATGGCACGACGCGCCGCCCGGAACGCGCAGCTTCGCTGTCACGATGTACGACGAAGACGCGCCCGGCCGCGGCTGGTGGCACTGGGCGGTAGCCGGCATTCCCGCCAGCGTGCAGAGCTTGCCGGAGAACGCGAGCTTTTCGGGCTTCCTCAGCAAACTGGGCGCGGTTGAAGCGCGCAACGATTTCGACGTCGACGGTTATGGCGGCCCGTGTCCGCCGCCAGGCAAACCTCACCGGTATATCGTCACCGTGTATGCGCTGAGCACCGCCGATCTGCGGCTCGCGCAAGGCCGTCCCGCGCTGATGTTCGATCACGAGATCGGCACCGCCACGCTCGGCAGCGCGCGGATGGTGGTGAACTACGGGCGGTGATGCGGGCTGCGCACGGATAACGCCGTGCCGGGCGCGATTAACCGCGCGGGCGGCGGCGGCCGGCGGCATGGCCAGGCTCAGGTAAGACCCAGCACCGAGCAAAGCGAACACGGTTTATCCGCCGTCAATGACCGCCACGAAATCCGCGTTGGCCTGCGGCTTGCATCGGATTGCCGTCCGCGTGGAATTTCTGTCATCCGCGCACGCTAATGTGCCGGGGAGCGCTATGCGCGATGCTTCGGTGTTGCCGCATCGCCTGTGTGCGCACCATTGCCGTGCCCTATCCCATCCTTTTTCCTTTGCCGGAGAATGCCATGTCGAAGATCGTCATCGTTTATCACAGCGGCTACGGCCACACGAAGAAAGTCGCCGAAGCCGTGCTGGCGGGCACCCTCGAAGCCGGCGCCGAGGCGCGCCTGCTGCCGGTCGGCGAAATCGACGACGCCGGTTGGGCGGAACTGGCCACGGCCGACGCGATCATCTTCGGCGCGCCGACCTACATGGGCGGCCCGTCCGCCGACTTCAAGAAATTCGCCGACGCGAGTTCCAAACCGTGGTTCGGCCAGACATGGAAGGACAAGATCGCCGCCGGCTTCACCAACTCGGCGACCATGAACGGCGACAAGTTCTCGACCATCCAGTACTTCGTCACGCTGGCGATGCAGCACAGCATGATCTGGGCGGGCACCGGCATGATGCCGTCGAACACCAAGGCAGCCACGCGCAACGATCTGAACTACGTGGGCGGCTTCACCGGTCTGCTGACGCAGTCGCCGGCGGATGCGTCGGCGGAAGAAGCACCGCCCGCCGGCGACCTGGAAACCGCACGGATGTTCGGCGCGCGCATTGCCGGCGTGACGGCGCGCTGGCTGGCCGGCGCGCCGCGCTAAGCCGCCGACTAACCGACTCACCGACTTACTGACGCACCGACGCACTGGCGCACTGGCGCACTGGCGCACCAACACATCGGCGCGACGCTGCCGCGAACCGGCCGACATCGGCGTGCATCTATGCTGTAACGGGTCACGCCGATGTCACTTTCAGCGCGCATCGCGCTTTTCTCAGCGCGCTTTTTTCACCCGTTTTGCACGCCCGCGACCGTCCGGTCTTAAAATAGCGTTCCGGCGCCAAGTCGCGCCCTGTTTCCAGCAAGCCAGTGAGATCGAGATGAGCACGAAAGTTTTTGTCGACGGACAGGAAGGCACGACCGGCCTGAAGATTTTTGAATACCTGTCGCAGCGCGCCGACGTTGAGATCCTGCGTATCGAAGAAGCGAAGCGCAAGGACATCGAAGAGCGCCGTCGTCTCATCAATGCGTCGGACGTCACGTTTCTGTGTCTGCCGGATGTGGCTTCGCGCGAATCCGCGTCGCTGGTCGACAATGAGCATACCGTGCTGATCGACGCGAGCACCGCGTTCCGCACGTCCGCCGACTGGGCGTACGGTTTGCCGGAACTGGCCCACTCGCAGCGCGAACGCCTGCGCAGCGCAAAACGTATCGCCGTGCCGGGCTGCCATGCGTCGGCCTTCGTGCTGGCCATGCGTCCGCTGGTTGAAGCCGGCGTGGTGCCGGCCGATTTCGCCGCGCACGCTTATTCAATTACCGGCTACAGCGGCGGCGGCAAGAAAATGATCGCCGACTACGAGGCCGGCGGTAACGACAAGCTCAAGAGCCCGCGTCCGTACGCGCTCGGCCTGACGCACAAGCATCTGCCGGAAATGGCCGCGCACACGGGGCTGAAGTCGGCGCCGGTGTTCACGCCGATCGTCGGCGATTTTTACAAGGGTCTGGCGGTCACCACGTTCTTCTCGCCGAGCCAACTGGCCAAGAAGACGACGCCGCAAGACGTGCAGGCGCTGTTCGCCGAGTACTACGCGGGCGAGGCCTTCGTGCATGTCGCGCCGTTCGACGCGGCAGCGAACCTGGACGACGGCTTCTTCGACGTGCAGGCGAACAACGACACCAATCGCGTCGACCTGTTCGTGTTCGGCAACGAGGAACGCTTCGTCACCGTCGCGCGTCTGGACAACCTGGGCAAGGGCGCGTCGGGCGCGGCGATCCAGTGTATGAACCTCGCCATCGGCACCGCGGAAGAAAGCGGTCTGAAACGCTAAACGGATTCAAGGAGACGGCGGCGCTTTCGCCGTTAATCCACCGCCCCGAAAAGCCGGTCTTCACAGACCGGCTTTTTTGTTTTTAAAAACATGCGCTTTGAATTCCACTTATCGGGTTTAATGAGTAGCAGCCCGTATTACTTAAAAAATCAAAATCGGACTGCTCTCCGTCGTGCGGTAATTCATTCCTGAAAATGACCCGCGTCGCATAGTTTTCCGCATAGGGAAACTCCGGACTTTTTCTCGAACGATCGTTCGAAGATGATAGGAGCATTTTGCTGAAACGCCTGCCTGGTAAGGCGCATGCGGGGAGGCGCCGAGACCGGCATATAGCTCGAATTTATTTTTTGTTTAAAAGGGTCGTCCGCGTCCACGCTGTCTGCGTCTGGCAAAACCCACACTGTTTGAATCGCGCTTTTTAGACGGCTCATTCAATTGACAGGCATTAAGCGCGCAGCGAAATTAGTTCGCACAATTACAGGAAGGGAGACAGCAGCATGGCGCACGCCATTACTCGAGGCCTGGCGTTGGCATTCGCCACGGCCCCATTGCTCATCGCATGCGGCGGCGGCAAAGCCGGCGATCCGGGCGCGGTCAACGCCCCGCAATGCTCGGGCGCGAGCTGTGGCGTGCAAGGTCCGCCGGCCTCGGGCACGTCGGCGTCGCTCTGTCCGGCAACCGCCGACATCGGCAACTCCACCTTCCTCGGTGGCGCAGGTAGTGGCGAAGTGGTCCAGTTGAACATCAACGCGACGGCCATGACGTACACGCTGAAATGGCTCGCGTCGCCGATTCCGTTGGCCACCGGCACGGTCTCGCCCACGCGCGCGGGCACGCAAATCGCCGGCGCGGTGATTCACCCGCCCACCGGCGCGCTGCCGACCGCCGAACAGATCCGCTGCGCGTTCATTCTCGGCGCGGGCACCGGCACCGCGTCGGACGGCACCACGTACACGACGCCCGACTTCGTCAACAACCCGAACCCGCCGATGATTCTGGTCGGCCAAGGCGTGGCTGGCGGCGGCATTCCCGGCGCGACGGTGCAATACGCGGGGATTTTGGGCATTGGCGCCGTGAACCTGCGGCACTTCGATTTCTATCCGTTCCTCGGTTTCGCCAGCACCACAACCGATATCACCAAGCTGCCCGGCACCTACAATGGCTTGCTGTATCACCTGTCGCCGACCGCGAACTATGAGACCGTCGCGACCAATTCCGTCGAAACCTTCGACGCCAGCGGCAACTGCACGTCGCCGAGTTCGAGCGGCTGCCTGTCGACCGGTAATGCGCTCACGCTCAACAGCAACGGCTACTTCGACAGCAGCAGCCCGCCGCAGATCGTGCCGAGCGGCGGTAGTCCGGCGCCGCTGCGCACCGGCAACTTCGGCACCGCGCACATGATCCTCGGTCAGGTCAACGGCGCCACGGTCCCGCTGGTGGTGCGCACCGGTTCGGTCAACACGAACACGCTGCAGATCGACGACGAATCCGGCATCGCCATGCTCGCCGCAGCCACCCCGCTCGCCTCGGGCGGTTTCGACGGCGGCTATGTCGGCGCGGATTCGAACTTCAAGTACACCGCGACGTTGATTCAGGGGGCGGTCGGCACGTTCATCAACCCGAGCACGTCGGGTGCGGAAAGCGGGTTCGGTCTCGGCTACGGGTTGCCGAGCCCTGGGCTGGTCGGCGTACAGGACACCAACGGCAAGACCGGCTTCGCGATCGCCTCGGGCGGCTTGTACGCGATCGTGATTCAGGGTGCGGAGAACGGCGGCATCACGTCGACCTCGGCCAACGCGGACACGCCGAGCACGCCGTACTTCGGCATCGGTGCGCAGATCAGCAAGTAAGCATCAGCAGCGAAGCACGAGCCGTACGCAACACCACTAAAGCAAAAGGTGGCCGGACTGAGAGCCGGCCACACACAACGAGAAAATTCTGGAGGCGGTATGAATTGGAGATTCCTTTCGGTGCTCGCTCTTGCAGCACCGTTGCTCGGGGCATGCGGCGGCGGCGGGGGCGGCGATGGGCCGGTGACGGAAGTGCGTCTGTGTCCTTCATCGCTCGACTACACCACCACGTTCACGGGCGGCGGCGGTGACGGGGAACTGGTCAAGCTGCAGCTCGACACGACCAAGATGACGTGGCAGATCAATTACGTCGAGTCGCCGATTCCGGCGACCACCGGCACCGTCGTACCGACGCGCGCGGGTCAAACCGCCAGCGGCACGCTGACCCAGGAAACCCTGCTGCCGACCAACAAGCTCAATCAATGCGCGTTCCGCCTCAACGGCGCGAGTCTCGACCCGACTCGTCCGGCGCGGATTTTCGTCGGCGAAGGGGTGGCGGGCGGCACGATTCCCGGTGCGGAAATCTCGTTCGGCGGGATTCTGGGTGTCGGCGCGGTGCCGGATACCACCTTCCCGTACTACCCGTTCATCGGTTTTTCGTCGATTGAAACGAATCTCGCGAACGTGGCCGGCACGTATAACCAGCTCGGCTATCACCAGGTGCCGTCGCAGAGCTTCGCGCCGGTCGCCGTCGATTCCAGGATCACGATCAACGCGGACGGTACGTGGACGGAGTGCGACAACTCCGGCATCAACGCCGGCAAATGTCAGCAGCCCGGCGGCAACTTCGCACCGGCCGCGGACGGCAGCGGCGCGTTCCAGACCAATAACTTCCTCGGTCAGGCAAAGCCGACGCTCGCGGCCACGCCGGAAGCACGCGGCTACATGATCGTCGGCAAGCTGCGCGGTCAACTCGTGCCGATCCTGGTGCGCACCGGCGCGGCGAACTCGTCGGTGACGGTGCCGCAAAACGGCGCGCTCGGGCCGTACGCGGACGACGAATCGGGCATCTCGATTCTGTCGCCGCAAACGTCGGTAACAGTGGGCTCGCAGAACGGCGAGTACATCGGTGTGGATAGCCAGTTCGACTATCGCACCACCGCGCTCACGGGCACCCAGGCCACGCTGCTCGATCCGTTCAACGCGTCGCAGGCATCGCTCGCGACGGCGCTGAATCTGGACTTCACGCAGGCCGTGCCGGGCGTGGTCGCGACGACGCAAGTGGGCGCCAGTACCGGCACCACGCCGACCGGCAAGATGATCTTCACGGGTGGCGTGTTCGGCTACCTCGATCTGACCAACGCGGCCTCGCCGTACTTCACGATCGGCGCCTTCGTCCAGTAATGGACGTGACCCGCGCCGCCAACCCGCAACGAGGCGTTCGCGCCCCGGCTGCCGCGCCCGATCAACGCGCGGCAGCCGGTGTCCACCGACTATCCAGCGCAACGGCCGGGCCGCCAACCCGCCGCCGCTCGACGCGCGCGATAGATGCAACGAGCGCCAGAGGAGAAACAACATGAAAAAAATCTGTCTCGCGATACTGACCGTTTGCCTGTCCGCCAGTGCCTATGCCCAACACGCGGGCGACAACGTCGCCGTGCTCGGCTGGTTTCACGTGATGCCGCAGGATTCGAGCACGCCGCTCACCACCAACGTCGCGCCGACGCCGATCAATACGCCGCTGCGTCTGCCGAGTTCGTTCACGTCGTCGGGCACGGGCTTGTCGACGGGGAGCGCCGATACGGTCGGCCTGGTGTTCAGCCATTACCTCACCGATCACATCGCCATCACGACGGTGGCGGGTGTGCCGCCGGTGTTCAAGATCTACGGCCACGGCACGATCAAGCCGCCGGGACCGGCGGGCGCGCTGGGTCAGCAGGATCTGGGCGACCCGCAGTCCAATCCGATCGTGAAAAGCGTGCGTCAGTGGAGCCCGGCGCTGCTGTTCCAGTACTACTTCAATGAACCGACGGCGAAGTTCCGGCCGTTCGTCGGTATCGGCGTGTCGTACAACTTCTTCTCGGATATTCAACTGAGCCCGAACTTCGTCACGTCGACGCAGAACAACCTCGGCGCCGTGCTGGCCGCGGGCGCCGGCAAGCCGGGCACGACGCAGGTGTCGGCGAAGGCGTCGTCGTCGTGGCAGCCGGTGTTCAATGCGGGTCTGGCGTACAACATCACCGATCACTGGGGTCTGGTGGCATCGGTCACGTACATTCCGCTGAAGACGACCTCGTCGGTCATCATCAAGGCGGCGGACGGCACCGAACTCGGCGTCTCCAAGGCGGACCTGAAAGCGGACCCGATCATTTCGTTCCTGGCGGTCTCGTACAAGTTCTGAGTCCGACGGCGCTCTGGCAAGCGGCCAGATAAGTCCGCGAATCGCAAACGACAAAGCCGGCGGCCCTGCGAAGGGGCCAGCCGGCTTTGTCGTTTGTCATTTCTGAAGCGCCCGGGAAATTCGGGGCAAAAAAAAGCCCGCCTAGTTTGGCGGGCTGAATCCATATCAGAGGAGACATGGAGGAGACAAGACGAACTATAGCAAATGGTTTGGTGCGGCGCAACATTCTAATTAGGGATGACCCTCAGCGTTGTGCTCGTGCGACACCTTGCTGAGTCTGCGGAGGCGCCTGGCGGCTAGTGCCGCACCAGCGCCATCATCGCGCCGAAGCCGACGAACACGCCGCCCGTCAGTCGATTGAACATTTTTGCGACGCTGCGGCTCTTCAATTTCGCGCCGATCCGCGTGCCGAACCCCGCGTACACCAGATACCAGCTCACCTCGATCACGGCGAACGTGGCGACCAGCACGCCGAACTGCGGCAGCTTCGGCTGCGCGGCGTCGATGAATTGGGGCAGCAAGGCGGCGGCGAACAGAATGGCTTTCGGATTGCTGCCGGCCACCAGAAAGCCGTTGCGAAACAGCGCGAAGCGCGAGCGCACGGGCTTCGCGGCGAGCGCGTCGGCCTGGTCGGCGGCGGCTTCGTCGGCCGGCGCACGCCATGCCTTGACGCCCAGATAGACGAGGTAAGCCGCGCCGATCAGGCGCAGCGCGTTGAACATGGCCGGCCACGCGGCCAGAACCACGCCGAGCCCCGCCGCGGACACCGCCAGCATCAACACCAGCGCCGACAGGCAACCCGCCATCGTCGCGCTGGAGCGGCGCAGACCGTGTTGAGCGCCATGCGTCATGACGAGCAGCATGTTCGGACCGGGAATCGCGGATACGACGAAAACAGTGGCGACGAACAGCCACCAGGTATGCAGAGTCATGACAATCGCGGTGAATAAGGACGGGCGGCCATTATGCCCGCCCGCGCCAATCCGCGACGTGACGCACGGGGTGGGGGCTTGTGCAGAGCGCGGCGCGCGGGACTCAAAGCGTTCGCTTCGCCTCTGCCCGTGCCGCTGTCTCTGCCCTGGCCCTTGCGGTTCGCCCCGCAGCCCTAGCTCTCTTAACGCCCAGCGCGCCGTGCAGCCACCTGCCCCAGCACCGCGAAATCCTTCTCGCCGTCGCCGTGCGCTACCGCTTCGAGCAAACTGTCGCGCACCACGCTCGCGATCGGCAGCGGCGTCGTTACCGCATCGGCGGCGGCCAGCGCGAGGCGGATATCCTTCAAGCCGAGACGCGCCTTGAACTGCGCCGGCTCGTATTGCTGCTCGGCGATCAGCTTGCCGTAGCCCGCGTAGACCGGCCCCGGGAACAGCCCGCTCGTGATGACGTCGAGGAAATCCTGCATGGCCAGCCCATGACCGGTCACCAGCGTGGCCGCTTCGCCGAGCGTCTCGACCGCCGCGCCCAACATGAAATTGGCGGCCAGTTTCATCACGTTCGCCTGCTGCGGCAGCGAACCGATGCGCCACGTCTTCTGGCCGATCGCGTCGAAAATCGGCTGCACCCGGTCGATCGACTCCGCCGGACCACCGGCAACGATCGTCAGCTTCGCCGCCGCCGCGACGTCCGGCCGACCCAGCACCGGCGCGGCAACGTAGTGAACCCCGCGCGACGCATGGGCCGTCGCCAGTTCTTCGGCCAGCGCCACCGAGATGGTCGCCATGTTCACGTGGATCAGCCCACGCGGTGCATGCTCCAGCAGCGAAGCGGTGATCACTTCACGCAGTGCGGCATCGTCGGCGAGCATCGAGAACACGGCATCGCCCGCAAACGCTTCGGCCGGCGTCGCGACGATGCGCGCCCCAGCGTCAGCGAGCGCTCGCGCCCGTTCCGGCGAGCGGTTCCACACCCGCACCTGATGCCCGGCTTTCAAAATGTTTGCAACCATCGCGGCGCCCATCTCGCCGAGACCGATAAAACCGATGTCCATCTGTCGCTCCGTCTTCTAAAGAACTGGCAGTAAAGCACACTCATGCGACACCCGCAGGGCAGCGCGCAACAGGAGGCGGTGCCATACTGCAGCAATGGTGACCGCGACTTTCCGCTTCTATGAGGAGCTGAACGATTTTCTCGCCCGGCCGCTGCGTCGGCGCGCGTTCAGCTACGCCTGCGCGCGCGGCGCCACCGCCAAACACATGATCGAAGTACTCGGCGTGCCGCATACCGAGGTCGAGCTGATTCTGGTGAACGGCGAATCGGTCGGTTTCAATCATCCTCTCGCGGACGGCGACCGCATCGCCGTCTATCCCAAGTTTGAAGCGCTCGACATCCAGCCGCTCCTGCGGGTGCGCGAACGGCCGCTGCGCGTGGTGCGATTCATCGCCGACGCGCATCTCGGCGGCCTGGCGCCGCTGCTGCGGCTTGCCGGCTTCGATACGCTGTACGACAACCACTACCCGGACGCCGATATCGAAGCGCTCGCCGCCGCGCAACAGCGCGTGGTGCTGACGCGCGACCGCGAGCTATTGAAACGCCGCAGCATCACGCATGGCTGCTACGTTCGCACGCTAAAACCGCGTGAGCAACTGCGCGAAGTGTTTGAACGGCTCGACCTGGCCGGCAGCGCGACGCCGTTCCGGCTATGCCTGATGTGCAACGCGCCGCTGCGGCGCATCGCCAAAGAAGAAGTGGGCAGCCGCGCGCCCGACGGTGTACTGCAACGGCATAACCAGTTCGTCACCTGCGACGTGTGTCTGCGAGTGTTCTGGGAAGGCACGCACTGGCAACGAATGCGCGCGCTGATGGACAGCATGGCCGCCGCGTCGGACCGATCCGGGTGAGTGCCGCGCAATCAGCACGATCCGCGCAAGCCGCCCCTCAACCCGCCGCTGAATCCCGCCGCTCGCTCGACGCCCGGCGCGATGCGTACAATGCGGGGTTTACTTATCTGCAGAGGCCTTCCAAATGGCGATGAAAAAAACCGACCTTGAAAAGAACAAGGCAAAGAAGCTGAACAACGCAATGAATCTGTCCACCGCCGATCGCTTCGGCAAATCCGCTGCGGCCGACCCGAAACTCGATCGCCGCGAACAGCGCAAGCTGGATCAGGCGCAAGGCCTTGTTGCGTTCGCGTGCAAGCTGAACGGCGAACTGGTCGAAGAGCTCAAGACGCGCGCGGCCACGCATCCCGACGGCATGAGCGGCCTGCTCGACGAAGTCATCAAGCGCGGCCTCGCGGGCTGAGTGCCGCGAACCGAGGCGCGCGCAAAGCGCGCCGTGAAATGCAAAAAGGCCAGAGCATAAGCTCTGGCCTTTTTGCTGGCGATGCCATTAACCGAACCACGATGCACTGACCGGCTGGCGGCGCAATGCGGCGACCCGACCTGGCTCGCCCAGCAAACTAAAGACAGCTTAGTTTGCCGTGCCCTTGTCGTTCGTGCCAGCTGCCGAAGCTGCTGCAGCGACCGGAGCGCGCTTGCCGTGCGTCTTCAGCTTCTTGACGTGATGCTTCTTCGGCGCGCTTGCTGCTGCAGCCGGTGCTGCTGCGTCCGATGCTTGTGCGAAAGCTTGAACGGAAACCAGCGCGATCGAAGCTGCTGCGAGCGAGACGATAACTTTTTTCATGTGTTGTTCCCCAAACCTGGACGACTGAGTCAATGTGAATGAAATAGCTGCACGGTGAAGCAGACAGGGCTTCAGGCGCCTTCCCGCTCCCCGCGGGAGAGTATTACCCAGTGTAGGCGGTTTGTCATGCCCAAAACTCGATATGTATTTTCCGGGAGACAGCTTGCTTTCGAGACGCTTTCACTCGTTAAGCATCCCATACCAGGGGGATTACTTAGTATCGGTTAAACGAGGTTGCGCAACAGGCTGGCGGTCTCCTGCAAGGTCGGCAAAACCCGATGCAGCGCGGCATTCGCCGATTCCTGGCCGATCGGCATGCTGACGCTGATCGCGGCAACCACCGAACCATGCCGGTCGCGCAACGGCACCGCGACGCCGCGCACGCCGAGCTCGAGTTGCTGATCGGTGACGACATAGCCATTGCGGCGAATTTCGCCGAGCACTTCGCGCAAGCGCTCGATCGTTGCGTAGGTGTGCGGCGTGAACACCTTGATCTGATAAGTGGCGAGCCATTGCTCGATGCTCTCCGGCGCCTGGAACGCCAGCAACACCAGCCCTGCGGACGACAACGGCGCCGCCACGCGCGAGCCGAGCACGAAGCCGACCGCCATCGCCCGGTTCACGCCGTTGCGCGCCACGTACACCACGTCGTGTTCGTCGAGGATCGCGACCAGCGCGGTTTCCTGCACGGTCGCGGTGATGCGCTGAAGAAACGGCTGCACGGTACGCGGCAAACGCGCCGAATCCAGATACGACTGGCCGAGCCGCAGCACGCGCGGCGCCAGCCAGAACAGCTTGCCGTCGGTGTCCACGTAGCCGAGTTCGCCCAGCGTCAGCAGATAGCGGCGCGCCGCCGTGCGCGACAAACCCGCGCGGCTGGCCACCATGGTCGGCGTCATGCGCGCGTGTTCTTCGTCGAATGCTTCGATTATCGCCAACGCTTTCGCCGCGCCGGCAATCCAGTCTTTCTCGTCCATTGAACTTGCCTGAAAAACAGCCGGCCTGCCGGTTGGTCGTGTGATCGGTCGCACGGCCGTTGCGCGATTATCGCGCGAGTCGGCGCCGGAATCGGTCGCGGCATCGGCGTCGAGAGGAGTATGGGAGTCGGTCGCGACGCGAACGGTCTCCGAATTGATAGGCCACTGTGTCATTTGAAATCCCAACGCATTTGTTCAACGATGCCCACACCGCGCGACGTCCGCACACACTCGCTGACATAGTCGGTGAACGGCAGGGGTTCGAATCCGATTTCGTCACGCAGACGCCGGTTGTCGAACGCATAGTCCAGCTCCGCGAAGCCCGCATATAAACGCAGCGCGTGCTCGATCAGCCGGCCGCTGCCGCTGCGGTCGCGGCCCACCACTTCGCGCGCGATCTTGCCGAAGTCGCGCACACGGCACATCGAATAACGGCGGCCCGAGGTACCGGTGGCTTCATCCATCGCGCTGATAATCTGGCCGACGGTCGGCGCCTCCGTGCCCGCCGACACGTGATACGTGTCGAACGCCAGCGTCGGCTTCACCGCCAGCAGCGCAATGGCGCGCGCGCAGTCGTCGGCGGCGACCACGTCGAGGCGGTTCATCGCGCGGGCGGTGAAGCGCCGCGCGCCGTGCACCACGCGAAATACCCAGAACAGACTCGCCGACGGCAGCGTGCCGAGCACCGTATGACCGACCACGATCGACGGCCGCACCACCACCAGCGGCAGGCGCGGATAGGTGGTGCGCAACAACCGTTCGACTTCACGCTTGCTGCGCGTGTACGGCACGATGTGGTTCGTTTCGCCATAGCCGAACGGCGACTCCTGCACGTTTGCGCCGCATTGCGTGCCGCACGCCATCGCCGTACTCACGTGCAGAAAACGCCGCAACATCCTGCTGCCGGCAAAGCGCGACACAAAGCGCAAGGTGTCGCGCACGTTGGTGTCGAGCACTTGCGGGTTGGTCGAAAACGACGCCAGCGCAGCGCAATTAATCACGTGCGAGACCTTCGCAAGACGCGCCAGATCGATCTCCGAAAACGCGCCGCCGAGTTCGCCGACCATCACGTTGACCTCGGTGATACGGTGCGCACGGTTGTGCGACAGACCGCAGCGCACCGCCGACGCTCGCAGCCGCGCGAGCGCATCGGCCACGCTCACGCCGCGCACGAGGCACACCAGCCGATTGGCGAGGCCGGCGTTGATCAGGGTCACCAGCAGATTGCCGCCGATAAACCCGGTCGCGCCGGTGAGCAGCAAACTGTCGACGCCCAGCGCCTCGCCGCGCACCGGTGAAACAAGACTGTCCTGCCACGCGCTGGACAGCGGGGTTTGCCATGCAAACATCGCAAGCTCCTTGATGAGACGTCGGATCGGCGAGCCGAGGGTCCGGCCAACCTGTCCACAGACGGAATCAGTAGCGGTAGCTGATCGCCGTGATCGCGAAGTAGTTGTTCTTCGACTGCACGATCGGGCTGTTCGCCGACGCGCCCAGCAAACGCGTCACGCCGCCTTCGGTATGCACCGACCAGCGCGGTGAAAACATGTAGGTCCAGCCGAGCGACACCTTCGCGCTGTCGAAACCGCCCTTCACCGAATACGGCCGGAAGCCGCTCGCGAGCGATTGCGCGTCGGTGACGCCGAAGAAGGTCTGCGTGTAGCGGCCGCTGCCCGCATGCAGCGAGCCGCTGACATTGATGATGTTGTCGGCCGTTTGCAGCACCGGCACCACCACGTCGAAGTGGCCGCTGGTGCCGTGGCTCGTGTGGGTGAGCGGCTGATCGAGCGTGACGCTGACGGTCGACTCGCCGAACACGTGCGCGCCGACGGTGAACGACATCATCACGGAGCCGGGAATCCGTCCCATGCCCCGGAGGTAATCGGAGCCCGGCAGGTCGGCGCGATTGCGATCGGTCCGGCCGAAGTCGTAGGTGAGTGCCGCCGACGCGTACATCCCGTTGGCGAAGTCGTGCTTGTAGCCGAGCCCTTCGAGCGGGCTTAGAAAGATGCCGTTGCTGAACTCCGCGGCAATCAGCGGCGCGACGAACGGACGGTAATCACGGCTGCCCTGATAGCGCGGTCCAACGCCGCCCGCCAGAGAAAACGTATAAAAGTTCTCGGCGTAGGTCAGTGACGAGCAGGTCAGGCCAAAGAGCGGAATACACAGAGTCAGCAGGCGTTTGCGCACGGTCAGATCTTTTTATTGGGACGGAGACCGCAGTCTAGGGATGCCGCCCCGCCCCGTCTGTCCTGAAGTTGGGGGAATGTGTGCGCAATTGTGTTCAAGTGTTCGAGAGTGTTCGCGGCGTATCCCGCTCAGGCAGGCACGGATAGAATCAGCGCCTGCTAGTGGAGACCTCTATGAACGACGCCCCCTCAAGACCAGCGTGCTGCTGATCGAGGACGACGATCGGCTCGCGCAGTTGATCGGGGAATATCTGAACGGCTACGAATTCAACGTGACGATCGTGCGGCGAGGCGATACGGCGGTGGCCGCCGTGCATGAACACAAGCCGGCGCTGGTGATCCTCGATCTGATGCTGCCCAATCTGGACGGCATGGAAGTCTGCCGGCGGATTCGCAGCTTTTCGCGTGTGCCGGTGCTGATCCTGACGGCGCGCGTCGATGTGTACGACCAGATCGCCGGTCTGGAAACGGGCGCCGACGACTACGTCCTCAAACCGATCGAACCTCGCGTGCTGGTCGCGCGAGCACGTGCCCTGCTGCGGCGCGCGCAGCCCGCGGAAGGCGCGGCGCCGTCTACTCAGGACGACACGCTGAGCTTCGGCGAACTGGTGATCTCGCCGCCCGATCGCGCGGTGAACTGGCGCGGTCAGCCGGTCGAACTGAAAACCGCCGAATACAACCTGTTGCTGATCCTCGCGCGCGCCGCCGGCACCGTGCTGAGTCGCGACGACATTCTCAAGCAACTGCGCGGGATCGAATTCGACGGTATCGATCGCACGGTCGATGCCGGCATCTCGCGGCTGCGCCGGCGTTTCGAAGACGCGTCGCCCGAACCGCACAAGATCAAGACGATCTGGGGACGCGGCTATCTGTTCAGCCCATCAGCGTGGGAGGAATAAATGCTGCGCTCACTCGTGCGCCTTTATCTGGTGGTGCTAATCGGCGGCGCCATTGCGATCGTGCTCATCAATCAATCGTTCGGGAAGCTGTTCCATGGCCGCGTGACGGAGATCGAGCGCGCCGCGGACAGCGCCTACGCGTTCGTACTCGGCGATTACCTGCAACGACACGCGGGCGCTGAGCGGGCGCAAGCCCTGGCCGAACTGCAAAAGCACGGCCGCAACGGCTTCACGCTACTGAGCCTCGCCGACGTCAGACCCCTGCTGTCCGAGCACAGTTGGAGTGAATTGCGCGAAGGCAAGCTGGTGCTGAACGACGACGCGACGAGTTACTACTTGCCGCTTCCGGACGGCGTCGTCCTGTATGCGCAGCGCAATGAAGTGTCGAATCTCGACATCCAGGCGCTCGCCTATGGCTTGTTCGCGCTCGCTATCCTGCTGTCGGTGATTTTGTGGGTTCACTATCACTGGCGCGATCTGCGCAAGCTCGAAGCCGCGGCGCGCGCGTTCGGTTCCGGCCATCTGTCGACGCGCGCGCAGTTGTCGCGTAAGTCGAACATCTACGAGTTGTCGCAGCAATTCAACGAAATGGCGCGGCAGATCGAAGCGTCGATCCTGCATCAGCGCGACATGATGCACGGCATCTCGCACGAGCTGAAGACGCCGCTCGCGCGGCTCGAATTCGGCCTCGCGTTGCTGCAATCGCCGGAGTCGCCGGATCGGCAGCGCGAACGTCAGATGGCGCTGCGGCAGGACGTGCGTGAACTCGACGAACTCGTCACCGAACTGCTGACCTTGAGCCGGTTGGAGCAAGGCGAAGATCATCTGGTGCTGATGCGGGTGTCGGTGGATGAGCTGCTCGATAGCGTGGCCGCGAGCATGGCCGACGACGTGGCGGATCGGTCGCTGGTGTTGTCGGTGTCGACGGCGGGGGGAATTCAGGGCAAGCCCACGTATCATGTCTGCGATCCGAAACTGGTCGCGCGTGCATTGCTGAATCTGATCCGCAACAGCACGCGCTACGCACGGCAGGCCATCTCGCTGCGCGCTGAAATCGGCGCGGCCGGCGCATTGGTGCTGACCGTCGACGACGACGGCCCCGGCATTCCGCTCGCCGATCGCGAGCGCGTATTCGAACCGTTCCATCGGCTCGACTCGAGCCGCGACCGGCATACCGGCGGTTTCGGTCTCGGCCTCGCGATCGTGCGACGCGTCGCGCTGGTTCACGGCGGCGATGTGCGGCTGGAGTCGGCGGCGTCGGGTGGAGCGCGCTTCGTGATGACGCTGCCCGCGTTGCCGCTGCCGGTTTCGGTTCCGGTGAAAGACGCTGCGTCGTAAAGGACAATGCGGGACACTGCCGCACACCGCGCGGCGCGTTCCGCAGATCAGCTTCGGCCGCGTTGCTGCCGCATCAATTTTTCGAAAGACCCGCTTTGAAAACTGACACCCGCCAACACCTACGCGCCAATCTGCTGATGCTGGTCGCCGCGATGATCTGGGGCTCCGCGTTCGTCGCGCAACGCCTGAGTCTCGACGCGATCGGCCCGTTCCTGTTCACCGGTCTGCGGTTCCTGCTCGGCGCGCTGGTGGTGCTGACCTTGATCGTTTGCATACGACGCCCCGCGCTGGCCGAATTGACGAAGCGCGGCCCCGGCGGCTCTCGTGAACTGCTCGGCGCCGGGATGCTGCTCGGCCTCGTGGTGGCCGCGTCGATCTCGTTGCAGCAGATCGGTCTGCAATACACGAAGATCGCCAACGCGGGGTTCATCAGCTCGCTCTATGTGGTGATCGTGCCGCTGCTGGGTGTGCTGTTCCGTCATCGCACAGGCGTCGGCACCTGGCTCGGCGCAAAGCTCGCGGCCATCGGCATGTATTTTCTGAGCGTCGACGAGCATTTTTCGATGCTGTACGGCGACTGGTATCAACTCGGCGGAGCGCTCGTGATTTCCGTACAGATGATGCTGGTCGGCCGGTTCGCGCTACGGCACGACACCTTGATGCTGGCGCTCGTGCAGTTCGTAACGTGCGGGATTGCATGTCTCGCGGTTGGCCTTGTCGTCGAGCCGGTCAGTCTCGCGGTGATCGCGCGCGCCGCGCCGACGATCCTGTACGGCGGGGCGTTGTCGGTGGGCGTCGCGTATACGATTCAAGTGGTCGCGGCAAAGCATGCGGCGCCGTCGCATGCCGCAGTGATCTTCAGTATGGAAGGCGTGTTCGCCGCGCTGGCCGGCTGGCTGGTGCTCGGCGAAACGCTGTCGACGCGCGCGCTATTCGGATGCGCGCTGATGCTGGCGGGGTTGATCGTGTGTCAGGTGATGCCGGTTTGGGGGCGCGGGCGAGAACGCTTGCCTCGCGCGTCTTCCTGATGGCGTAGTACGTTCGGCGGTTGGCCCGCTTCGTCGTGGCCGTGACACCGCTGTGCTTTTCAGCCGTCTTGTGCCGCCAGATTTGCAGTCAAGCCGCTCGCGGATGCGCAAACAGACTGGGCGTATCCGCCGTCGGCGGAAACACACACCAGCAGCCGTCATCGTGACGAAAGAAAAATAGCCCGCGCGAGTTCGAGACCGCGTCGAGCGACGTCTCCACGCGCACATAGCGCCGGCCGCCCAGGCGCGTGCGGCTGAATTCGGTCACGTGAACCGATTCCGTCGACGCCGGCGCCAGCCATTTTTCCACCAGAAAACGCAGCGATCGTTCGCTCGCGGTTCTCATGATCCACTCCGGATCGGCTTGTCGTGATGAGCGTCGCGTATGGCTTCGGCGTTGTCGTCGGTATTGTCGGTGTCGTCGCGATCCGCGCTGTCCGCGTCGTGTTCCGCGGCGGCAAGGGCAATGGCCCGGTTGGTAGCTGCCGCCCGCAGCGTGGTGCAATGGGTGGCATGTCGGATATCCGAGAGAAGATGGACAAGCTGTCGTGCTGTTCTGCGTTTCATTACACACCCCCGCACTGCACCAATAACTTCAGAAACTACTTTAACTCTATGCCTGGATCGGCGTTGCCGAAATGATTTCGACGAAATAGCAACAGTTGCGCTTGCAAAAACAGACACGCAATCTTCGTACCGTCCAGCTTCAGAGTGCGCGTGCGGTGCGTGACGGTATGTACGCTGGCGAGCGCTAGGGAGGGATGAAAAACGTGCTGCCCAGAGGATGAAAATTGGGCCGCCCATCAGAGTTATCCACAATTGCCTATGAATAACTTCGGGATAGGCCATGGAACAGCCTGTGTGCGGATTCTTGATAAGACGACGCGGCAGCCAAGCCCCATCAAAGTTATCCCAGCTTTGTAGTTTTTCTACAGACGTGTTCCGCAGGGTTTGAGAGTTTGCATGACCTTGATGTGACAGAACATTTGGGAGTTATCCACAGAAGGGGTTAACCCTTGTTAACTATTACTACATATGTATACGAAAGAAGTAAAAGACATAGGATAAGTACCGCATCGCGATGAGATTGAAGGCTGAACAACGCTTGATCAGCCTTCGGCTCGATGAGTGTTACGGTTTTAATGCATGAATGCCGTTACGTTTACCGACGCACATCGACTCCGGTAAACACCTCACCTCACGGCGCGAGGCTCGCTCCGCTCGCCGGCTGCGCCGCGGCGGCCTTGTCGAGGGCATCGAGCAAGTCGGGAACTGGAACCGGCGTTGGCGTCGGCGTCGTGACTTCGACTGGCATCGGCAATAGCCGTGTTTCGATGCGGTTACTCACCACCGGCTGCGTACGCACGACCGTCTGCAGATAATGATCGACCAGACCGAAGAACCGATCGTAAAACTTGCCCGACGGAATGGTCTCGCTTGAAATCTTGACCATCGCGTCGCTGTTCGAGCGGATCGGCAACGACAGCGAGCCCAGCACGCTCAACCCGACGCTTGCCGAGGTGTCGCTTTTCTTCAGCGCAAAACCGTTCTGCACGGCGTTGACGTAAACGATGCTTGTATCGCTCGCCTCTTCCCCCGGCGTACAGACCACATGAAACTCAACGACGATGTGGGTATCGCCCGTCGGCTGAAAATTCTTCGTGCCGTCGACGGTATCGGTGCGCGTCATCGTCGTCAGATAGCCCTGGCTCAACAACGCGCGACGCGCGGCTTCGCAGGTATCGGTGGTGCTCGAATTGAAATTGCGGGCGTACGGACTGGCGCCGGTTTCGAATAATTCCTGCTGGAATTTCGGCTGCGGCGTGGTGTTGCAGGCGGCAAGGGTCAGCAGACCGAGCAGCGCTGTGGCGGTGGTTCTGGAAAACAAGGTCAGCATGGTCGTTCGGAAGGGTGGCGCTGCGCGAGCGCGAATGGGAAAGCATTGTAGAGCGGTTGCCTGACGTGCGTAAAAAGCACGCAGCACACGGTCGATGTCGGCTCGTTTGACGCTAGAAGATCACTCGCCGAGGCGGGTAGCCATCAAGCAAGGAAGAAGAGAAAGAGAGATCGGCGCGCGGCGCCAAGGTCGCTCAGGGCCGCGAGAAAGCGGCCGGAAGGAATTTTCAGTTCGACGTTGCGGCCGGGCCGCTGCCGCCCATCGCACTGACGGCCGGCACGGTAAACGCATTGACCCAATTGTCCGACGTCGCGCAGCGATCCGCTTCGCACATGCCGCCCTGCGCGCCCGGATGCGGAGCGGCATCTTGCGGCGGAGCGACCGCGGCGAAGTCTTCCACGCGCAAGCTCACCTTCTGCGCGTAGGCTTTCGAGCCGCCGTAACTCTTCAGCGCCGCGTTCAGGTCGCCGTTCGCGGAGCGCATGTAGCCGTACAGAATCGCCGAACCCACTTCGATGTTCGCGGTCGGCTCGGTGAGATCCTTCACGTTTCGCAGCAAGCCGCGATGCGCGCCCGGCACGACCTGCATCAGCCCGGTTGCGCCGTTGGCGCCCTTGGCTTTTTCCTTGAAGCGGGATTCGATCGAGATGATCGCCAGCAGCAAGGCCGGCGGGAGGGAATATTTCGACGCGGCGGACTGCACCGCGTCGGAAATCTTTTGAGCTTTTTCCGTTGCCAGACCGAATTTCCGCGTCAGATACGCGGACATGCGATCGCTGTTTTCGTCAGCCGTTGCGGTCTGCACCAGGCCGAGCGAAAGCACGATCAGGCAAAGTAATCGGCTCATAACGGTGGACGAAAGAGAAAAAGGATTCGCGCATTATAGCTCTGCCCCCAAATGAGGCACCCAAACGCCGAAATTCGTCTTAAGAATGATCGGCGTCGGGGTGGTTGGCGCGGTTTATTTCGCGCGTTTGGGTGTCGGCACGTAACCGTCGTTCAGCGTGGTGAGGAACGCGGCGACGTCGTCGATATCGCGTTCCGACCAGACCGGGCGTTCGCCGGCTTTGCGGGTCAATGGTTCGTCGGTCGTATCGACGTTGACGCGCAGCGCGACCGGCAGATCGTTGAATTTATCGACCTTGTCATGCGCGTCTTTGGGATACCACTTCGCCGGATTGGTGTCGCGCTGCACGTAAAAGCGCAGTGCGTCTTTCAGCGTGTGAAAGCGGCCGTTGTGGAAAAACACCTGGCGCGTCGCCGTGTTTCGCAGCGACACCGACTTGAAGAGCCCGCAGTTGCTTCTGTCGCTAGCCTGATCGGTGCGCAGCGGCCCGCATAAGCCCATGTCGAAGTACTTCGGATCTGCATTCGCGCGCAGCTCGGGATTACGCGGCACGCCTAACGCCTGGAAATTGAAGTCCGTGAACAACGGATGCGAGCCGTCGACACCCACCTGGTCGATATGGCAGGAGGCGCAATTGCCCCCCGTCGGACTGTCGAACAGCTTTTTGCCTCTTAATTCTTGTGCCGTTAGTTGCAATTTACCGTCCAGGTAGTCATCGAACTTGCTGGTATACGGATGAAAACTCGGGTCTTCGAGTTCGAAGCGCTCGATCGCATACATCGCCTGCGCAAACGCCTTGGTGCGATCCGCGAAAATGTTCTGACCGAACACTTCCTTGAACCGCGCCGCGTACGGCGTCTGTTCCAGCTTCGCGAGCACTGAGGCCGGATCCTTGTTGGCCATTTCGTCCGGATTGAACAGCGGGAAGCTCGCCTGATCGTGCAGATGGTTGAAGCGTCCATCCCAACCGAAACCACCCACCGGCGCGTTGTCGGTTTCGCTTAGCCGCTCGGACAGGCTGGCCGCCTGCGCGTGACTCCAGATCGGCGTGCGGTTCAGCACGTAGCGCAGGCTCGGTACGGCGCGCGTACCTTGCGAGCGCATGTCGGGGCCTCCCAACTGCGCGGCGAGGCCGTTAGGCGGCCCGTACGCGTGCGACGGGCTATGACAACTCGCGCACGACATCTTGCCCGAGGCTGATAACGACGCATCGAAGAACATCAGCTTGCCGAGCGCGGCGGCGTCGCTGTAGACGGGCTTCGCATTGGCCGAAGCCGGCTGCGGCGCTGACGTTGCCGACGCGTTGCTTGTAACGGCCGCCGACGCTGCCGCCACTGCCGCGCAAGGCGGCAGCGCGGCACCCATCAACCCGGCCAACGCCGCCCATCGCGCGGCAGCGCGCACCGTGAATCGCATGACAGAAAACTGCATCGGGTCGCTTACAGGTTCGTGAAGATATCGCTGCCGAAGCCGACGAGACCCGCCTGCCCTGCGTAACCGAGATAGCCCAACTGGAAGATGTCTTCAATGCTCTTGAGCATCGAATAATGGTTGTACTGCACCGTCGACACCGTGCCCGGCTTGATGAACTTCGAGATCATGACCGCGCCGGTCTGGTCGCCGCCGAAGCTCTGCTTGGTCAGGTTGATCGTCAAGCCCTTGTACGTCAGCGACGACGTCTGCGGGAACGGCGCCAGATTCGGCCCGGGTTGCTGGCTGCAGCAGGTCGCGCCGGAGAAGATCAGGTCCTCGCTCGACGCGGTCTGCGTCACGGTGGCGTAACTGCTCTCGTCGAAGTTGATGATCAGCAGGCCGTCCTGCTGGAACGCCGGCGACGCCGTGATAATCGGCACCCACTTCTGCAGGAACGTGTTGGCGCTCGTCAGGCCGCCCGGCTGGCCGTTCACGCACGGCGAGTCGTGACCGTCGTCGCACAGGCTCGGCGTGATCAGGTTGAAGTTGGCGGTGGTCGAGATGGATTGCAGATCGGTCGTGAGCTTGTTCAGATTCACGACGTTCTGCCCGCAGTCCGACGAATCGATGATCGAGTGGAAGTACATGAACGGGTTGTGGCGCGTCGCGTACTGATCGCCCAACGGCACCGCCGCGCTCGGCGCTTCGGCCGTCTGCGTCAGGTCGGTCGTGTTGAGCGTCGGGTGGCCGCAGGTGGCGGCTTCGCGCGTCGGGTCGTTGCCCATGTCGCCTTCATAGCCCTTCCACGTGAAGCCCGCCGCCTTCAACTGGTCCGGCAGCGTCTTGATACTCGCCGGGTACACGCAGCCCGAGCCGATCGCCTGGCCGTCCGGCGTCATGCCGGTGAGCTTGTAGTCTTCGTAGGTGACGCAATCGTTGTCCGTGTCCGGCGTCGGCGCCTGACCGCTGATCATCGAGATGTAGTTGTCGAGACTCACGTGGCCGGTGCCGTAGTACTGCTGCACCATCGCGCCTTGCGAGGCGAGCGTTTGCGCCAGATACGGCGCCTTGCTGTTCGCGCCGAAGGTGGTCGCGTAGTTTTCGTTTTCGAGCGTGATGACGAACACGTGCTTGATCTGCTGCTGTCCGGCCGCTTTGATCGACGACGACGATGAACCGCACGCCGCGACGATCACCCCGATCAAGGCCGCGCAAACGACCATGAATAAAGCACGCAAGCTGCTGCGTTGTGACATGTTTTTTGCCCCTGAGTAGTGCCGTTTTGGTGGGGGCAAACTCTAGGCAGCGCGGATGACTTTGGCGTGACGATAGCCGTATTTTTGTCATATATAGGACATATAACGCGACGTATGGGCATGCTTGAAACGCACGCGCCCAGCGTGTTCATTGACCGTAACGGCGATGCAGCGCCGCGACGACTTCGGCGATCTTCTCGCGCAATTCCAGCGGCGCCAGCACTTCCGCCTCGCTGCCGAAACGCAGGAATTCCGCGCACGCCTGTCTCGTCGAACCGACGGGCAAGGTCACGGTGCGCCAGCCATCCACAGGATCGGGCTCGCCGATTGTCGCGGCCGCGCGCGCGAACGGCGACGTGAACGCCTCGAGCATCTGCACGCCCCATGGCGAAAGACGCAAGGTGGCTTCATTCGCGTACAGCTCCTCGGACAAACGGCGCGTGCTGTCCTGCCAGTAGGTGGCGAGATCGAACGTGAGCGGCCTCTCGAACGTCTCGTCGAGCAGACTCAGTTCGAGAATGCGCGCGATCCGGTAGATGCGAACGTCCGCATCGAAGCGTCCGACCACATACCACGCGCCGCTTTTTAGCACGACACCGAGCGGCTCGATCCGCCGGAATTTTTCGGCCTTCCAGCTTTGATAGCGAATCTGCAGCGGACGCTGCTCCCACACCGCGCGCGCGATCAACGGCAGATGTGCGGGCTGATCCGCGTCGGAGAACCAGGCCGGCGCGTCGAGGTGAAAGCGCGAACGCATGCGCTCGGCGGTGGAGCGCAGCTCGACCGGCAACGCGGCGAGCAGCTTGGTTTGCGCGCCGGCCATCACGGCGCCCAGACCGAGCGCCTGCACCGGCCCGGGCAAACCTGACAGAAACAGCGACTCCGCTTCCTGCGACGAGAGCCCGTTCAAGCGTGTGCGATAACCATCGAGCAGGCGATAACCCCCTTCCGCGCCGCGCTCGCTATGAACCGGCACGCCGGCGGCGCTCAACGCGTCGATGTCGCGATAGATGGTGCGCAGCGAGACCGCGCACTCGTCGGCGAGCGACTTCGCGGTGACACGGCCACGTCCCTGCAACGTCATCAGGATGGAAAGAAGGCGGCTGGCTCTCATTCGCTCAAGTGTAGTCATACCTGACAGAAACTGACAGGTATGGCGGCATAGGATGAAGGCAGTCCGGCGCTCGCTGTGCCCCGTTCTTGCCGGTTTTCCTATATGACGTCCTCCTGGAGACTTCTCGCCATGACTACCGATCGCACGATCACCCTGTTCCATTCACCGCAATGCCGCTCCGTCAGCGCGCTCACGCTGCTCGAAGAGCTCGGCGCGCCGTATCAACTGAAGGTGCTGAACATGAAGGCCGGCGAGCAGCGCAAGGCCCCGTATCTGGCCATCAATCCGCTCGGCAAGGTGCCGGCGATTCTTCACGGCGACGCGTTGGTCACCGAGCAGGTGGCCATCTTCATCTATCTTGCGGATCTGTTTCCGGCGGCGGGCCTCGCCCCGGCGCTCGACGATCCGCGCCGCGGTCCGTATCTGCGCTGGCTCGTGTATTACGCGGCGTGCTACGAACCGGCGCTGGTCGACAAGGCAATGAAGCGTGAACCGGCGCCGCTCGCCACGTCGCCCTATGGCGATTTCGATTCGATGATCGGCACGCTGGCGAGTCAGTTGCAAACATCGCCTTATTTGCTAGGGGACACGCTGTCGGCGGCGGACATTCTGTGGGGCATCGCGTTGCACTGGGGAATGATGTTCAAGCTGGTGCCGGAAACGCCGGTTTTGCTGGCATACGTCGAGCGCATTTGCTCGCGGCCGAGTTTCGTCGGAGTGAATGAGCGGGATGTCGCGCTGGCGGCCGAACATGCGGCGGCGTTGAGCGGCGCTTGAGAACGTGGGTGGCGAACACGCATGCCGGACGGCCGACCAAGTCCGCTGGGATTTGAGACAATGAAGGCCGCCGGTGAATGTCTTGCCGGGACAACCGGGCGCAGTTGGGCCGTCCGCGCAGATGCCGCCCCATTGAACAAGAGATGTTTTCAGGTATGAGCAAGACCGCCTTTATTCCCAGCGTGCCCGCGAAGTCGGAAGACGAGTTCGATGTATCGGCGACGTCCAAACTAGCCGGCTACCGGCGTTTCTTCGGCGTGTTGAAAGTGGTTCGAACCACCGACGGCCGCGTGCTGTTTCCGTTCGACGGCGCGCCGGAACTGGGCCCGTATGCGACCAAGCTGGAAGCGGTCGCGGCGGCGCAGGTTTATGGCGAGCATATCGTGGCCAGCGATCTGGCGCGGCCGGAGCTTTGATCGCTGCCGACAGCTAAACCGTCAGCAATCGTTGCAAACAAAAGGGCGCTGAAAACCGCTTCAGCGCCCTTTGACAAACTTTTCTATTACTTCTACTCACGCCGCGTAGCGCGACATTGGCGATTGCCGAGGTCCGTGAGAAAAACCCTCTATGCGCAGCGGAAATAGATGCGTTTACAGAATCGAGGTTGCAGACCATATGGCCAAAACATGGCGTGAAATCAATGGCCTAGGAAAAGCGTAAACGCTTCTGGCCACATTCAAGGCGCTCAAATTCTCGTGGGAATGCCGTCAAGCTGATTTCGCCCGGCTCCAGAGTTAGAAGCGTTTACGCGCCGTCCCGCTTGGCTTCCAAGGTTTTCCGCAAACAGCCGCGCCAACACAGATTATTTCCCGCTGCGCAGCGGCGCCCGCCAATTTCCTTGGGGTCGAGAAGACCGAGGCGGCCGCATGTGGACGAGCCACTCATCGAACTTCGCATAGAAATCGTCCGGACCATCGACCGTCGGCGCGTTCGGACGTTGCGACGGCTGCAAAGCATCAAGAATGGCCATCGCGCGATTCACCGAAACGTGCAGAGCTGTTGATTTGCACTGAATTCTGACCCACCTGACACGGTGATTTGCATCGAATATTGACCCACGTGGAACACACTGGCCCGCTGTGCAGCTAGCGGGAGAACGGAGTGATCGACATGGCAATATTGAGCATCATCCGACGCTGGCATTATCGCGATCATGTCTCGCTACGCGAGATCGCCAAACGGCTTGGCGTTTCAAGAAACACCGTCAGGCGCTATATACGTGCCGGCACCGTAGTGCCCACCTATCCGGAACGGCAGAGCCCGAGCAAGCTCGACGGATTTGCGGCCAAGCTCGCCGGCTGGTTAAAGACGGAAGCAAACCGGCCGCGCAAACAGCGCAGAACCCTCAAGCAGATTTACGCTGACCTCACCGTGTTGGGATTCACAGGGTCCTACGACCGGGTCGCCGCCTTTGCGCGCCGCTGGCGACAGGAGCAGCAGGAGCAGGCAAGGAGCGCAGCACGTGGCACCTTTGTGCCGCTGACCTTTGCACCCGGAGAAGCATTCCAGTTCGACTGGAGCGAGGACTGGGCCGTGATCAACGGCGAGCGCACCAAGTTGCAGGTTGCGCAGTTCAAGCTCAGTCACAGCCGGGCGTTCTTCCTGAGGGCCTATCTGCTGCAAACCCACGAGATGCTGTTCGACGCTCACTACCACGCGTTCGTGGCGTGGGGCGGCATTCCGCGCCGTGGCATATATGACAACATGAAGACCGCTGTCGACAAGGTTCGTCGTGGCAAGCTGCGGGACGTCAACGCGCGCTTCAGCGCCATGGTCAGTCACTATCTGTTTGACGCCGAATTCTGCAATCCGGCCTCAGGCTGGGAGAAGGGGCAGATCGAGAAGAACGTTCAGGACAGCCGTCACCGGCTGTGGCAACGCGTGCCGGCGTTCGGTTCGCTCTCTGCATTAAACGACTGGCTGGCCGACCAGTGTGTCCTGCTCTGGCAGCAGACGCAGCACCCTGAGCAGGACACAACGATCTGGGACGCGTGGTCGGTCGAGCGACCCCATCTGATGCCGGTCGGCCAGGCATTCGACGGCTTTGTCGAGCACACCAAACTCGTCTCGCCCACGTGTCTGGTGAGTTTCGACCGCAACCGGTATAGCGTGCCGGCGGCATTTGCGAACCGGCCCATCAGCCTGCACGTCTACGCGGCCCAGCTCGTCTTCGTCGCCGAAGGGCAGGTCATCGCGGAGCACGTCCGGCGTATCAACCGCAGCCATGATCGCGGAGAAACCATCTACGACTGGCGTCATTACCTCGCAGTCCTGCAGCGCAAGCCTGGAGCATTGCGCAACGGCGCGCCGTTCGCAGAGTTTCCTGCCGCCTTCAAGCGGCTGCAGACAATCCTGCTGAAGCACGCCGGTGGCGACCGGGAGATGGTCGAGATACTGGCGCTGGTGCTGCTGCACGACGAACAGGCCGTACTCACCGCCGTCGAGCTGGCACTTGAGGCCGGTGCGCCCTCAAAGCAAACGGTGATGAACGTCCTGAGCCGGCTGCTTGACGGGGCTCCCGTGCCTCCGCTGCAGACGCCCCAGGCCTTCGCCCTGCGCGTCGAGCCGCAAGCCAACGTCGGCCGTTATGACGACCTGAGAGGCCGGGAGGATCATCATGCAGCCTGACGCCATGATGGAAATGCTCAAGTCACTGAAGCTGCACGGCATGGCCCAGGCGCTTGGCGAGCTGGCCGCGCAGGATTCCCCCGCGTACAAGTCGGCATCGCTAGTTCTGGCAGGTCTGCTCAAGGCGGAGATGGCGGCCCGTGAGGTACGTTCACTGGCCTATCAGATGAAGGTCGCCCGCTTCCCGGCGTATCGGGATCTCAACGGCTTTGACTTCGGTTGCAGCGATGTCAACGAAGCAACCGTGCGTCAGTTGCATCGGTGTGAGTTCATGACATCGGCACACAACGTCGTGCTGGTCGGCGGACCGGGCACGGGCAAAACGCATCTGGCGACGGCGATTGGCGTGCAGGCGATCGAACATGATCGAAGCCGCGTGCGTTTCTTCTCCACCATTGAACTCGTCAATGCGCTTGAGCAGGAGAAGCTGACTGGAAAGCCTGGGCAACTGGCTGTGCGTCTAATGTACGCCGACCTCGTCATCCTCGACGAACTGGGTTATCTGCCGTTCAGCCAGACCGGGGGCGCCTTGCTCTTCCATCTACTGAGCAAACTCTACGAGCGCACGAGCGTCGTCATCACAACCAATCTGAGCTTCTCTGAGTGGGCCAACGTCTTCGGCGACGCGAAGATGACCACGGCGCTGCTCGACCGGCTCACACACCACTGCCACATTGTAGAAACCGGCAACGATAGCTATCGTTTCAGGAACAGCACGACACAGCCTGAAAAGGAGAGAAAACGAACCCCGAAACACCCAACCTGAACCCCAAAACTGGATCAAAGGGTGGGTCAGTATTCGATGCAAATCCTGGGTCCGGATTCAGTGCAAATCAACACTCAGGCTTTTCAAGTAGAGAAGGCTTGCCTGCTGGCGAGCTTGCGCACGTTCACGCCTTGCGTTCGAAGGCCCATGTGGCAGGTGCTGGTTTGAGTGTTCCTCGTGCATCCGGAACGTAGACATCGGGCATCACTTCACCCTGCCGCACCATCACGCCAGGCACATTGTGCCCAGCTGCGTTCCAAATGCCTGTTTCAGGGCAAATCTGGCCGGTGCGAACCGTCAGCGGTCCGGCACCGGCCTCCGCAGACTGGGGTTGTTGTCGTACCTCGAACGCTCGCGCGAAGTCCGTCAAATCCTTCGGATACAGGAGGTGGTTACGAAACGATGTGTCGTCGAGTTCGAGGAGATAGGTGGCGGCCGCGGCCTCGATGGCCCAATAGCCAACGTACGCGCCGCCTTCATGCTCGTTCGCTTTGATATGACTATCGTGCCAAGGAGCCATCTTCATGGCTGGGTACCAGGCATCAAGATATGCCTCGATGTCGACGACACTTTCCTCCTGGCTGTCCCGATACATGCTATTGATAAGATGCTTATAGGGCTTATCGTGAAACCACTTGTCTACATCGAACCGCCCGTCCAGGCCGTAGGCTAGCAAGTCCTCATAAAGCGTGTCTTGCGCACGATAGAAAGGGTCGAGCATATCCGCAATGCGCTGGAGCAGTTCGGTGCGATGCAACAGATGGCAGAGACTAATGAGTTGCATAGCTCTCTCATACTCGTCAATCTCACCGAACATCAGCGGCGGGTACCCGTTGTCCTTGAGCGAGGCACGTCGTAGCGCGGTGTATTGCTCCAGTGATTCGACAACTAGAGGCAACTCATCGCGCAACATGGCCAAGCTCGAACCAGCCGTAAACCGCAATAAAAATCGACGATGCACGTACGACGAGCGAAGTCTTGCCGCGAGCGCCTTCCGCTCAATTTCAGTTGAGCCGTTGGGCGATTCATGAGAAGACCAATATTCGATTTCGTCGGTCAATTGCGGCAGCAGCCAGTCGTAGTACTGCTTGCTCAAGAATCGTTGGCGTCTGGTTGATTCAAATTCATCCATATTCGTAATCGCTTAGACCCGTTGTCGTAGCCTGCCGAGTTTTTTCTGTACCGCTGCTTCCACTTCCGTATCGTGGTAGTGATGTGTTGGAGGTAAGGCATGGTCCGTATGACCATGCTCGTCACCCTTCATCAAAGCCGCCTCATGCTCGACGGCAGCCGGTAAATAGAAAGGCACGTACAAGAGGTGCCGGGAGTATCCGGACCTCTGGATTTTCGAGGCAAGCTGTTCGGTGACGGCCCCGCCAAGGTTCTGCTCTACCCACTCATGGCTCATTTGTACAATCTTGCCGGTACTTTGTTGAGGTGCAGCTCGGCCCTCAGTGCCGTCAGTTGGAGGCGCCTGCTTTTGAGGTCGTCTGCGACCACCACCAGGCTTGCCTCCCGTGCCCGACGGTGCCTGTGCCGCACCCGGAGCCACTGCGCTGGGCGGCTCAATCAGTTCATCCGCGGATGGTCGGACCGCATCCTTGATACGCGATGCCAGCCCAAGCTTCGGGGCCATACCTCGTTTCGCCTCAGGGTCCGCCATTGGCTTATCGACCTTCGACGACTTCGCTTCGACGATGGCAAACGGCTTGCCCTCGTTCGTTGCTGGATTCGTCCGCCATACACCGTCAATGCCGTGCCCTCGCGGCCGCAAGTCGAACAGTTTGTTGAGTTTGCCCCGGTCGTTCAGCTTACCGGGCACCTCGGCCCCTGGCTCCCGCGACCATCGCCCCATCAACCCCTGGTCGTGTGACTCCCAGCCGCTGCCCCAGCCTAGTTTCTCATAGCAGTAATAGTCTGCGATATGCTCACCGAGAATGCCTGTGATTCCTGTCGTGATGTCGACAACTGCGAGCTTCGCATTGACCACGCCCGGACTTGACGACTTGGACGGACGGTTATGCCCCTCTTCGGCCTCGACGCCCACCTTGCCGGGCTTTTCCGTCTCTTTCCGCCGCTCAAGCGTCGTCTCTGCCGAAGAGTTCGGTTGCTTCTTCTTCCAATGGAGAAGCTTGCGCTCCAGGAACTGGGCAAGCCAGTAGGGCAGATTGGTCTCGACCCAGATAAGCGCCTGCCTGAATGTCGCCTGCGCCGCCGTTGGCATTTCCCTGAACAGCCACGATTTCTCGATATGCTCGCGCGCACCGGTCAGTACGGTCTTCAGGCCAGAGGCGTCGAATAGCTTGTCAACGAGTTCTTCGGGGCTTGTCTGCACCCCGGCGCGCTGCAGTACCAGCCGGAGAATATCGAAAAGAAGCGGGCCGTAAATGTCGGACTTGTGATTGACCAGCCGGAACGTGCGCTTCACGCCGGCGCCGACCACCGGCACCCAGCCGACCACGGCAAACACGAGGTCAATGCCCGCCTCGACTTTGACCATTTCGTCGGTGCTGTCCCGACTGTTCCACACCGTCCAGACACTCTCGCTTGTGTCGTACACGTTCTGAGCGACGTAGAAGAGCGGAAAGGCATTCGAAGCCATCGAAAGGCCAATCTGCTCAACCGCGTCTTCAATCGCCTGTTGGTCGTTGTCGCTCATTGCACGTCCGGCCGGCCCGAGAAACGGTTAAAAAGACTTGCGAGATTGTCCTGAGTTATTTCACCATGGCCCGCCGCGTGGAGTTCTTTCAGAACGTCGTCCGGCGCAAGGTCTTTTGCAGCAGGAAGCGGTGCCTGGGCGAAGGGGCGCGCATCTTCACCGAAGAATGCTTTCACGGAGCCGGGCGGTACATTGTGCAGCACCGCATAGCCGTTCGCATCGAGCTTGCCGGACATCACCCCACCGTTTTCGAACATAACCTTGTACGGCGCATTCGGGATGGGTTTCAGCGAATCATCGGCGAGATTCAGTTCAAGCTTGTTGTGCAGCTCGCCGGCAGGTAGCGCAGGCAGGTCATACGGTTGGCTGGCCGGTCCGTTGAACGAGTGCTGGCTGCCCTTGATGTCAATCATGCCCGGCGCATGAATCTCGATATTGCCGCCGGAGATGCGGATATAGGCGCCGCCGGAGGTTAGAAGAACCTCCTGTCTGGCCGCAGCCTCGATGTTTTGCGTGGCAGAAAGAAGCTTGAGGGACTTCTGCGCGGTTACCTCGATATTGTCCGAGTGCGCGCGCACTTCAACCTTACCCTTCGCGGTGAAGAGCTTCATGCCTGCGTTCTGCACGAACAGGCTAAGGCTTTGCGCGACGCTCGCGATAAGCGACTTTCCCGCGGCGATGTGGGTGTTCTGCCCGCTCACGATATTGAGCTGCTCATCGGCCCCGAGATGCGTCGACTTCTGCGTCGAGAGCGCGATACCAGCCGGACTGGTGAGAAGTATCACCGGTTCCTTGAACGTGTTCGCCTTTCCGGTGCCGCCGCCAGCAGTACGACCGCCTGAGCTATTGCTCGCCACACCGCGGGTGGAATCTTCGGCACTCGCGTTCGCGGCAACCCTCAGATGCGCGCCATCCACGCTGGACTGGGTGGCATCGTTGAATGCCTTGAGCGCATCCCTGCCGTCATTCAGACTGGCCGCCTGATGCGTTTCGCTTGCCGTCGAGAGTGAATCCAGGACGCCTTCGGCACCTGCAAGCTGCTGACTTGCAGATGTCGCGTCCAGCGGCTCACGTGCAGCAGGTTGCGTGGTGAGCATCAACCCGCGCGCGGCACGCACGGAACCGTACGCGTCGCTCTTCAGGTCAAAGCCGCTGCCAAGGTAATTGCCGCGCGTGTTACCCGTTTGGGCGATGAGATAACCCAGATGAAGGTGTGCGCCGGTGCTCGACGAATAAAGATGCACGCGATTCTGGCCGGTCGAGTCGTCCATCACGAGGTGGCTGAATCCGCTTCCGCCGTACTCTTTGGACCGGAATCCGGAAAGCAGGCCATTCGAATGCCACTGTGGAGCATTCGCGCCGTTGTATACGCGCCCCGTGACAATCGGCCGGTCACAATCCCCGCCTACCCAGTCGACGACGACCTCTTCACCAATCCTGGGGACATGCACGGCACCGTATCCGCCGCCCGTGTCTGACTGTGCGACACGCATCCAGCAGGATGCCCGCTCGTCGCCCTGATTCAGGCGGTCCCAGTGCATGCGTACCTTGATACGGTTCAGGCTGTCGGTGTACACCTCTTCGTTGGCAGGACCCGCTACGGTCCCGGTCTGCAGGTGCATTGCTGGTTTAGCATGTTCGAACGGGCTACGAAACGCCACCGAGCGGCGCTGTGCCTCGAGCTGAACCAGGAAGAATCCATCGCTGCCATCGGCGTGCGGGACCGAAAACACGTTTCGCGCAGCCGTCGTCAAGCGTTGGACGTTGCCCCCTTTTGCCAGAGCTTCCGTGGTGCGGGTACTGACATTGGCCTGCCTGATTTCGTCGATTTGCGACTTCAGACTGTGCGGAAAGTCAGGCGCGTTGCTGGAAACCGGCAGGTTGTTCTCAACGAACCATGTCGTCTCTATCACTGCGAACTCGCGGCTCGGCGCGTCGCCCTGGTCGTGTACCGGATGGTTGGCGAGGGTGAACCAACCGCCCGCATCCATGCCGCGCACGGCGCCAGAGCCGTGAAACCGTTTTACGCGGGATTCCCATTCCTCCATCCGGATGGTGGAAAGCCGGTCGCCGTGCGTCTGCTCTTTCCATGAATAGGCGCCAGTGTATTCATAGACTTCGGCCTGCTGCGGAAGGTCGCCGTGCGTCTCGAGCGTAGGAACGTTTGTCGCCTTCGGGTTCGTGACCGAGGGTGACTTGTAGTCGAAGGTCCGGGTGGTAACCGAGGTACTGTGGAGCGTACGCGTGCCCGACCACTGCACGAGCGCGTTCGTCTCGGAACCGGTACCGGCGCGGTAGAACTCTACGGGCTGTCCGTCGAGCCTTGCGAGTGGCGACAACGACGCCAAATCATCCGTGACGACAATGGTGTGAGCCTTGCCATTGTCGGCCTGTTCAAACCAGAAAAAGAGCCCCTCGCTCTCCAAGATGCGATGGCAAAAGTTCCAGTCGTCTTCGTATTGCATGCAAAACGAGCGCTGCGGCAGAGGCGCTTTCAGGGCAAACCGGAACGCGCCCTGAGCCTGCGGATGCTGATTGAATACGTCGGTGAGAATCTCGTCGGCGGGTTTGTCCTGCCAGATTCGCGCGTCCTTGCGAAAGCGCAGGAAATGCATCCAGGAAGAAAACGCGAGCTGATAGCTTGTCGTCGAGCCGTCTGAACCAAGTCGCCGCGCAGTATTCACGTAGCCATGATGGGCCGCGTAGGAGCGGTCGACCTGCTGAATCCAGAGGGTGACCGGTTGTGCAATCAGTGATTTGAGTTCAATGTCATCGGACGTGGAAACTAGGTCGACCGTGAAGTCGAAGTTACGGCCAATGCGCGAACGACCGAAAACACGCTGCGGTAGCAACGTGTTTGCAGCCAGCGGCGTATCGAATTTCAGAAGCCGGTCCTGCTGCGCCAAGCCTCCGGTCATCCTGCCGATAAACTCCTGCACTTCCATTGTACGTGCCTCTTTCCGTCACCCGAGCGTTAAGTCGCGCACGGATTCTACAAAACGCTATTTTAATTCGCTATCAGGAAACTGTTAAATCACTGGCCACGCTTGCTCTAAATGACAAATTACAATGCGCGGTGCATATCCGCTAAATAACTTCAATCTTGCCAAATCTCCTATGAGCTTGCCGAATAACCGACCTACACGCTCATCCCTTCGTCGGGCCACTACAAAAAAACAGGACGCACCCACAGTCCGCTTCTCCGCGATTTCGCTCGCTGCTGTCATCATCAGCGGAGCCGCTCTTGCAGGGGCGATATTTCTCTGGATGCTCAAAAATGCCGGGATGTCATACCGAAACGGGTACCTCCTCGCATTCGGCTTGCAACCGGACGCGATGCCGTGGAGTAGCGATGACCTTGCGTATCTGGGTTATTACGCACAGGAGGACCTACTGGTCGACTTGCTTGGGTTATTTGTCGGCCTCATGCTCTTAATAGCCGCAGTGCTCTATGCGGGCAACTGGATGAACCACCACATGTCGAAGCGCCGGGAGCGAAAGGGTATTAGGACGACCCTGAAAAAGTCAGAAAATTTCGTGACTCAGGAAATCATATTCTTTTGTGTGACAGCTATCGTGTTTTTCTCTCTCATGTATTTCAGCGTCCTTCCGATGGCCCTGTTCAATCCAGCGTGCAGCAGAGGAGAAAAGGTCGCCCAAACAGAGATGAGAGCCATCCGTGAGTGGCGCATCGATGAGCTCAAGAAGCACAAGCTGAACTTCGTAGAGATTACGCGGGACAAAGCTGACCCCGTGACCGGAGTCATTATCTCGTGCACGGAAAAGTTCTGTGGAATCTATTCGTCGGGTGGCCCCGTCCACACACACACGGTTCCGCTGACTGACATCAAAACATGGTCAAAGATAGAGTGGGAAAACGTACCGACCAGCGCGCACATTGATTCGAGTCACACGGGTCCCGGCACGCACGTTGCAGGAAGTTTAGAGGTAAGGCCCGCGTCCGTGCCTCGTTGACACGCGGGCGGTGGCGAGGAGGCCTTCGAGATGCTGAGAGTTAGCCGTCTATTAATGAGGGACAATGGCACGCATGAGACGGCGCTCGCACATCGCGTCCTGCACTAAGTTGTAAATGGACTCGTCAAGCGGAACCGACATACCAATACCGACTCGGGAGCTACGGGGAATACCATGCACGACAACCACATTCGGTCCGACGCATTGAAGGAGTTTAGGAGTTTGTATGCTGATGGCGCACCGCTCGCTCTGCTGGCCTCACTGTTTCAAGTCAACCTGATACTCGACGCAAACGTCATCGTTAAAGAACTCATTTGGGCAACAACAAGGAGAAAGAATCCGCATGGGCGGTCCGAGCTGCTCGAGGTTCTCGAGGTCGAAACCGTGATTGCGTGGGCACCGACATTTCTCGAAAGCGAAGTCGAAAAGTACATCCCTCTCATCATCGAAAAAGGCGCTAGGCGCGAGGAAGTGACTGCTCACTGGCTACGTTTGCGCACCCTCATAAAGTTGGTAGACGTCGGCGGCATCCCCGAAGATGGAGTGGACTACCGGGACCCGAAGGACGTTCCATATCTCCGGCTACAACAGAAAATCAACGCAACCATCGTCACCGCTGACAAGGACATCGCGGCGATGGGCGGTACGGTCGCTCCCATCGCCGTGATGGCAACTTTGCGTGCCTATTCCCGCGCGGCCGCTGTTCAGGTGACCTTTCAGGTCGGCGGGTACGCCCTTGGCGGACTAAGCCTAAAGGCGTTGTCTGGCGCAACGAAGTTCGTTCATTCTGCAGCCAAAAAAGCGGCGGCGAACGTCCCGCGCGAGGTCTGGCTGGCCTTACTGGCATTGCTGTGTGTTGCGATGGTTATCCCCGCCTCGCGAACTTGGATACGGTCACAACTAGAGGTAATGGCTCGACCTCTGGGAATAGCCGTCGAGAGCCTCGCACAGGTCTCGACGATGCTGGCTACAGAATTCGGCCAGCGAAGACTTGAAGCAGACGAAGCGTTATCGAAGGTTCACGCCGTTCTTGGCATCAATCCCGCGGAGGAGAGCCCTGACCGCCTATAGATTACCGGCGCAGTCAAGGCGTCATGGCGTGCCAGACGACCTAGCTCAAGTTTCTCTGTTAAAGGCTTGCCATAAGCCGCTAACGCTGCGGAGAACTCTGGTGCCGCAGCCGCCCGCTTGTTGAAGGATTCGACTCGAACGATGCATTAGGTGGTGCTTTCGATTTGGAAGGCCTAGCTATCTTCGAAGGTGTCATGGCATATTGCGGCCACCTTCACAAGGAAATCACTTTATGGCAACGACTTTGGAAACAATCCAAGCGAAGATGGATAAATTGAAGGCCCAAGCGGATGCCCTGATTGCAAAGCAATCGTCGAGCGTCATCGAAAAGATTCGCGAGTTGATGGCGAAATACGGCCTGACCATTGCTGACATTGATGCGCACGCTGGTGGAAAGCAACGCGCCACGAAGGCAGTTGCTATAACCACGAGCCAAGGAGGCGCCGCTACGGTCAAGTATCGCGACCCGAAGAGTGGTGCAACTTGGACCGGACACGGCCGGGCACCAAGTTGGATTGCAGCAGCCAAGAACCGAGACAAATTCCTGGTTGACGGAAGTGCGGCGACGGCGAAGCCGGCTCCTGTCAGCAAAGTGAAGACTGCGGGCAATTACGTTCGCGGGCCTCAGCCGGCGATGTACCAGGACCCAAAGTCGGGCGCGACGTGGAGTGGACGCGGCCGCGCGCCGGCGTGGATTGCTAACGTCAAGGACCGAAGCAAATTCCTGATTGCAGACGGCGCTAAAGCGACTGTCGCGACGCCCGCGGGTGCCGTGAGCAAGGCGAAAACTGCAGTGAAGAAGGCCTCGAAGGCAGTTGGTGTGACCTCTACCAAGGGTCAGCCGAAAGGTCCGCAGCCGGCTAAGTATCGCGACCCGAAGTCGGGCGCGACATGGAGCGGGCGCGGTCCGGCTCCGGCGTGGCTATCTGGTGCCAAAGACCGGGCGAAGTTTCTGATTGTCGGCGCCAGTGCGGCGGCCGATGCGAAACCGGCGGTCACGAAGGCTGTTGCGAAGAAGGCTCCGACTGCGAAGAAAACTGCTGCCAAGAAGGCCGCGAGCGCGAAGGTGCCGGCAAAGAAAGCGCCGCGCAAGAGCGTGGCCGTGGCCGCTCCGTTGGCCGCAGTCGAGTCTGGCGCTGAGTTGACGACCTAAACGTAGTTGTCAGGTGCCCGGTGGACCAGCGATTTTCTGATTTCACCGGGTACACCAAGCCGACGACGTTTTATTGCGCCTGTGCTGCTTGACGCTGCGCAGCTTGCTGTTGGGCGTGCTGCTTCGCAAGGTGCCTGCCGACCACGCAACCACCGACCGCACCAACGACAGCATGGTGCCCCGCGTAGTGCCCGGCGACCCCACCTACCACCGCGCCCTTGAGGCAGCCCGCGGCGTTTGCCGTGCCTGCCGTTGCGAAGACCAGCGTCGTTGCAATCAAGGCGATTCGTATCGGGCTAGTTTTCATTCGAAAGTACTCTGAGGTCGGATTTTCCGGATGTGGCGCTCTCCGGCGTCGTTTCAATACCCGCGCCAATCACGATGCTCGCGCCACTCGTGCTCACGCCATTCCTGGCGGCGCCATTCACGTTCACGCCACTCGCGACGTTCGCGCCACTCACGGGCTCGCCAGTCGTCACCACCGCCGTACGCGACGGCGACAGGTGCGGGGGCATACACGACGGGAGGTGGCGGTGCGTACACTGGCTCTGCAGGCCCATAGACTGCCCCGGGGATGCCCAATCCAATGGCGACGTCGACGTGTGCCGATGCTGCCGTTGATGCTGCCAGCACTGCCAGACCGAGCGCTGCGCCAAGAATTTTCTTGTTCATCTTCGCTACTCCTCGCACATTGAGTGCAATGTCAGTGACTACGGCTTGGAGTGTAAGGAGCGATGTCGGACACATGTGAAACGGCGGTGCGAGATTCGTAACGCAGGATTACGAGTGCCTCCGTTGCAGTCCAGGATGCGCTCAGCGCGGTAGCGGCCCTCCACGAGTTCTACGCCTGCTGCGGTCACGTCCAACAGCACATGTGTTGCCGATGGTTGAGTGGTGGCGTAGCGGCGAAGCGCAAACACTCACTTTGCATTTCAGCGCCAAATCGCGGAAGGCCTCACTTGAGCTAGACTGGCGTGAGCAACCGGGAGGAGACTCGGATGATACGCAAGACGCTCAATGCTTCGCAGCTACAGCAGGAGGTCAATCGGCGAATCCATCGACTGCAGGAAATCGTCGAGGATGGCGTGAAGATTCGTGTGCCGCGGCCGCAGTTGCAAGAGGCTGACAAGACAGGCTGCAACTGGGATATGACTCACTTCGGCAACGCAGTCGGCTTCGAGCGCGACATCGAGGGCGTGCTCAAGGCAGTGCGTGCGGAACACAACCTCAATACAGAAGTAAAGGACACCGGCAACCCGTTTGGGGACTAACCGCGAAAGCCATCGATTCGTTGTTCCTTTTTGATAGCGTGGGCGCTAATGATGCGCTTACCCCGAATGGTCTACCTTGCGACGCCGCGTCGCAGATACTCCTCGCTTCGAAACCGAGTCGCGGCGAAGGAGTTGGCCGGAAGCAGGAAACTCATGCCGTAACACAGTCGGGTCCGACAAAATTCCCATCCGTGCTTCTGGTTTCGGTCGAGGCATGTAAGACCAAGACCGGCGCCGTTAGTCATCGTGTACTTGTTTTATTGCGTACAGTGAAGACCTCGTCAGGGGCGTTCATCCCAAAGAGCTTTGAACTACGATTGTTTTTCCATTTCCCGATTCTCTGCCGAATTGCTGAATCCAAAGTGGGGCCGAACCGCTGCACGAGTTCGCTTGGTGCATCCCCAACGAGTTCTGCTTTATCGAAGCGACCGTCAACGATTTTCGAAAGCAGGACGGAAAAGCGCCAGAAGTCAATTGGGTCGGTTGCCTCGCGAATTTTGGCAGCCCACTGGCGAGACCATTGATGGCGTTCCATAGCATACGTCGCCGCTTTATATGCACCCTTGAGGAAGCCATGTTCATGCTTCAAGCGGTCGACTGTATCGACCGCCCATGGCTCATCAGGCGACAGGCCCGCCACCATCGTGGCGCGAGCTCGTAGTGCGGGCTCCACCCGCTCTCGACGGTCTAACACGTAATCACGCAAAATATCTATGCGTTGGGCTCCGATAGCGGCAAGAATCTCCATTGCAAGTTCGTGGTCATTGCTGATTCGGTCTAGACGCGCGAAGCATCGTTCATTCATTTCACGGTTGACCGCCGCACCCCATGCAGTCATCGCGTCGACGTCGACCTTGGAGTGACCGAACGTCACACGAACCTGTGGCGTACTTGATTGGACGTGCTCAAATAGTTTCCTTCCGGCAATACCGTCCCGTCTGCCAACCACCTCAGCCACTACCATCCCAATATTGTGAACGTTGCACAGGGCCTGGCCATTCAGCTCCATAAAGAGCTTGGCCCACGCGTCTGCGAACAAGACGTTTGCATCGTCAATCGCGGAAATAAGTTCGACGGAGACCGGTCGGATAATGAGTTGCGCATCGGCGTTTGTCAGGTCACGCTCAAAGCGTTCGGCGACATTTCGGCTTTTTTCCTGGCGGTCATACCATGCATCGCCAGTATCGGCATTTCGCAGCAATCGTTCTTCTGGAGTTTCGTCAGGAGAGGCTTTATGCGAAACCTCGTAAATAACAGGCCAGTGTCGACCCTGCAGGTTTTGCTCAATGTCGGGGAGATTGCCGATGGCATGAAACTCAGACGCCTTTCGAATGGCCGTGTCAAGTCGCTTGGCGATGGCCACCGAGCCCTCCGTTCCCAGCCTTTCGGCCAGTAGTTCGTAAGCCGAAAAGTCGATTCGGTCAAGACAACTCTCGATAGTGATAGAGCCTTGCTCCGCTGCAAGAACCAGCGCGCGTGAGCCGTGCATGATTTCAATCTTGCGCGACACGGCGTCAAGCGAACTTGCACTCCATCCGGATTTCACCAACGCCGTAAGCAGTGCCGGGTCCGCCGTTGCGTGAACAAGCGAAAGCGCCGACAAGCGGACATGGTCGTGATGTGAGGCCAAAAGACTCACCGCCATGTCCTTAGAGAGAGCTGTCAAGGGAGTAGAAGAGTATTCTGCAAACAACAGCACGCGAAACTGCCGGATAAAATTGCCTTCTTGAATGGCTTTCTCCAGTTCGCGCTCTATCCTGTTACCGTCGATGGGACGAAGTAGATGGCTTAAGTCCATCATTACGGTCTTGTCGTCAGGATGGTCGAGTAGTGCCTCAAGCTGTTCTTCACCGGTCAAGTGGGGGAAGGCTACGCACAGGGCAAACTGGGCTGCGACCCATGCCTCATTGTGCTTGTCCTCGCCAGCGTCGAGCGCAGCCTGAGCAATCTCGCGTGCCTTTTCGACATAGGCCGCAGCGATTTGCCTGTCGAACGCCACCGTCTGCTCCGCAAGGGAATGGACCGCGTGATTGAATTCCCGCGTTTGACGTGCTGTGGCTTGTGTCGCAAAGGCACGCAAGACATCCGAGGCAATCGTGGGACGAAACCGAGCCAAGCCAGGCTGGGCTGCGGTAAAGAAATGGTTGTCGTTTGAACTACTCGCCGTCCGACGCACTTCAGCCGGATTGATGCCCTCGTATTTAACGGCAGTAGCGCTGATATTTTCCGGTTCTACGGACGAAGGGTTACAGGGGTCTGTAGCGCAAAAGTCTTCAATCAGTCGCCAGTTTCTTATGGTCCCGCTTTCACCCCTCAAGCCATCGGCAATGCGGCTTGCTTCTTTGGCATCGCCACTATCGCCGGTAGCCTGAAGGGCATAGACTAGCGCCCATTGCCCGACGCTTGATGTATCAGCCTGACGGAGACAATGCACCGCATCCAGCAGTGCAGTCTTGGCCGGGACCCAATCGACTATATTAAAACGAAGCAGGCTATAGAAGTCGTCCCGATTGTCACGGTAGCCGCCGTTGAATGCGGAAGCGAAACACCACTGCGTCAAGCTCGTGGCAAAGGGTGCAAGAGGACGACTTGCGAGTGCCTGCAGAGCAATCAGGCCGAGTTGGCTATAATCTCCTCGACCCTCGAGAACCATTGTTTTCAAGATTTCGCGTTCGCACTGCGACAACGATTCGAGGCTTGTAGTGAGTTCATTCTCACGCTCCCTGAGTTGCTGGCTATGTTCATCGGCGCGGTCCGGAGTGTTCGGAACGAGCACCATACGTTCAGGCGCCAAAGAGTACATGCTGAGCCAGCGGTGAATGGAAGCGACGTACGCGCTTTCAAATTTCGTAGCTCCTGCTAGGTCTGAGACAGCGGCCGTTAGCCAGGAAAAATTTGACGCGACGTTGCGACTCAAGACCAGAGTCTCTACCGCCCCAAGAAATGCGACCGGGTCACGACCGAACAGATTGCGGAATTCTGCATAGTGCGAAGCATCGATGTTCTGAAGAGAGACGAAGGAGCACACTAGGGGGGTTACGACCTCTTCTGAAGACCCTTCAATCACGGCAGAAAGAATCGCACTCAAAAGAATATCGCTCGTTTGGTCAAGCGCGGCAATGGGGTCAAGGATGTTGGACAGGGCCTCGTCGATACTTCGTCGTTGCCGTAACGCCGTGCGTACCTTGCTGACAAGTGCCAACCCCATTGCCAGCGGCAGACCGTCCTCTTTCAGGACATACCTGTTGGGCTCACCTTCTATCATCTCGAAGAAGTGGCCTGATGAGGTGATGACGAACCGGTCAGAAACCGCTCTGGTAGTATCGCCCGCAGCTCCGAACGAAGACATATCGAATTCATTCAATCCGTCCGGTTCATTCCTCTCGAGTCTCTGAACGATGTTTTCCGCGTGGCTGCGAATCTCCGCTGCAAATCTGCTGGGCTCCATCGAGTTGTCCAGTGTTGCGTTTCCACTGCGAATGTGCTCAAAAAGGAGGCGACTAACGCTTAACTCGCCGAACGCCTTGATTTCGTCCTTATTGAACAGCGACATCGCCACCCCAAATATTCGCGGATTTCTCAACCCGCGAATAATCCCAATCTCCAGAGCGGCAATCGAAGTTCCTCGTACCTTCAGCAGTTCGTCCAATTCAAGGTCGGACCACTCCGGAACGTCGATTGATTCGACTCGGCTAACAAGCCTGCCTTCAAGTCGCCCTCGATAGAAGACGCGCCGACAGCTGAACACGAGTCGTCCGCCCAGTCGGGTGACCACTTCACTCATTGCATCGAGGAAGCGCAACCAGTCAACAGTCTCTCGCTGATTTACGCCATCGACAAAAACGACAAGCCTCGGCTGGGAAATGTCATGGTTTTTCTGCCAGCGTTCAAAGTGCCTTAGCCAGCGCTCTCTGGTTTCCGCCCTGGGTATATCATCGGTCTGTGCTACTAG